>NZ_JBDWPJ010000018.1:0-1039 GCF_039971195.1 Pseudophaeobacter sp.
ACCCCTTTGACCCGCTGGCGCAGGCTCGAAAAGCTGTCAAAGCGCACCACATCCACCGGGGTATCAAAATGCAGGGTGATCTGGCGGTTCTCCCCATCCCCCATCAGCGAAAGGCTCCGCACCTCGCCAACAAAGGTCTGGCCCAGGTAGCGCCCGCGCACCCGGTCACCAACCCGCAACTCGAGCCGATTGCGCCCCTGATCACCTGCCGGAGTATTTACCAAGCTACGCGCCTGCGCCTGCAGGGTGTTCCAGTCCCGTGCGCCATATTGCTGCGCCACCAGTTCAAGGGATTTGGAATGGCCAACCGCAACACCGCTGTTGTGTAACTGTTGTCGCAGGCGCTTTGCCTGCAGCTTCAACGCATCCGTTGAAGGCAAATTTGAAAAATCAGTCATCTGTTTCGTCCCAATAAGGGCACGCAAGTCGTGATGGGAGCCGCATTGCCATCCAGCGCGCCAGTATCTGAGCGATAGATGTCGTCTTGATCTTTCCAGGGTTTCACCATGGCTCAGAACTCTGAGCTGCGGCAGGCAGGAGACCCGAACCTGGGGCCCGCTTACGCCAGACCCGGCCCTCAGGTCAAGCCTTGCTTCCCTCTCTCTTGCCCCCTTGACCTCAAGCCGGGTTGAGAAAGCACAGTGCGCTTGCCCCCCTATGAAAGGATCCCCGATGCAAAACCCAAGCGCTTCCAAACAGCCAGCACCCAAGGCGGACAGAGCGATCTCAACAGGCATAACCGGCCTTTATGAAACCCATCTTCCAGTCGCCAACCTGGCGCGGGCCAAGCAGTTCTATCAGGAGATACTCGGCCTGCCCCTGGCCCGTGAAATACCGGAGCGCGGGATGGCCTTTTACTGGGTCGGCAGCCCAGAGAATTCCATGCTTGGCCTGTGGGAGACGGGCAGCGCGCCGCTAGGCATGCGCTTGCATTTTGCCTTCTCCATGGCTGCGCACGACGTCCTTCTTCTCTGCGATCAGCTTTCCCGCGCGGGCATTGCGCCGCTTGGGTTCACCGGAGAGCCCATCCGCGAGCCCA
>NZ_JBDWPJ010000019.1:0-6689 GCF_039971195.1 Pseudophaeobacter sp.
CGGGGCATGCCTTGTCCCATCAGTACTTCAACCTGCCGTAACTTCACGACGATCTCTTCCGGCTTGGGTCTCTTAATGGCCATACTTGGTCCTCCGCTTTCCTAACTATAGGGGCGGACCACTTCAAAGGGGGAAGCTCACCCGCTCTTCCAAGGCATTTTTGAAACCGACCTGACTGTCTGATCTTTCCCAGGCGGCTTGAAACAGCTGTTTGATCTCTCTGGGGTCAATGCCGGTGCGCTTGGCCTGCTGCCACTCAGCCAGGCTGAAATTCAACGGGCTCTTTGCGCCATAGCTTTGCAGTCCTTTGGGCAGTTCCCAGCCATGATCGAGAAAAAGATCGCGCGACATGTCGCGCAGTTTGTTTTTAAAGTGCGGCAGATTGATTGCTTTCAGCTCTTCCCCGTTAATCCGGGACCAGACAACATGGGCATGACGTCTTCCCTCTTTCTCAGGGATGACAATGGCTCGCGGCTGACCGTTGAGGCCAAGCTTATCTTCGATGCGCTCAGCGGCATTCAGAAATTGCTCTTCGCTGGCGACATGATCCTGGGGCGGGTTCAAACTGAGTGAGAACAGATACTGACGGCAGCGTGTTGCTTTGGAAATTGCATAGGCTTCAGCAAAGGCCCCATGCAGATCCTCAGCCATGAACCCGCGTGTTTCCAGCAGCTCAATGTGATCATTGTCGAGGCTATTTGTCAGGTGATCTGCCAGAGCAGCAACCCCGGAACGCTGGGAAACTCTGAGGATCATGATTTCGTCCCCAATGCCTGCAGCAAGGTACTGCGTATCCAGGCAACTTCAGTGGCAGCGGCCTTCAAGTCACCGTCCTGATCCGGATCAACAATCAGAGTTCCTTGATTCAGGTGTTTGGCAATCTGATTAAGTTTGCTTGCCATGCGGGAGGCACCGAGATGAGTTAGCAGTTCTGCCAGTAGCTTTGCATCCAGCTCCGGTGTCTGGCGGTGAGACCGGTAGCGCGGTGCGCCGTCAGCAAAGACAACTGACTTGATGTACCCGGCCAAAGACAGGCTGCCCGCGCGCTGTTCCAGCAGTACACGCTCCTCTTCTGTGAGGCGGATAGATAATGGGGGAATGCGTTTTGATTTATTGTTCTGTGCCTGGTCCATCGTGCTCACTAGGGGAATGTCAGCGATGGCAGACCCAGCAGAGCATCATAGTCGATCTCCGTTTTTGGCCGCTGTACCGCTGATAAATCCCATGCTGCGTGCAACGACAAGCGGAGATACAAGCGACGCAACCAGATCGAGATCAGGTTCGGACGCCTGAAAGACTGCCGTCGTGTCGCCACCCGCAATGACAGATGCCCAAAGGTCTTCCTGTCAGCAATAGCTCTTGCTGCAACGGTCTTGTTCTGGCTGTAAGTTAATGAGTCTGGCGCCTAGAGGAAAACCAGGCGACCAAGATCAGTTCAACTGTGCAAAATTGCTTTTGACTATGCCGAGCAGAGGTCTAGCTCAGACGGTCTGTTGCACCAGTGGCAAGCGCAGAGTTTCAAACCGCTGGCTTTTTCTGAGGAATAGGCCAAGAATTTGCGACGGAACCTGGTAGATGCTGCGTGATAGGCTCTGGTGTCGCTTGGTCCGCGACATTTCTGTATTGAGTTAAAGTCAAAGGTCTCCGCAGATGAATTACCGCCCTCTTCTTATTGTACCGCCGCTGCTGATTGGTGTTTTGGGTTTTGTCTGGATGACCTCCGGCGCGGACCCCGACCCAGAAAGCCCCGCCGAGGCCGAACTGGCGGTTCGGGTGCAACAGGTGGTCCCGCGAGAGATCATTGTAACAGCCGAGGGTTTTGGCCGGGTTGAGGCCGAACACAGCTGGGAGGCCATCGCCGAGGTCCAGGGGCGGGTTGTTCATCTCTCTGCCGGTTTGAACACCGGCAGCATTGTTGAGGCAGGCACGGTTCTGGTGGAGATAGATCAAACCGACAATAAGCTGTCACGGCAAAAAACGCTGGCCAATATTGCCTCGGTGGAGGCCGAGCTGGCAGAGCTGTCGCGACAGGAGGAAAACTCTGAGCGACTGCTTTTGGTCGAGCAACGCATTCTCAAAGTGGCAGAGGCGGAGCTGGCACGGGTGAGATCGCTGCTGGAGCGCGGGGCTGGTACCCAGGCCTCTGTGGATACGGCTGAAAAGACCTATCTGGCACAGCAGACCTCCGTCACCGATCTGACCAATACGCTGTCGCTGTTCCCGGCACAGGGGGATGCCCTGCGTGCATCTCTGGCCGTGCGCCAGGCAGAACTGGCCGAGGCCGAGCGTGCTTTGGAGAAATCCACCATCACCGCGCCCTTTCGTGGTCGTGTCGCCAGCATGAACGCCGAGACCGGCCAGTTTGTCAGCACCGGAGACAGCCTGCTGTCACTGGACAGTACCGCAGCCGCAGAAGTGGTGGCCGAGGTCCAGCCTGGCAGTTTTGGTCCAGTGGTCTTTCGAAGTTTGCAAAGTTCCATCCAGCAGGACGGCGGGTTTGACACCAGTCAGTTTATCGACGCCCTGCACCGCGCAGGCGTGGGGGCGCAGGTGGAACTGGCCACAACCGACAGGTTTGCCCCCTGGCAGGCAGAGATTGTCCGGATGCGCGGCACCATGGATATTGAAACCGGGACAATGGGAATTGTCGTCAAGGTGACGGAGCCGCTGAAGGCAAGCGCTGGAGTGCTGCGCCCTCCCTTGCATACGGATAGTTTTGTGCGGGTGGTGTTCTCCAGCCAGCCGCGCCCAGAAAGCATTGCGGTGCCGCGCCATGCTCTGCACCAAGGCGATGACGGCGCTTCCTTTGTCTACCTTGCCGATAGCGACAACCGGCTGGAGATCCGCGCGGTGCAGACCGGAGAGATTATCGGCAGCGAGGTGCTTGTCCGGCAGGGGCTGACAGGCGGCGAGACATTGGTATTGGGACAGCCCAGCCCACCGGTGCCGGGGATGAAACTGACACTGGTGCCGGTGGCTGCACTGACCGAAGGCAACTGACATGATCTCCTTCTTTGTTCGCCATCCGGTGGCCTCCAACCTGATTATGGCCCTGCTTTGTATTCTTGGGATTGGCGTTTTGGGCAATCTCGAACGCGAGACCTTTCCGGAATTTACCGCCTCAAAAGTCGGGGCAACAGTGGTCTATCCCGGCGCCTCGGCGCGCGACGTGGACGAGGAGATTTGCAATCCGCTGGAAAATGCCCTGACCGGCACCAATGGGCTGGCAGAACTCACTTGCCTGTCAGTGGATGGCATGGCCACAGCCACCGCAGAGCTGGAAGAGGGTGGCGACCTGACCTTGTTTTTCAACGATGTCTTTTCTGCCGTCTCCAGTATCAATGATTTTCCAGACGACGCTGAAACCCCCACCGTTGAAATCATGGCCCGCAGTGATCTGGTGGCGCTGGTTGCGGTCTCTGGGATTGCAGGAAAACAGGGGTTGATTGAATACACCGACGAGCTGGCTGACCGGCTGCAGGTCCTGCCGGGTGTTGCAGATATCGCAGTATCCGGCATCACCGACCGCGAGCTGCAGGTGGTGTTCAATGAAGGTGCGCTGTATCGATACGGGTTGTCCCCACGCGAGATCGTGGATGCCATTTCGGCCCGCAGCCTTAGCCAGCCGCTGGGCAGCGCAGATTTGGACGAAAACAGCCTTGTGTTGCGCTATGCGGACACCCGCCGCTCCATCGCCGATCTGGAAGATCTGATCGTGTTACAAAACGCCTCTGGTGGTTTTGTGCGCCTGCGCGATCTGGCTGTGGTGCAGATGATGGATACCGATGAAAACATCGAATCCTTCATTGATGGCGATCAGGCGGCGATCATCTCGGTGTCCAAATCCAAAAACACCGATAGCATTCGGGTGTTTGAACAGGTGGAGCAGCTGCTGGAGGCAGAGCGCGCCGCCTATCCGGATCCCTTTCGCATCACAGTGACCAACAATATGACCGAACTGGTCGAGGAACGGCTGAACCTGATTGTGGAGAATATCGCCGTGGGGCTGGTGCTGGTCTTTGTTACCATGTGGCTGTTCTTTTCTCTGCGCCAGGCTCTGTGGATTTCTGCCGCCCTGCCGGTGTCCTTTTTGGGCACACTGTTTGCCATGAGCCTGTTTGGCATCACCATCAATATGATCACCCTGGTGGCGCTGTTGATGGCGGTGGGGCTGATCATGGACGATTCCATCGTCATTGCTGAAAACATCGACAAATGGCGCGCCCGCACCGGCCCCCGCGAAGCTGCGGCCCGTGGCGCATTAGAAGTATTGCCGGGTGTTGCCTCCTCGTTTTTGACCACGGCCTGTGTTTTTGGGCCCTTGTTGTTTCTCGCAGGAGACATGGGACAGATCTTGCGGTTCATTCCCATGGTGTTGCTGATCACCCTGGCGATTTCACTTTTTGAAGGCTTCTTTATTCTGCCGCACCATCTGAGCCACGGAGGGGCGGGGGGCAAGCCGGAGGCGCATAAGGTCCGTCTGGCGGCCCGCGGCATGGAATGGGTCCGGGAGCGCTGGGTGCTGCCAGTGGCCGCTAGGCTTGTTTCTTTGCGTTATCTGACACTGGGATCGGTCTGCGCAATTCTGATCCTGTCGATTGGCTTGATCGCCTCAGGGTCGGTCAAGATGATCGGTTTCCCCTCGACCGAAAGCGACACGCTCAAGATACGCTTTTCGCTGACTTCAGGTATCTCGCGGCAGCGCACCATCGAAACCGTTGATCAACTGCTCGCTGGGCTGCGCCAGGTGGATGCAGACCTGACACCAAAAACCGAAGGCGGCGCGCCATTGGTTGAACGGGTCTTGGTGCAATATGCGGTGAATTCCGAGGTCTATGACAATGGCTCCAACACCGCCACGATCACCGTGGACCTGCTCAAAAGTGCTCAGCGCAATGTCACGGCAGATGCGGTGCTGGAGGCCTGGCGGCAGGCGGCGGGGCCAATCCCGGATCTGATCCAGTCGTCGTTTTCGCAATCAGAAATGGGACCGGGAGGTCTGGATCTGGATGTGGAGCTCACGGGCTATGATCTGGACGAGCTGGAGGCGGCCTCAACGGTGCTGCGGGATGCGCTGCTCGAACGCGCCGACGTGGTGGAGGCCTTCCAGGATTTCTACGGCGGGCGACAAGAAGTGCAGTTGGCCCTGAATGAATATGGCTACCTTATTGGATTGACGCCGCAGGCACTGTCCACCCAGCTGCGCAGCGCCTTTGAAGGCACCGAGACGGACAGCTTTCGCTCCAATCAGTCCAATATGACAGTGCGGGTGAAACTGGACGACAGCATGTCTCACGTGACTGAGCTGGAGCAATTCCCGGTTCTGGTGGGCGATGGCAAGCTGGTGGCCCTATCGATGGTCGCCGATATGACCCTGACGCAGGGCTATCCAACGATCACCCGCAAAAACGGCAAAGCCCTGGCCCGCATTCAGGGCAAGATCGACACTGCTACGGTAACTTCGGCGCAGATCTCAGCGGTGATCACCTCAGAGCTGGCACCAGAACTGAAGGCTGCCTTTCCGGGGGTCGAGATCGGCATCTCGGGCGCCACCGAAGAACAGGCCAAATCGCAGTCCTCGCTGATGAAGCTTTTACTCCTGGGGCTGGTGGGGGTCTATATGGTGCTGGCTTTCCAGTTCCGGTCCTATTCCTTGCCGGTGGTGGTGATGCTGTCGATCCCCTTTGCCCTCGTTGGGACTATTCTGGGCCACTGGGCAATGGGTATGGATATGTCGATGCCCAGCCTGATCGGCTTTGCCTCTTTGGCCGGGATTGTCGTCAATAATGCCATTCTGTTCCTGACCTTTTTCCAGACCCATCTGGAAGGTGACGACTACATCGCAGCAGCGCTGGGGGCGGTGCGGGCGCGCTTCCGGCCTATCCTGTTGTCTTCGTCGACCACTATTGCCGGTCTGGTGCCGATCCTGTTTGAAACCAGCCCGCAGGTGCAGACCCTGGTGCCGGTTGTGGTTTCGGTTGCCTTTGGCCTTTTGGCCTCGATGGTTCTGGTCCTGCTGGTGTTGCCCGCGCTGATCGCGGTCTATTTTGACGTGGTCGATGTGCGCAAATGGGTCGATCAGTTTCAACGCAGCGAGAATGTGCTCTAGTGGCAGGACAGCGATCAGACAAAGGCGGCCCCAGTGATTGGGGTCGCCTCCCGTGTCTTTGACGTTCTTTTGTCGGTTCAGATCACAGTCTGAGGTCAGACAGGCCGGGATGATCATCAGGGCGACGGCCTAGGGCCCAGTGGAATTTGCGATCCGTTTCTTTGATGGGCAGATCATTGATGCAGGCAAACCGGTTCTGCATCAGGCCATTGGCGGCAAACTCCCAGTTTTCATTGCCATAAGAGCGATACCAGTTGCCGCTGTCATCATGCCATTCATAGGCATAGCGCACCGCGATGCGGTTCTCGGTAAAGGCCCAAAGCTCTTTGATCAGGCGGTAGTCCAGCTCGCGGATCCATTTGCTTTCGAGAAAGGCCTGAGCCTCGGCACGATTGGTGACAAATGTCGCGCGGTTGCGCCAATTGGTGTCGGGCGTATAGGCCAGCGCCACCTTGGCGGCATCGCGGCTGTTCCAGCCATCTTCGGCCAGACGCACCTTTTGAATGGCGCTGTCGCGGGTGAAAGGGGGCAGAGGTGGGCGCGTGTCCATAGGGAGGGTTCCTTTGGGTTAGACAGGGGG
>NZ_JBDWPJ010000020.1:0-12689 GCF_039971195.1 Pseudophaeobacter sp.
CTACCGGGAACTTGGCGCCATAGGCCCAGTTCAGACAGTGGGTCAGCACGATATCAGCCAGAGTGAACTCTTCGCCCATCACAAAGGGGCCTTTGATCTGGCTCTCAATCCGGTCCAGGTTGCGGTTGAATTCCCATTTCAGGCTGGGCTTTACCTCGGCCACCCGCTGCTCCTTTGGCAGCGCAAAGCTGTGCCGGGCAGCGGTCCATAGGGTTGCGTCCAGCTCGTCAAGGAACCGCTGGGTCATGGCATCCTGCTGCGCCCGTGCCAATGTGCCGGCGGGGGCGGTAAGACTGCCGTGTTTGTCGGCCAGATAGGTGATGATCGCGGTGGAATCAGTGAGCACCGTATCGCCCTCTAGCAGGGCGGGGACCTTGCCTGTCGCATTGACCGCGAGGATCTCCGGGCTTTGCGGCAGGGCGGGGGTCAGCGCGTAGGGCTGCCCCAGTTCTTCCAATGTCCAAAGCACGCGAAAGCTGCGCGACAGGGGCGTGCCAACAACGGTATACATGATCTATCCTCCCAGATGTTCTTTGCCGCCAAGATGAAGCCTGGGCGCAGGAGGTCAAGACAAGATTACAGGGGAAGCCAAAGGGAGCAGCCAAAGGGCGCTACGTTAGCGGGTGCGGCCCAGCATAGCCAGACGGATCAGAGCCCGCTCCATCAATGCCAGGGCCGGCGCGGTCTGCCCGGCTGAGCGCAGCAGTAGATCAGTATCGGTGAGGATGGTCAGCGCCCGTTGCAACCGGCCCGCCCCCCAGTTCTGTGACTGGCGCAGCACCCTGTCGCGGCGTTTGCCATAAAGCGGCGGGCGCAACCGTCCAATGCCCTGGGCCGGACCGCCGGGGTCGGCTGCAACGGTATAAAGCGTGCGAAAATGCCGGGTGGCGCCAATACAAAGCGTCACCGCATTGGTGCCCTGAGACTGCAAGCGGCTGATCAGCGGGCCGATCTCTGGCGTGCGCCCCTCGGCCACCACATTGAGCACATCATCAAGCGCGGCCTCGGTGGATTGCGGCGCCACGGCCAGAATATCCTCCAGCGAGAGCGGCGCTGTATCACCATGTTTATAGAGCGACAGCTTTTCGATCATCCGCGAGAAATCACCGGGGCCGATGTCATTGGCAATATCCGTCAGCGCCGACATGCTGTCACTTGGCACATCGCGGATCTTGGCCTCGCCCAGAATGCGTTCGATTTCGGCCCGGGAGGGCGGATCATCATAGATGCCGGTGGCATAGGCATTGGAATGGCCCTCAAAGCCCTTGCGCAGTTTTGATGTCGCCTTGAGCTGACTTGCGGTGACCACGATCTGGGCATCTCCGGGTTGCCATTCCTCAAGCGCGGCGAGGATCGCCGGGGCGGCTGTGTCATTTGCCTCTTCGACAAAGACGGCCCGCGCGCCGGGAAAGAAGCCAACGGCCTTTACCGCGTCCAAGAGCTGAGCGGGATCCTTGCGCAGATCGCTGCCGGGCATGCGCGTGAGGCGCATTTCCTCGTCGGCGCCGGGGCCAAGCAGGGCTGCGAGAAATTGTTGCCGCTTCAGCGCCACCCGCATGGCATCAGCGCCATAGATCAGCAATCCGGTCTTGCTCGGGTCCGGCCGCTGGCAATAGGCGTCGGTGTCTCGCGGGGAAAGCTTCATTCGATGGCAGGCGCGGCGGCCACTTCCACCGCGCTTACATCCACAGTGGCCAGCAACCGCTGGGTAATCTGATCCGCAAGGATACGCATCAGCCGCTCATAGGCATCACGCTCACCAGACAGGGTTTCCACCGTGGATCCGGTGGCGGAATAGCCGGTGAAATTGGTCTCGCTGCCGCTGGAAACCACGGTACCATCGGATTGCCGGGTCAGGCTGTAGCCAGCCGCACCAATGATCGAATAGCGGGTGATCGAGTTATCGGCGGTGATCGCCTGTCCTTCGGATCTGGTCGCAAGGGTCAGATCCAGAGCGAAATCGCCGCTGCTGGTGCGTCCCAGACGCTGCTCCAGATCCCGCACCAGAAAATAGGCGTTGGAATCACCTCTGGAACTCGGCTGGTCTGGTACTGCGATGACGACATTGCCATAAAGCGCAGACCCACTGCCGCCCGGCGCATGCACCGGGGAGAAGCCACAGGCGCCGGCCACCAAAGAGGCGGCCAGTGCCAGGATCAGCAGGGGCAGTTTAAGCAACGACATTGACGATACGACCGGGCACCACGATCACCTTTTTCGGAGCGCCACCATTCAGCGCCTTTTGCACAGCTTCGTGTGCCAGAGCAATCTTTTCAACCTCTGCCTTGTCGAGATCAGCCGCCACGGTGATTTCGCCACGGCGTTTGCCATTGATCTGGATCGGCAGGGTAACAGAGGCCTCGACCAGCATCTCCTCATCTGCAACCGGCCAGGGGGCTGTGGTGATCAGGCCCTCACCGCCCTGATGGGCCCAGATGTCTTCGGCCAGATGCGGCACCATCGGCGACATAAGCTGCGCCAGCACCATGATGGCCTGTTTCTGCGCCGCCTGTCCGGCTTTGGATTTGGCCAGGGTATTGGTGAAACCGTAGAGGCGCGCAATCGAAGCGTTAAAACCAAAGCTTTCAACGCCCAGGGTCACATCGCGGATGGTCTTATGCATCTCGCGCAGTAGATCCTCGTCGCCCTGACCCGCGGCTCCGGGCTCCATCTCACCGATCTTGTCGCAGAGATTCCAGACCCGGTTGAGGTGCTTATAGGCGGCCTCGGCACCGGAGGCCGTCCATTCCACATCCCGTTCGGGGGGCGAATCAGACAGCACAAACCAGCGCGCAGTATCGGCACCATAGGCCGAAATGATGGCAAGTGGATCCACCACGTTGTTCTTGGATTTTGACATCTTGGCCGATGGGATCACCTTGATCTTCTCGCCGGTCTCCTTGACGTAGACGCCGCCATCCCGGTCTTCGACCTCGTTGGGATAATGGTAGATCGAGCGGCCGTTCTCATCCTTGCGTTCGGCGTTCTCATAGATCGCGTGGGTCACCATGCCCTGGGTGAACAGCGCGTCAAAGGGTTCCTTGGCGCTTTCGGGCAGATGGCCGCAGATCTGCATCGCGCGGGAGAAGAACCGCGCATAGAGCAGGTGCAGAATCGCGTGTTCGACGCCGCCGATGTACTGGTCGACATTCATCCAATAGGCGGCATCCTCCAGATTGGTTGGGGTCGCGGCCTTGGGGGCGGTAAAGCGCGAGAAATACCAGCTGGAATCAACAAAGGTATCCATAGTGTCGGTTTCGCGCTGGGCAGGCTTGCCACAGGCGGGGCAGGCGCAGTTGCGCCAGCTGGGGTGACGATCCAGCGGGTTACCGGGCACCGAGAAATCAATCGCCTTGCCGTCTTCGTCATAGGGCAGCGCGATGGGCAGGTTCTCTTTCTTCTCCGGCACCACGCCACAGTCTGGGCAGTGGACCACAGGGATCGGGCAACCCCAATAGCGTTGACGCGACAGGCCCCAGTCCCGCAGGCGGTATTTGGTGACGCCCTGGCCCCAGCCGGCCTTCTCGGCAAAATCAACGGTTGCATTGATCGCCTCTTCGCCGGTGGCCTCGGTGAGGCCGGCAAAATGATCAACCCAGCGGACTTTTTCCGATTTCATCGGCACCAGAGCGTCGTTTTCTACCGGCGCCACGTCATCTGGCATGAAAAAGGCATTGAGTACTGGCAGATCGTATTTGCGGCAGAAGTCGAGATCGCGCTGGTCATGGGCGGGGCAAGCAAAGATGGCGCCGGTACCGTAGTCCATCAGGATGAAATTGGCGATCCAGACCGGCAGTTCCCAATCGGGATTCAGCGGGTGTTTGACCCGGATGCCGGTGTCATAGCCCAGTTTTTCGGCGGTCTCGATGGCCTCTTCGGTGGTGCCACCCTTGCGGCACTCGGCCACAAACTCAGCCACTTCGGCTGATTCTGCTTCCAGCTCTTTGGCAATCGGGTGATCCGGTGAAATCCCCACAAAGGAGGCGCCATTCAGCGTATCTGGCCGGGTGGTATAGACCTCGATCGCCTCGCCGCCATCGCTGCGTTCAAAGGCAAACTGAAGCCCGCGGGATTTGCCGATCCAGTTTTCCTGCATCAGCCGCACCTTGGCGGGCCAGTTCTCCAGCGTGTCCAGCGCCGAGAGCAGTTCTTCGGAATAGTCTGAGATCTTGAAGAACCACTGGGTCAGCTCGCGCCGTTCCACCAGCGCACCCGAGCGCCAGCCGCGCCCACCTTCGACCTGTTCATTGGCCAGAACGGTCATATCTACCGGATCCCAGTTCACCACGGCGTTTTTGCGGTAGACCAGATCGTTTTCCAGGAAGTCCAGGAACAGAGCCTGCTGCTGGCCATAATAGTCTTCGTCGCAGGTGGCAAATTCGCGCGACCAGTCCAGCGAGAGGCCAAGCGGCTTCATCTGGTCTTTCATCGCTTCGATATTTGCGTAGGTCCAGTCCTTGGGGTGGCCGCCGCTGGCCATGGCCGCGTTTTCTGCAGGCATGCCAAAGGCATCCCAGCCCATGGGGTGCAGCACATTGTGGCCAGTGGACATCTTGTAGCGTGCCACCACGTCGCCCATGGTGTAGTTGCGCACATGGCCCATGTGCAGCTTGCCCGAGGGGTAGGGGAACATCTCGAGCACATAGTATTTCTCTTTGCCAGGCTCGCGCTTGGCTTCAAAAATACCGGCCTCAGTCCAGGCCTTTTGCCATTTTTCTTCGATTTTGGTGGCAGCGTAGCGCGACATCACGAGAGGTCCTTTAAGAATGAAAACGCCGGGTGGTGACCCGGCGCCTGTATTACTGTTGTTTTGATCTCTGTGCCAGAGCTTCGTCGCGCGGGTCTCAGAGGTTCTTGTCGGCGATGCGCAGCTGGCGCGCCCGCGACAGAATCGCGTCTTCGACAGCGCGGGTGGTCGAGGCGCTCACAGGACGCCCACCTTTGGTTTGCAGCGACACGTTCAAAGAGCGCGCATCCAGGGCCGGGTCCTTGATATGGACGGTGGCGCGGTAGGAACGACCACTGCCCGGAGGGGTGCCATATCCGGTGACAATGACACCAGTGAAGGGATCAACAGATTGTACGGGCAGGAATTCCAAGACATCCAGGCTGGCATTCCACAGATAGCGGTTCACCTGAACCTTTTGATCCGGCGTGCCGCCAAACAGGTCAAAAAACGACGATGTGGTGCTTTGAGCCGCATCAATATCATTGTTGAACTCTTGAGGCGCGGTGCCGCTAGGGCCGCTCTTTGAGCGCCCTCCACAGGCCGCCAAACCAAAGCACAAAACCCCGATGAGGGTCGTCTTTACAATCTTATGCAGTGTCATCGTCGCTCCTGGCGCCAGTCTCGTGCCGCACTCCTATCGTATCGGCGGGCAGCGGAGCAAGGGGTTTAGCGATTGCTGGCGGTATCCAGCGAATCGAAGTGGCTTACAGTTATATATAGGCCACAACACATTGCGAGGGTTTGGACTATGGCCCAGACGACAGGGGGCTTCACAATGGGTCGGCCATCGCTCAGGCGGAATTCGTTAACAAAGCAGCAGGATTCAGCGTGAGTCTTTTGGGGTGCACAGCAAGACTGTGGCAAAGCTGCACCATCCCAAAGAGCAATGCTGGCTGGCAGATGGGCTGCTCTTGCCAAAACGGGGGTGAAAAAGCGAAACCCCTTGTCATACCCACGCCGGATTCCCCGGTTTGGGCATCAGAATTAAACCCGAGGGAAAAATCGATGAAAAAGGTTCTCTTCGCGACTACCGCGCTGATCGCCACTGCTTCCGTAGCAGCTGCTGACGTCCGTCTGTCCGGTTATGGCCGTTTTGGTCTGGACTACAACGCCGCAAACAAAACCGTTGTTGGCCGTTCCGAAACCAACATCACCAGCCGTCTGCGTCTGCAGTTCGACATGTCTGCTGAAACAGACGGTGGCGTAGGCTTCAACGCTCGCTTCCGCGCCCAGGCTGAAAGCCGTGACGGCACAGCCGGCACCGCAGTATTCAACGGCGCACGCTTTGGCGTGACCTATGGCGGCCTGGCCGTCAACGTTGGCAACATCATCGGCGCGATGGAAAATGCTCCTGGCATGTATGTAACTGGCGCACGTTCCGCCGGTACAGGCATCGACGGCATGGGCTTCCAGTCCCTGACAGTTCGTGGTGCTGACACAACAACAGGCACCCTCGGCACATTCATCTGGGATGCATATTCTTCCGCAGGCACAGGTACCAACGGTATCGAAGCTCTGTACTCGGCTGGTGGTTTCACTGGTCACGTGTCCTACAGCCAGCGTAATGGCGGCACAGTTGCTGGTACAGCCGGTGGCGAAGCCCGCACAGCAGTCATGCTGACATACTCCTTCTCTGACTACTATGTGACTGGTGCATACCAGTCCGCAAGCAACACCACCGCCATCACTACTTCGGGCGGTACCGTTCTGGACGCCAACGATGGTGCTTTCTTCCTGGCAGCCGGCGGTAACTGGGGCAACTTCGGCGCGAAACTCGCCTATGGTTCCACAGATGTTGCTGACTCGGTTACTCTCGAAGGTAACATGGACATCGGCGCGGCTTCCAACCTGATCGTTTGGGTTAACTCCACTGACGTTGATGCTGCCCTGCTGGCAGACACCACCGTTTCCGGCACCACCACTCGTGGCGCAAACGCTGCTGAAGCTGACGGTACTTCCTTCGGCATCAACTACCAGTACGACCTGGGTGGCGGCGCGACTTTTGTTGCTGGTTACGTGAACTCCGCAGCCTCGACAAACGACGACTCGTTCCAGGCTGGTGTATACTTCAGCTTCTAAGCTGAACTACGCTTAGCGTGAATTGGGGGCGGGCTCTTAACAGAGCTCGCCCTTTTTCTTTGCCTCGTAACATTTGCTGCCAGACAGTGTTGTTCTGGCGTCAAAACCCGGAGAGAGCCAAATGTCGCTGCAAGAAATTAGATCGCGTATTCAGACCGCTGAGTTGGCCGCGGGACGCGCCACAGGATCGACGATATTGATCGCCGTGTCCAAGGTGCAGCCAAATCAACGGGTTGCCTCTGTGCTGGATGAGGGTCAGCGGTGTTTTGGCGAGAATCGCGTGCAGGAGGCCATGGGCAAATGGCCCGATTTTGCTCAACAATATGACGGGCTGGATCTGCATCTGATTGGGCCCCTGCAAAGCAACAAGACCCGCCAGGCGATGGAGCTGTTCAACTGCATCCATACGCTGGACCGCCCCAAACTGGCCAAGGCGATTGCCCGCCTGGCACAGGAGCTGGGCAAATGCCCGGATCTATTCATTCAGGTCAATACAGGGGAAGAGCCACAAAAGGCCGGGATCCTTCCAGCTGAGACGGATGATTTTGTTGCCGAGTGCCGGGCGCTTGATCTGCCGGTGCAGGGGGTGATGTGCATCCCCCCGGTCTCAGAAGACGCCTCGGCGCATTTTACTCAGCTTGCAGAACTGGCGGCGCGCAATGGTCTGAGCGGGCTCTCCATGGGGATGAGCAGCGATTTTGAGCAGGCGATTGCTCATGGTGCGACCCATGTGCGGGTTGGCTCTGCCATTTTTGGCGCCCGGGCCTATGCGGAGACCTGATTGGCACTAGGCCAGATTTGGCACAATCACCCGGCTGCCAGGGACAACTCGGCCTGCGAGCCAGTGCAGGTCAGCGCGGTTAAAGGCAATGCAGCCTTCGGTTGGGTAACCAGGGCGACGCCATTGGTGGATAAAGATGGCAGAGCCTTTGCCGGGCTCTGCATTTGGCCAGTTCCAGTCCAGTATCAATACCAGATCATAAAGCGGATCAGCCCGGCGCAGGCACTCATGGCTATAGTGATAGGGTGCTGTGACTTGGGTGTTGTAACGGCTGTCGCGCTGGTCATCCGACCATAGATCACCGGGGCCAATGGCCTGGGCCCAAGGCGCGGGTCTGGTCATGCGATCGGGACGGTAGAGCATCCCGGCGATGCGATGCACCCCAATGGGCGTGGCCCCGTCGCCCTCGCGCTTGGCTTCAGAAAGTCCCCCCTTGCCGATGGAACAAGGCAGCAAGCGGCCAAGAAACCTCAGCCCCTGTTTGGTCAGCACCAGATCGCCAGGCCCTTGGGCGGGCACCCTCACAACATATGTCCTGATTTTGCGGCCTTGGTGGCCAGGTACTGGGCGTTAAAGGCGTTTTCCCCCACCTTCAGCGCCACCCGTTCGGCGACCTTGATGCCGGTTTTTTCCATCATCGCGATCTTGTTGGGGTTATTGGTCATCAGCCGCACCTGAGAGAATCCCAACTCCTTGAGGATGACAGAGCCGAGGCGAAAATCCCGTTCATCGTCTTCAAAGCCCAGGCGGTGATTGGCTTCGACGGTGTCAAACCCTTGGTCCTGCAGGGAATAGGCGCGCATCTTATTGGCAAGGCCAATGCCGCGCCCCTCTTGGTTGAGGTAGAGCAAAATACCGTTGCCCTCGGTCCCCATCTGCGCCAGTGCTGCATTCAGCTGCGGGCCACAGTCACATTTGAGCGATCCCAGCACATCACCGGTGAAACAGGCCGAATGCAGCCGGGCCAGTACCGGCTGGCTGCGGTCGGGACGGCCAATTTCGACGGCATAGTGCTCCTCGGCACCATCTTCGGGGCGGAAAATATGCAGTCGGCCTGCCTCGGCGGCCTGCATGGGCAGGCGGGCGGCGGCAACCGCATGCAGCGGCGAGCTTTGGCTCATCAGTGGCTCGGCCGCGGCCTGCGGCACTAGGGTGAGCCCATGGCTGGCAGCAAACCGAACGCCACTTTCCAGTGGCACCAGCAGGGCTGCGGGCAGCAGCCGGGCGGATTTGACCAGGGCAATGGCCAACCTGTGGAGCGCTGCAGAGCCATCGCGGGCGCTGGTCAGCGGGCCTTTCATGGGAGAATTCAAGTCATCCGCCGGGTCCGCCAGAGCCTGAATCCAGTTCAGCGTGGCGGATTCTGGCAGGCAGATACGGGCGGTATCGCCGTCATAGGCACGGGCCTTCAGGGTCTCGGCCCGGCGCGCGGTCAGGGCCAGGGTGACATCTCCGAGCTTCTGCAGCTCTTGCAGCCTCTCCTGGGTCAGGCTTTCGGCGGCGATGGCGAGGGCCGCCTGGCTGCCTTTGATGAGCACAACAGGCAGCCCCATGCGCAGATCCACCCGCGCGCGGGCCAGCAGTTCGATCGTGGTTGGCATCAGGCTCATGCGCGCATCTCGTGGTTCGTGACAGTATAACGGGGTATTCCTAGGCTCAATTTCTACAGAAGTGAAACAAATCCTGCGCTACAGACACGTCGGCGTGAGGGTTTTGCAGCATATCTTGTCGTTTGCGCGCAGGAGGCGCATCTGTCAGTCACGGAAACAGGAGCGCAGAGGCAGGAGACTAGAGATATGGCACAACTGAAGAAAATTCTACTGGTAGATGATGATGAAGACCTGCGCGAGGCCCTGAGCGAGCAGCTGGTGATGACCGAGGACTTTGATGTTTTTGAGGCCGACAGCGGCCAAAGTGCCATGGAACGAGCCAAGGAAGCGCTCTATGATCTGGTGATCCTGGATGTGGGCCTGCCCGATACCGACGGGCGCGAGCTTTGCCGCTTGATGCGAAAACAGGGCGTCAAGGCGCCGATCCTGATGCTGACAGGCCATGACAGCGATTCCGATACCATTCTGGGTCTGGATGCCGGCGCCAATGACTATGTCTCCAAACCTTTCAAATTCCCGGTGCTTCTGGCGCGCATCCGCGCCCAGCTGCGCCAGCACGAACAGTCAGAAGACGCGGTCTTTGTGCTAGGGCCCTATACTTTCAAACCGGCGATGAAGATGCTGATGACCGAGGATGATCGCAAGATCCGCCTCACCGAGAAAGAGACCAATATCCTGAAGTTCCTCTATCGCTCCACCGATGGTGTGGTGGCGCGGGATGTGCTGCTGCACGAGGTCTGGGGCTATAATGCCGGGGTGACAACCCATACGTTGGAAACGCATATCTACCGTCTGCGTCAGAAGATTGAGCCCGATCCCTCCAATGCGCGCATTCTGGTGACGGAATCTGGTGGATATCGTCTGATAAATTAGCGTTTCGTTAACTTGATGTAAATCAATGACGCATTTACTGGTCATGTTTAGAAATGTTCACATCCCGCGCATATCCGGGTCATGATATGCACCTCCCTGTTGGACTAGGCCGGGCAAAGTCGCCCGGCCCTTTTTTTGCCCTAGCGTTGCAGCAGGCGCAGGCGGCTTTCAAACTCTCCGCGATCAACGTAACAGCCATGCAGATGGCGGAATCCTGTTTGCGGATCAAAGGCATCGCGGCCATGCAGCACGCGGCGATTGTCAAAGACCACCATTTCGCCGCCCTTGAGCTTCAGCGTGACCAGGTAGTCGGCGCTGCGGGTCATGATCATGAATTGGCGATAGGCGCGGTAGTAGCGGGTCATCAGCGAAGGCGCGAGGTCAAAAATATCGGCCAGATGGGCATTAAAGCAGATCTCGATCACCTCGCCTGCTTCGTTAAGATTGATGACCTTCTTGCGGTTGCGAATATCGGTGTCCTGATCGTGAAACCGGAAGGGGATTGAGGTTTCGGCCAGCAGTTCAAAGGCTTCAGGATCCGCGCGGCGCTGATCCTCGGCGATGGCGTAGCCGTCACAAAACAGCGACCCCCCGCCGGTTGCCTCATTGGTGAGGCAATGCAGGAACTGAAAACCCGGTGGCAATTCCTGGTTGGTCAGGTCGGTGTGCAGTGGCAGGGCAATGGGCGTATAGGCCAGATTGTTGGGGTTTGGTTTGGACTGGACCTCAAAGGTCTGGCCAAAGTTGGTTTCGCGCAGAAAGCCAATACGACGGGCCACATCCATGCCGGCCTCGGTGCTGTCGGCCAGCCCTTCAACGATGGAAAACCCAAAGGTCTGGGTTTCAACCAGCCAGTCCTGCAAGGCCGCATTCGAGGCCAGAACCTCACTGGCCTTGGCGCGGGGCACGCCGGCAGCGCCCAGATCCTGACGCCAGGGGAGAAACCCGGTGCGGGCCGGGTCGGTGGCATATTGTCCGGGGCGCCGGGCAGAAAGCCAGTCGAGATCAAAGGCCGTGACGGTGTCTTCGCCCTGCCACCAGATGGTCAGGGTCTTACTGGTGGTCTCGATCTTTTCAGGGGTGATATCCAGCGGGATGGCGGTCAGATCGGTGATCCGCTCTTGGGTCTGGGGATGAAACCCGGCGGGGTCATTGTCGCGCAGCCAGATATAGGGGAAATCAGCGCTGCTGCCATCGGCAAAGGTGAGGTGAACAAGAGCGTCGTCAGAACGCAGGGATGCATTGGCCATGAGGTGGCCTCCATAAAGGCGCATGCGCTTTGGCATGCTTGGACAGGTCTAAAGGGGGGGGATGGCTGAGGGCTCAGCCCAGCAGGACCCGTCCGGGCGGCGGCCACCAGTCATAGGCCTTTTTGTAAGGGTGCCCCGGACGTTGCCCAAGGACGGTACTGAGTGGCAAGTGGCTGGGCCTCTTTGGTTGCGCTTTGGCTGCGAGCTGTTTTGGCACATCTGGGAAATCTGGTGAAAAATGGCAAGAGAATTTCACCTCGAAGGCAGGGCAGGGAGAAAAAAACCGCAACCACTGGTTTTCCACTCTAGAGGTTCCCCTTCTGTTCATGCATGTTCGAGGCAACTCATCTAGGAAGAGAGACGCAGCATGGCCTTTACCCTCGCCACTTGGAACATCAACTCAGTCCGCCTGCGCGAAGGGCTGGTGCAGAAACTGCTGCGCGAGGAAGGCCCGGATGTGCTGTGCCTGCAGGAGTGCAAAAGCCCGGTGGAGCTGATCCCGACAGAAGGTTTTGCCGAGCTGGGCTATCGCCACATGGTGGCCCGTGGCCAGAAGGGCTATAATGGGGTGGCAATCCTGTCGCGGCTGCCTATCGAAGAGGCGGGCTCAAAAGACTTTGCCGAGCTTGGCCATGCCCGCCATATTGCCGGGCGGCTGGAGAATGGGGTGACGGTGCATAATTTCTACGTACCCGCAGGTGGCGACAAGCCTGACCGCGAGGTGAACGAGAAATTTGGCCAGAAGCTGGATTACCTCACTGAAATGCGGGCTTGGTTCAAGGCGGAGCGCCCCGAGAAATCCATTCTGGTCGGAGACCTTAATATTGCCCCGCGCGAAGATGACGTTTGGGATCACAAGAAGATGCTGAAGATCGTCAGCCATACGCCGGTTGAGGTGGATCTGCTGGCAGAGGTGCAGGAGGCCGGGAACTGGGGTGATGTGACCCGCGCGGATATCCCTGAGGGGCTGCTGTACAGCTGGTGGAGCTATCGGGCCAAGGATTGGGATGCCGCCGACAAGGGGCGCCGTCTGGACCATGTCTGGGCCACCGGGGATATCAGCCAGGCGGCCCATTCCAGCCGGGTGCTGCGCGCCGCGCGCGGCTGGGAAAAACCCAGCGATCACGCGCCGGTCTTTGCCACGTTTGATCTTTGAGACGACCTTCGTCTGCACGCAGTCGAGGTGAGTAGCGGCAAGGTTTATGGGGGGCTCCCGCCCGTCGTTTGGGCATCACAGATGCCCGCCTCCCGTTGGGCCCGGCGCCGCGCAAAGGCGCGGCGCGGTTGCGTATGATTGTGATCTGAGCAGCCTGGTGCCTGGCGCGGTGAGAAAAATACACAAGGCAGGGCTCTGGTGAACTCCTCTC
>NZ_JBDWPJ010000021.1:0-12327 GCF_039971195.1 Pseudophaeobacter sp.
GCCCCTGGGATCGAAGACCACCTGAAAGCAGCTGGAATTGCTCCGACAGAACGGGCCGAACAGGTCAGCCTCGAAGAGTTCTGCGCCCTGGCACGCAGCATCAAGCCCCTGGACTAGCAGCAGACAGCCCTTCGCAGAGACCAAGCTTCAAGACCACCCAAAGAAAACCCGGCGCCCTTTTAACAAAGGCACCGGGTTTTCTATTGTCCATCTCCCAAAACCCTATTCAGCGGCTTCCGGGGCGCCTTCTGGTTTCGGCTTGGGCTTGCGGGCACGCGGTGCGCGCTTTGGCTTGGCCTCTTTTGGGGCATCTGCTGCGGCGCCAGCCTCTGCCTCACCCGCAACGGCCTCGCCGCCTTCAACCTGTGGCTTTGGCGCGGGCTTGCGGCCACGTGGCTTGCGGGCAGCTGGTTTCTTGGCCGCCTGCGCTGGCTCCTGGCCTTTGCTTTCGGGGGTTTCAACCAGGCCGCTGTCCTGCGCCGGGCTGCTCGCAGCATCCCGCGGATCAATCACATCGGGCTGCGGCGCATGGGCCGGGTCCTGACGGGGTGCCGCTGGCGCCCGCTGGCCAGAACCAGATTGAGCACCCTGGGACTGTTCTGAGGAGGCATGGGCTGGCTGTGGTTGTCCAGATTGCTGTGCAGCACTCTGATTGGCGGTGGCTTCGCGCTCTTGCCGTTCGAGCCGTTCAGCCCGTTCGCGATCCCGATCGGCCTGCCGTTCCCGGTTCTGCCGTTCCTGATCTTCGCGGCGCGCATCGATCTCGCGCTGCGCTTCATTCAGAAGACGCAAATAGTGTTCCGCGTGTTGCTGGAAATTCTCAGCCGCCACACGGTCATTGCTCAGCTGAGCATCCCGCGTCAGCTGGTTGTATTTATCAATGATCTGCTGCGGCGTCCCGCGCACCTTGCCCTCTGGGCCGGAGCTGTCGAAGACGCGGTTTACAACATTGACCCCATTGGGGCGGTTCCGGTTCGACTTGGAACGCGAACGTGATTTTGACGATCTCATATGCCTAACGTCAGCCTATTTTTCATGTGTCATGGATCCAATTCAGCGCATCCTTGCGCCGGATGATCGACTATTTTGGGCTTGGTGTCGCTGGGAGGTAGAGTAACCTCGCCGTTTTTTGAGCGACAACTTGAGTAACCATTTTCTATGCCCTCAGACAAGGGGCGCATCTCATATTTCCGCAAGTTTCTTTCAAAAACAGAAATTTTCGCAACAAAATGACGCCTCAGGCGACATTGTGGGCAAAAACCACGCGATCGCGCCCGTCCAGATCCGGCAGAACGCCGATTTCAACCAGCCCCGCCCCTGCCAGCAAATCTGACACTGCCTGCCCCTGGCTGGGGCCAATTTCAAGATAGAGCCGCCCGCCGGGCAACAGATGCTGCCGCACACCTGCTGCTATGGCACGGTAGGCCCCCAGCCCATCGCCGCCATCGGTCAGTGCCAGATCAGGCTCATGACCGCGCACTTCTGGTGACAGGCCCGCCATCTCATCCAGGGCAATATAAGGCGGGTTGGAGGTGATCAGATCAAACTGCCCCGTCACATTGGAAAACCAATCCGACTGCTGAATGTCAGCACGCGCCTCTACCCGGTGCAGCACTGCATTGGCGCTGGCCTGCAGGCAGGCCGCTTCGCTGAGATCCACGCCTAGCCCGGTGGCGTGGGCGGTTTCCGCCAGCAGTGTCACCAGGATGCAGCCAGAGCCGAGACCAAGATCCAGCATATGTTCAAAAGGCCGCGCCAGCGCTGCTTCGATCAGGGTTTCGGTTTCGGGGCGCGGGTCCAGCACATCCTTGGAGACTTTGAAACGACGGCCATAAAACTCCCGTTCACCAAGCAGATGCGAGACAGGCACCCGCACCGCCCTCAGGGCGATCAGCTGCTCATAACGGTCAGCCACTTCCGGCGCCAGTTCCTCAGGCGCAATCAGCGTGACGCGACTGGCTTCGATCTGGGCCGCATGAGCCAGCAAGACGCGAGCATCGCGGGCCGGGTCTTCAACGCCTGCTGCACGCAGCCGCGCTGCGGCAGCGGCCATGGCCTGGGCGGCAGTTACACCAGTTTTGGTCATTGCCCCATCTCGGCCAGAAGGCGGGCCTGATTATCTGCGGTCAACGCATCGATTGTCTCTTCCAGGTCGCCCTGCATGATCTGGTCGAGCTTGTAAAGCGTGAGATTGATCCGGTGATCCGACATCCGCCCCTGCGGGAAGTTATAGGTTCTGATCCGTTCAGACCGATCGCCAGATCCGACCTGACTGGCACGGTCAGCAGAACGCTCTCCGTCAATCCGCTGACGCTCCAGATCATAGAGCCTGGCCCGCAGAACCTGCATGGCGATCTCACGGTTTCGGTGCTGGGATTTCTCGGCGCTGACCACCATGACCCCGGTGGGCAGGTGGGTGATACGCACGGCAGAATCCGTGGTGTTTACGTGCTGCCCCCCCGAGCCAGAGGCCCGCATGGTGTCAATGCGGATATCGCCGGGATCGATCTGCACATCCACTTCCTGGGCCTCGGGCAGCACTGCCACCGTTGCCGCCGAGGTATGGATACGGCCGCCGCTTTCCGTGACAGGAACCCGCTGGACCCGGTGCACGCCGCTTTCATATTTCATCCG
Organism: Pseudophaeobacter sp.; assembly: GCF_039971195.1. GTDB lineage: Bacteria > Pseudomonadota > Alphaproteobacteria > Rhodobacterales > Rhodobacteraceae > Pseudophaeobacter. The sequence continues at coordinate 2,635 of NZ_JBDWPJ010000021.1, forward strand.
GGCAAAGACATTTTCGCCTTTGATATGGGCCACCACTTCTTTGATGCCGCCAAGCTCCGTTGCCTGTTCTTCGATGATCTCGAACTTCCAGCCGCGCGCCTCGGCGTAGCGCTGATACATCCGCAGCAGATCCCCCGCAAAAAGGGCTGCCTCGTCTCCGCCTGTGCCAGGGCGGATTTCCAACATTGCCGGGCGCACGTCCGCGGCATCCTTTGGCAAGAGCGCCAGTTGCAGCTCGGCTTCAGCCTCGGGCAAGGCCGCCTTCAGGGCTGGAATTTCCTCTTCGGCCAATTCCTTCATATCCGGATCCGCCAGCATGGCTTTGGCATCTTCCAAATCGGTCAGTAGCTGGCGATAGGCGCTGATTTGCTCCGCAACCGGTTTGATCTCAGAGTATTCCCGCGCTAGGCTGGCGATATCAGCACCGCTGACACCCTCGGCCATTGCGGCTTCAAGATACTGAAACCGTTGCAGGATCTGCTCTAGCCGCTCTTGGGGGATCATCCGTGCCTCATTCCTATCTGCAGTGTCATCCTGCCGCTTTGGCAGTGTATTGCTTCTGTGATATGCTAGCTCCATGAAACATGCCAGAGCCCTTGTCACATTCGCGCTGATCACCGCAGCATCGACTGCGCTGGCGGATGTCGTAGGGCCCGGTGGCAAGGTCATTGATTGCTATTGTACCGACAAAACCGGGGCGCGTGTCGATCTGGGAGAGATCCGCTGCCTGGATGTCGATGGACGCCAGTTCATGGCGCAGTGTCAGATGTCGCTTAATGTGCCGATGTGGCGCGAGGTGCAGGCCAATTGCCTCTCTGCCAGTCTGCGGGAGAATATACCGGGGTTCTCAGCCCTGCCCGCCACACCGCCGACCCTATAAGAGCTAGCCATGCGCATCATTCGTACAAAACGGCGCAGAGTTCAGTCCGCCGAGGGCGGCATCAGCGATAGCCAGTTATCAATACGTGCCTTGTTTACGCCGAGATCGGAGCGACCAAAGCGCAACCGGGCATAGACCTTGAGCAGATCACCGTCCTGACGTGCGGTGGTGTAATCGGGAAAGCCAATCACCTTGGTGCGGGTGACATAGGTGGCCATGCCCTCTTCCACCGATCCGGCCAATAGCTTGGTCCGGGGGGCTGCCGAGGCGATACGGTCAAAATCGCGCAGCCCCTCGGGACCAGAACGCACCACCTTGAAGACGCCGCCGCGAAACTCCTTGTCTTCAGAGAGTTCCGGCTGGGTGTTCCAATCAAAGGGATCAACCGGCGCCAATCTGATAAAGCCAATCACCACCACCACAGCGGCGAGCAAAACCCAAACCAGCATCATAATCTTCCCCATCTTGGTTCAGCCCTCTTTCTGCTCTCTGGCCCTCTGTGATCAGATAGGGCGCTAACATGAGCTTAGCGTGACTTCACGCCGGGTAGAACGCACATCAACTCATAAAGCAAATTAGCCGCAGTTAGCGCCGTGTTGCCAGTTGTGTCATAGGGAGGCGAGACCTCCACCAGATCACAGCCAACGATATTGAGCCCCTTCAGGGCGCGGATCAGCTCCAGCGCCTGCGGCGTCGTCAATCCGCCAATCTCAGGCGTGCCGGTGCCGGGCGCATACGCGGGGTCCAAACTGTCAATGTCATAAGAGACATAGACCGGGCGGTTGCCAATATCGCGGCGAATTTCAGCGCCCATATTGTGCAGCGAGCGCCCCCAGAGCTCCTGCGCCGGGAAATGCTGAAAGCCCCAGCCCTGGGCCTCGGTAAAATCATCCGCACCGTATCCAGTACCACGAATGCCGATCTGATAGGTCTTATCGGCGACAATCAGACCTTCTTCATGGGCGCGGCGAAACACGGTGCCATGGGTTTCGCGTTCGCCGAACATGTCGTCATTCACATCCGCATGGGCATCGACATGCACCAGGGCAACCGGCCCGTATTTGGCGGCAATGGCCCGCAGGATTGGCAGGGTGATCGAATGATCCCCGCCCATCGCCATGGGGATCACCCCACCAGACAGGATCGCCTGATAGCTTTCTTCAATAATGCGTAGGGATTCTTTGAGCGAGAAGGTATTGATCGCGAGATCGCCAATGTCGCCAGCGTTCAGACTGTCAAAAGGCGCCGCCCCAGTCGCCATATTATAGGGCCGCAGCATGGCACTTTCGGCGCGGATCTGTTTGGGACCAAATCGCGTGCCAGACCGCCAAGAGGTCCCAATATCCATCGGCACACCAAGGAAAGCCACATCCAGCCCCTCAAGCGAGGTTGCCTGCGGCAGGCGCATAAAAGTCCCAGGCCCGGAAAACCGCGCCAGATCGTTACCACTAATCGGTTGATTAAACTCAGCCATTGTCTCTCATATTCCAGCCCAGCAGGCAGATAATTTCCATTGCAACATGGGCCCCGGCGATTGCAGTTGCCCCTGTGGTATCAAACGGAGGCGAAACCTCCACCACGTCGCCGCCCTTGATATTGATACCTGCGATCTCGCGCAAGATGCGGGCTGCCTGCGCCGAGGTAAGCCCGCCCCAAACCGGTGTGCCGGTGCCCGGTGCATAGGCTGGATCCAGCCCGTCGATGTCAAAGCTGAGGTAGGTCGGGCGATCGCCGAGGATGGCTTTGATCCTACGTGCGGTTTCCACCGGGCCGATCTCATGCACAGTCGGCGCGTCGATGATATTGACCCCAAGGGTGTCTTCATTGGTGGTACGGATCCCCACCTGCACCGAGGTAGCCGGGTCAACGATCCCGGATTTCACCGCCTTGTAGAACATGGTGCCGTGATCGACGCGGGTGAAATCATCATCCGGCCAGGTGTCGGTGTGGGCATCAAACTGCAACAGCGAGATCGGGCCGTATTTCTCGGCATAGGCCTTCAGGATCGGAAAGCTGATGTAGTGATCCCCCCCGAGGGTTACCGAGGCCGTATCGGACGCCAGAATACCCCGAATATGGTCGCGCAGCGTATCCGGGAAGGCTGGCACATTTGCATAATCAAAGGCGAGGTCGCCATAGTCTACAATCGCCAGTTCGCTCAAGGGATCATAGCCCCAGCCATAGGGCGCATCAGGGCTTTGCAGGGCCGAAGCCTCACGGATCGCCCGTGGCCCCAGACGGGTGCCAGGGCGGTTGGTCACCGCCTGATCAAAGGGCACGCCAGTAACGGCGATATCCGCATGGGTCAGATCTTTGCTGTAGCGTCGTCGCAAAAAGGACAGCGCCCCGCCAAAGGTATTCTCAAAGCTGAGGCCCTTCAGGTCGTCGCGTGTAAAAGCCTGATCCACCTGCGTCTTTGCATCTTCCAGTGCCATGGTCCCATTCCCCTGCAAAATCCCTGCCCTGGTTCAGAACACATCGGCTCGGATCCAAGGCAAGATTAATTTGATCATATTCTGAGGGTTGAGATAGCTGGTTTTCCAGCCCCTGTCACCTCTGCTCGGATCAGATCACCCCAAAGGCTGGGCGCGCTCCACCAACCGGGCAAAGAAAGACGCGCCAATAGGGGCGATCTCATCGTTGAAGTTGTATTTAGGGTGGTGCAGCCCGGCGCCTTCGCCCTGGCCCAAAAACAGATAGGCTCCGGGGCGGGCATTCAGCATATATGAGAAATCCTCGGCCCCCATTTCGCGCCCGCCTTCAGGCTCGACATTATCCGCGCCAGAGATTTCACGGGCCACATCTACCGCGAACCCGGCTTTTTCCGGGTTGTTGATGGTGGCGGGATAGCCGATTTCATACTCAAGCTCCGCTGTGACGCCATAGCTCGCCGCCTGCCCCGCCACGATCTCTTCCATGCGGCGCATCACCATAGACTGTACCTCAGGGTTAAAGCTGCGCACCGTGCCATTGATATAGGCGGTATCGGGGATCACATTGTCGACAGTGCCAGTATGGATCTGGGTGACGGAAACCACCAGATCCTCCAAGGTGTGATGATTGCGGCTAATGATGGTCTGAATGGCCTGGGCGATACCACAGGCGGCCATCACCGGATCGCGGGTCTCATGCGGCATTGCGCCGTGGCCACCGAGCCCCTGAATATTGATATGAAAAGTATCCACTGCCGCCATCAGGGCACCGGAAGAAGTCACAAAGGCGCCGACCGGCAGGCCTGGCGTGTTGTGCAGCGCATAGACTTCACCAATATTGAACCGCTCCATGATGCCCTCTTCCACCATGATGCGGGCACCCCCTATGGCCTCTTCGGCGGGTTGAAAGATCAACACTACCCGGCCGGAAAACTTGCGTGTCTCTGCCAGATACTTGGCAGCCCCCAACAACATGGTGGTATGACCATCATGGCCACAGGCATGCATATTTCCTTCATGCCCAGAGGCATAGTCGAGACCGGTTTCTTCGGGGATCGGCAGCGCATCCATATCTGCGCGCAGGCCAATGGTTGGCCCGGTGCCATCGTCATTGCCCTGACCATTGATAATCGCGACCATGCCAGAGGTGGCAATACCCTCGTGCAGCTCATCGACGCCAATCTCGCGCAGGCGGTCGGCCACATAGGCCGCAGTCTTGGGCAAATCCAGCGCCAATTCTGGGATTTGATGCAGATGCTGACGCCATGTCTTCATCTCGTTGGCATAATCAGCAATGCGGTTCACGATGGCCATTGGGGTGGACTCCTGTGTGAGACTCGGGATTGATGCATCTGACACAGGAACAAGAGCAGCTGCAATGCCCGACACACCCCTCGCCCCCGCCTATGACCCCGCATTGATCCATGACAAAACCGCGGGCATTGAACGCCTGTTGGAAATCATGCGCGCGCTACGCCACCCCAACCAGGGCTGCCCCTGGGATATCGAACAGGATTTTGCCAGCATTGCGCCCTATACCATCGAAGAGGCCTATGAGGTCGCAGATGCCATCGAACGCGAGGCCTGGGACGAGCTGAAAGGCGAGCTGGGGGATCTGTTGTTCCAATCGGTGTTTCACGCCCAGATGGCGGCCGAGGCCGGGCATTTCACCTTTCAGGATGTGGTCACCACCATGTCCAACAAAATGGTCGCGCGCCATCCGCATGTCTTTGGCGCAGAAAGCCGCGACAAGAGCCCGGAACAACAGAGCGCCGACTGGGAGGCGATCAAGGCCGCTGAACGCGCCGGAAACCAGGAAACGGGCACCCTGGACGGGGTTGCCACGGGCCTGCCAGCCCTGCTGCGCGCCTTCAAACTGCAAAAACGCGCCGCTCGCGTCGGATTTGACTGGCCAGAAACCTCCCAGGTCATCGAAAAGATCCGCGAAGAAGCCGCCGAACTGGTCGAAGCGCGTGATCACCTCACCCAAGACAAGGTGGAAGAGGAGTTTGGTGATCTGATGTTTGTTATGGCCAATCTTGGCCGCCATCTCGGGGTGGAGCCGGAAGCCGCCCTGCGCCAGGCCAACGCAAAATTCATCCGCCGTTTCGAAGGCGTCGAAGCCAGACTGGCAAAAATCGGCAAGCGCCCCGAAGACAGTGATCTTGCGGAAATGGATGCGCTTTGGGATGCGGTCAAGGCGGACGAGCGCCGCCAGAGCTGATCCCACTTCACCTTTCCAAAAATATTCAGAATTCCGGGAGCCAGCCCCATCGGCGCGTCTGGACATTCAGCGCTGGCGCTGCAACCCTCCCCTTTTACCTCAGGACCATCTGCATGACTGCCCCCACAACTGCGCGCAAAATCATCATCGACACCGACCCCGGCCAGGACGACGCCGTCGCCCTGCTGCTGGCCCTGGCCAGCCCAGAAGAGATCGAGGTCCTGGGTATCACCTGTGTGGCCGGCAATGTGCCGCTGTCCCTGACCCAGAAAAATGCCCGCATTATCTGCGAGGTTGCCGGGTGCGCGGATATCAAGGTCTTCGCAGGGCGGGACGCGCCACTGTCACGCGCCTTGGTTACCGCCGAAGAAGTCCATGGGAAAACCGGACTGGATGGCCCTGATCTGTTTGAACCGCAAATGCCTTTGCAGGATGAAAACGGCGTCGATTTCATCATCCAAACCCTGCGCGCAGCCCCCGCCAAGACCATAACGCTCTGCCCGCTTGGACCGCTCAGCAATATCGCTGCCGCCTTTCAGGCCGCGCCCGACATTGTCGAAAAGGTGCAGGAAATTGTGTTCATGGGAGGCGCCTATTTTGAAGTGGGCAACATCACTCCCGCCGCCGAGTTCAACATCTATGTCGATCCCGAAGCCGCTGATATTGTGCTCAAATCAGGCGTGCAGATCACCATGATGCCGCTGGATGTCACCCATAAGGCTCTGACCACCCGCGCCCGGATCGAAGCCCTGCGGGATTTGAACAACCGAGCCGGCATTTTTACCGCAGAGATGCTCGATTTCTTCGAACGCTTTGACATGGAGAAATACGGCTCCGAAGGTGGCCCGCTGCATGACCCCTGCGTGATCGCCTATCTGATCCAGCCAGAGCTTTTCACCGGCCGCCATATCAACGTCGAAATCGAAACCCAGTCAGACCTGACTCTTGGCATGACCGTTGCCGATTGGTGGCGGGTCACCGACCGCAGCCCCAATGCGATGTTCATTGGTGATGTCGACGCGGATGGTTTTTTTGATCTGATCACCGAACGCCTGGCCCGGCTATGAGCGCCGCGCTGCATCTGGCGCGACCGGAACATCTGGAAAAACTGCTGACAATGGTGGAGGCCTTTCATACCGAGGTAGGAATAGGGTCCACACCAGAGCTACGTCGCGGCGGGATCGAACCCCTTCTCGACGGCATTCCCTATGGGGTCGCCTATATCATCGGCCCCACCCGCGCACCCATCGGCTATATCGTTGTCACCTTTGGCTGGTCAGTGGAGTTTGGCGGCATGGATGGTTTTGTCGATGAAATCTACATCCGCCCGCCAGTACGGGGCCGCGGCCTTGCCTCTGAGGTGCTGATCGAGCTGCCCAAAACCCTGGCACAGGCCGGGATCAAAGCGCTGCACCTGGAAGTGGACCGCAGCAATAATGCCGCTCAGCGGCTGTATCAGCGGACCAGATTCGAACCGCGCGACAGCTACATGTTGATGACCAAACGATTGTAGCACCTTAAAACTGCCTAGGGCACCGTTTCGTCCAGACCAGACATCAGCCCCAGATTACAGGATGTGGCATGCCCCATGGCCCGCTTTATCCCCGGTAACAGGGCCGCCCCGTTCATCGCAAAACTAAGCTCAATCAACCCGGCCTCACCAAAGGCCTCGCGAATGGCTTCACGGGATTCGGGATCATCCTGGCGATCCAATGTGACCGCGCGCGACAGGGACACTACGGCGGAGAGTTCAGGCGTGAGCATGCCCTCTTTCAGAATATCCCGGATCAGTGTTTTGGAAAGACCAGCGGTGCGGGCGAGGTTGATTTCAGCCTCAACACAACTGCCGCAATCTGCAGCCAAAGCGCCAGTCAAGCGTGCCGCATGATAGACCTCGGGGGGAAGGTGGCTGTTGGGATCCAGAAAGCCAAAGATCTTGTTGTAGCGCGCCAACAGACCCAAATCAGTTTCTGCGATGACACGGGTATAGTCCAAAGAAACATTTAGTCGACGCTCGGCGCGACGGATCAAGAAGCGGGCAATAAGCCGGAACATAAAATCTACCGAATAGATAAGAGAAAAAGCCGGGGCATTTCTGTCCCGGCTCATGTTTTACTTCAGGATTGAGCGGCCTGCATATTCAGCCACTTCGCCCAGCACTTCTTCGATACGGATCAGCTGGTTGTATTTCGCCAACCGGTCCGAGCGCGCCAGCGAGCCCGTTTTGATCTGACCACAGTTGGTGGCCACCGCGAGATCAGCGATTGTCGCATCCTCGGTCTCGCCGGAGCGGTGCGACATCACATTGGTAAAACCAGCACGATGGGCCATATCAACAGCCTTTAGGGTCTCGGTCAGGGTGCCAATCTGGTTCACCTTGACCAGCATGGAATTGGCGCTGCCGCGCTGAATACCTTCGGCCAGACGGGCGGGGTTGGTCACAAAGAGATCGTCGCCGACCAGCTGCACCTTGTCGCCAATGGCATCGGTCAGGGCTTTCCAGCCGTCCCAGTCGTCTTCGCCCATGCCGTCCTCGATCGAGATGATCGGGTAGTCGTTGACCAGCGCCGCCAGGTAATCGACGTTTTCGGCAGAGGACAGAGTCTTGCCCTCACCGGAGAGCACATATTTGCCGTCCTTGTAGTATTCGGTCGCGGCGCAATCCAGCGCCAGATAGATTTCTTCGCCTGGACGGTAGCCAGCTTTTTCGATGGATTTCAAAACAAAATCCAGCGCTTCACGGGTGGAGGCAATGTTGGGAGCAAAGCCGCCCTCATCGCCAATCCCGGTGGAGAGGCCCGCAGCGGACAGCTCTTTCTTCAGGGTGTGGAACACCTCGGCGCCCATGCGTACGGCCTCGCGGATGTTATCCGCAGCCACTGGCATGATCATGAATTCCTGAATGTCGATGGGGTTGTCGGCGTGCTCGCCACCATTGATGATATTCATCATCGGCACGGGCAGAACACGCGCAGATGTGCCGCCCACATAACGGAACAATGGCTGGGTTGTGAAATCGGCTGCCGCCTTGGCCACAGCCATGGAGACACCCAGAATTGCATTGGCGCCCAGACGCGCCTTGTTGGGAGTGCCGTCCAACTCGATCATGGCGCCATCAACGGCAACCTGTTCAGTGGCATCAAATCCAACCAGTTCTTCGGCGATCTCACCGTTGACGGCGGCAACGGCTTCCAGCACGCCTTTCCCCAGGTAACGCCCCTTGTCGCCATCGCGACGCTCTACCGCCTCGTGAGCACCTGTGGAGGCACCAGATGGCACGGCCGCGCGGCCCATGGTGCCGTCTTCCAGGATCACATCGACCTCAACCGTGGGGTTCCCCCGGCTGTCGAGGATCTCGCGGGCGTGAATGTCGATAATCGTGCTCATGTGGACGGTCCCTGGCTGCAACAAAAGATGCCTGCGTCATAGCAGCCAAGGGGCAAATGTAAACAGTGATCGTTACCGCTAACAGCGTTTAATTCACGAGGTTAGGGCTAACATCTTAGTGTTTGCGCCAACGGTATCGATGCCGGTTTAAGAACAGGAACCAGAACAAACACCAAAAGTGTCAACGTGCCGCCAGGGCCTGGGAATTTTCTGACCGCTGCAGCCGGGCTTGTTGGCGAACCAAGCGGCGTTCGCGCAAAAAGGTATAGAGACCAGAGGCGATAATCAGCGCCGCACCGCCCAGGGTCATTGCATCGGGCCGCTCTCCAAAGACTACCACTCCGACCAGGATAGAAAACAACAGCCTGCTATAGCGAAACGGGGTGATGGCAGAGGCATCGCCAATGCGGGTGGCGATAACGATGGCGTAATAGCCGCCGACCCCAAAGATGATCCCGCCCAGCATCATCAGGGCCTGACGCCCATCCACTGCAGTGGGCTCGCCGGAGGTAAAGACCAGCAGCAACCCGCCAGCCACAATGAGCGAGGCAAAGGCCTGAAAGCTCACCACTGCCGAAGAGACTGTTGTGTCGACAAAACGGGTCAAGAGATCTCGCGCTGCAATGGCCAGCACCGCGAAGAGCACCAAAAAGACCGATGGATCAAAGCCTTCCAGACCAGGGCGTACAATCATCAGAACACCAGCAAAACCGACACAGATAGCGCTCCAACGCCGCCAGCCGACCTGTTCCCCCAGAAACAGGGCCGCC
>NZ_JBDWPJ010000022.1:0-5428 GCF_039971195.1 Pseudophaeobacter sp.
GTGATCCCCATGCTGTGCAACGCCCCCCCCGGCAGGATCGGCCCGCACATTTCAGTGACAAAGGCGGGGAAATGCGCGGTGATAAAGGCCAGCTGATAGCCACAGGAGAAAAAGCCCAGGAAGATCAGGGTGAAAGACGGATCCTTCATCGCCTGTTTGAGGATATCGCCCATGCTGGCTTCCAGTTCCGCCTTGCTGGCCATCTGCGGTGCGCGCATCAGCGGCAGTGTCAGGATCAGTGCCAGCACCGCGCCGGCAAAGACCAAAAAGACCGATTGCCAGCTCATCATCGACAGTAGGAACTCTGCCGTTGGTGCACCGACGATCTGCCCGGCAGAGCCCGCAGCGGTGACAATCGCCAAAGACATCGAACGGTTCTCATCCGAGCTGGCCCGGCCCACCACCGCCAGCACCACGCCAAAGCCAGTGCCCGCGATGCCAAAGCCCACCAGCCATTCATAGGCCTGCATTTCAAACGGGGTTGTGGCCCCGGCGCTCAGCACCAGGCCGGCGGCATAGGTAATGGCCCCGAGGATGATGGCCTTGCGATCACCCAGTTTTTCGGCCAGCGCGCCAAAGATCGGCTGGCCAATGCCCCAGGCCAGGTTCTGAATGGCGATGGCTAAGGAGAACTCGGCCCGTAGCCAGCCAAACTCCTCGGCAATAGGGATCTGAAACACCCCAAAGGACGCCCGCACGGCAAAGCTGGCCATGATGATGACGCAGCCGACAATCAAGACCGGCGTAAAAAGGGGCGTGACACTGCGCGACATGAGGCTTCTCCTGATCAGAGCGGCGAGACTATGGGAATTCCCAGCCCGGTCAAATCAAAGATATTGCTTGCCCAGTTAAGGAATTTTGATGTGAAGGGCTCTTATGGTTTCATCAAAAACTTGGCCAGAGCAGCTGTCACCGACGGATCTAAGCTCCCTTCATCTTTGACAGTGCCATCACTCGCGGGCCGAAACAGTGCAGCATAGACTAACGCGCGCTGCTCTTTTGCTTCTTCTGAAACGTCCCCTTCACGCACCAGACCAAGGTAGGACTGGGCAAAGGCAAGCCGCTCCCGTGCATCCAGTGCCAAATGCCGCTCTGCCAAATAGAGTTTCATCTGCAAGCGGATGAACCACAGCAACAGTGTAAAAAGGGCAAGCACACCCCCGGCCACCAAGGCACCTTTTAGGCTAAATCCAGAACAGATTGTTGCGGGGTTAGCCGGGTCACAACCAACTGGTGCCAAAAGCGTGGAGATAAGTTCAGCCTGAGTGACCAGGAGAAAGATTAGCAGCAGAATGAAAGCAGCAGCAGCGACAAGCCCCCAAACAAAGAGAGAAAAACTCACCTTTCTTGCTGATACGTGTTCTGTCTGCTTTTCTTTCCACAACTCAACGGGAGCCCGGATGGCTTGCTGTTCGGTAAAAGCTGCTTGAGCGACCTCTAGACCCTTTTCAAAATCCGCCAAGGTTTGTTGGTGATGAATATCAAGTTCTTTTGTAGCGCGAGCGGTTAAGGTGGATGCATACTGTCTAGCCTCCTCCAATTGCTCTTGTAGCGCCGCTTGCCCGGCTTTTGTTTGTTTCAGGTCTACGTAGAGCTCCGCCTGAGTAGATTGCAAATCACCGTAAACTTCTGCAGCCTTGCTAACAACACCATGGAGTGTCCTGACATCCTGCGCCACGTCCTCCGAAATGGCTTGCCTCTGGCCTGCAGACATCGAACCAGTGGCCAATTCTGCAAGCTTGCCCGTGAGACTCGATGTATCCTTCGACAACCAAGCAAAGGCTTCGTTTTCATTTTCTCGACTTGGATCGTTTGGCTTCTTAATGTCCATAACTTCAATCTCATCGCGCTAGAAATATAATACTGTCAAATTGCCGGGAAACCACTCAACCCTAATACGTATTCTTCATTCTGTCACCGGGCCCAAATTTGAGACTGACTTTTATTCACTCCCCTCGCAGGGTAAAGCAGTCTTATGACTGATCTCAGCACGCTTTATACCCAAAAGATTGCCAATGGCGATCTGCGCCCCGACCCCGCCCAGGAAGCGGTTCTGCCGCAATTCGACCGGATCTCGGCCGGGTTGCAGGCCGAGCCGGTGAAACGCGGGCTGTTTCGCCGCGCCAGCCCGGCCCCGGCGCCCAAGGGGCTGTATCTGTGGGGCGGCGTTGGCCGGGGCAAATCCATGTTGATGGACCTCTTTGTCGACAGTCTCGGCGATATCCCGGCGCGCCGGGTGCATTTCCATGCCTTCATGCAGGAAATCCACGCCAAAATGCATGCGGCCCGCAAGGAGGGCGTGCAGGACGCGCTGGCACCGGTGGCGCAGGAGGTGGCAGAATCGGTGCGGGTGCTGGCCTTTGACGAGATGCAGATCACTGACATTACCGATGCAATGATTGTAGGGCGTTTGTTTGAGGCGCTGTTTGCGGCAGATGTCTGCGTCGTCACCACCTCCAACCGGCTGCCGGATGAGCTCTATAAGAACGGTTTGAACCGGCAATTGTTCCTGCCCTTCATCGCGCTGATCAAGGACAAGATGCAAGTCTGGGAGATGGTCAGCCCGGTGGATTATCGCCAGGACCGTTTGAAGGGCAGTCAGGTCTATTTTGCCCCGGCGGATGCTGCGGCGCGCGAGGCCATGCTGGCGATCTGGCAGGATCTCTCCGGCGGTGATGCCCAGCCGCTGACACTGGAGGTCAAGGGCCGCGAAGTGGTGCTGCCGGCCTTTCGCAACGGGGTGGCGCGAGCGACGTTTTTTGACCTCTGTGGCAAGATGCTGGGACCCGGCGATTACCTTGCCATTGCCGAGGAGGTGAAGGTGCTGGTGCTGGAGGATATCCCGCGGCTCAGCCGCAGCAATTTCAACGAAGCCAAGCGTTTTGTCACTCTGATAGATGCGCTCTATGAAGCTCAGGTGCGGCTGATCTGTTCCGCCGCCGCCGAGCCTGAGTTTCTTTATGTCGAGGGTGATGGTGCCTTTGAGTTTGAACGCACCGCCTCTCGCCTGCGCGAAATGCAGGATCAGGACTGGGGGCAGGCCAAGTAAACTGGGGGCAGGCCGAAAAAAGAGAGGCCGCCAACACAGGGGGCTTTAGCGGATATGGTAGGGGGCTTTGCCCCCTCGCGCCCGGGGCGCTCACCCCCAGGATATTTTTTGGCCAAATGAAAAGCAAGGCACGCCTGCGCGGACCGGGTCAGCCGTTTTCGCGCAGGATATGGCCTGCAAGATAGAGGGAGCCGCAGATCAAAACCCGCGCCTCTGGGTCTTGCTGCAGGATCGCCTGTAGCGCCTCACTGGTTGAAGCTGCTGTTGTTGCTGTGAGACCAACCAGTTTGGCAGCGGCTTGGGTCTCAGCAGCGGGCAGGGTATTGACCTCATCCGGGATCGAGACTGCGGTAAGGCTTGCCGCTTCTCTGGCCAGGGGCGCCAGATAGCCGGTGACGTCTTTTGTGTTGAGCATGCCGCAGATCAGATGGGTTGGACGTTTGGGCAGAGCTGCCAGCAGATCTGCCAGCGCCTCACCGGCGGCGGCGTTATGGCCCCCATCCAGCCAGAGCTCGGCCTGGCCTGCCAAGTCTACCAGGGGCCCGTTTTTGAGCCGCTGCATCCGGGCGGGCCATTGGGTCTGGGTCATTGCCGCCTCACAGGCGGATTCCCCCGCCCCGAGGTGGCGCAGCACCGCCAGCGCCGCGCCGGCATTCTGCACCTGATGCGCCCCCAGCAAGGCAGGCAGGGGCAGATCCAACAGGCCGCGCTCATCCTGGAACACCAGGCGGCCGCGTTCCTCATAGACATGCCAGTGCTGACCATAGGCCACCAGCGGCGCACCAAGACGGGCGGCCGTGGCCTCGATCACCTCCATCGCCTCATCCGGTTGGGGGCCGACAATGACCGGCACCCCGCGTTTGATGATCCCGGCTTTCTCTGTTGCGATCTTGGCCAGGGTATCGCCCAGGAATTGCTCGTGATCGATGGAGATGGGGGTGATCACCGTCACTTCGGGCCTGGCAATCACATTGGTGGCATCCAGCCGCCCGCCCAGGCCCACCTCCAGCAGGGTGAAATCCGCCGGGCTGCGGGCAAAGGCCAGCAGGCCAGCCACAGTGGTGATCTCAAAATAGGTGATGCTGTCCGCGCCATTGGTGGCGTAGCATTCGTCGAGGATCTCGGTGAGATGCGCCTCGGAGATCAGCTCCCCACCCAGGCGGATACGTTCGTGAAACCGCGCCAGATGTGGCGAGGTATAGGCATGCACCGATTTGCCCCAGCCCTCGAGACCGGCGCGGATCATCGCCTGGGTAGAGCCTTTGCCATTGGTGCCAGCGATATGGACTACCGGTGGCAGATTGTCCTGGGGGTTGCCCAGCCGCTCTAACAAGCGCCAGACCCGGTCCAGGGTCAGATCGATGATCTTTGGGTGCAGCGCCAACATGCGGGCGAGGATGGCATCAGAGGTGGTCTGGGTCATGAGGTGCACTCTTGGAGAACGAGGACAGGGGGGTGCCAAGCAAAACGGCCCGCCCAAAACAGGCGGGCCGCAGTCAAGCAAGATCTGCTCTAGGGTGATCAGCCCTTGTCAGCTGGAGGCTCTGCGGCAGTTTCAGGGGTTTTCGCGGCGTCCAGAGGCGCCACGGGGGCCGGCAGGTCGCCCACCACCTGAGGTGACAGCCCCATGAGCATGCGGATGATGGTGATCAGCTCGTCGCGCATCTTGGTGCGCGGGATCACCCGGTCCAGCATGCCGTGGTCCAGCAGGTATTCTGCCCGCTGGAAGCCTTCGGGCAGTTTTTCGCGGATGGTCTGTTCGATCACCCGCGGGCCGGCAAAACAGATCAGCGCATTGGGTTCGGAGACATGCACATCGCCCAGCATCGCATAGGAGGCGGTCACGCCACCGGTGGTGGGATGGGTCAGCACAACGATGTAAGGCAGGTTGGCCTCTTTCAGCATCTGTACCGCCACGGTGGTACGCGGCATCTGCATCAGCGACAGGATGCCTTCCTGCATGCGGGCACCGCCTGCGGCTGAGAACAGCACCAGCGGGCGGCCCAGTTTCACCGCCTCTTCGGCGGCGGCCACAATGGCATTGCCAACATACATGCCCATGGAGCCGCCCATGAAGGAGAAATCCTGCGCTGCGGCGACGATAGGCGTGCGGCCGATTTCGCCAGAAGCCACCAGCATGGCCTCTTTCTCGTCGGTCTTTTTCTGCGCCGCCTTCATCCGGTCAGGATATTTTTTCTGATCGCGGAATTTCAGCGGGTCGGCCAGTGGCTCTGGCACGGAGACCTCAGTGAAAACACCGCCATCAAACAGCGCAGTAAAGCGATCACGCGGGGTGATATGCATGTGATGGCCGCAATTGGTGCAGACATTCTGATTGTCGCTCAGCTCGCGGTGAAACAGCATGGTGCCGCATTCACT
>NZ_JBDWPJ010000023.1:0-5561 GCF_039971195.1 Pseudophaeobacter sp.
TCTGGATTGCAGCGTCGCTGAATTGGGACTGCCGCCCGCGCTTGCCGCTTGGTGGCGGTGTCCAAATCATCTCAGGATCAAACCAGATTGAAAGCGATCCGCAACGCTTCAACGCTTCATTGTAAGCCGACCAGTTCTTGATCTTGTATTTCGTAGGGGCCCAACTGCTCATAGCCTCTAGTTATCATCCTGGATTCACAAGATGAATCCCCTCAGGCTATTTGTGCAACAAAGCCTTTCAGGGGAGCAAGTCAACTTCATTGGATTTTGACCAGTATAGCCGTAGAGGCTCGGCCCGTCGACCAGGCCCAACGGATCAGCCTGCAGATAACGGCTCTGGGTGGGGTCGTAGTCGCGCATCCAGTTCTGAAACAAGCCGCTCTCTGCCTGGAACCATTGCCCCGGAATGCGCAGATCGGGGTTGTTGCCCGTGGTGACATGCAGCTTGCCAAAGGGCAGATAGTTGGCCTGCCAGACGGTCAGCCCCGCCGCATCGGTGGCAAAACGCGGGCGGCCGATGTGATCGGTGCGCAGATAGTAGATCTGGTCATTCTCCACCACCGCGATGGGTTCCCCCTCGAGCCAGATGTATTCCCGCAGCAGCACGGTGGCGCGGGTGATGGGATCGTATTCGAACTCGGCAATGCGGTTGCCATCCAGATCATGGATGGTGTGGATGGTCTTATCCTCAGCCACCAGATAGCGGCTGACCTGTTGACCCAGGGCATTGTAGCGGTACTCAGCCTGGGCGACGCCATTGATCGACAGGGCGGTCATCCGGTTGGCGGCGTCATAGCTATAGGTATAGATGCTGCCGTCCAGATTATCGCTGGTGACATTGCCCGCACCGTCATAGCTCAGCGCCCGGCTGCTGGTGCCCAAGGCGGTGCTTTGCAACCGGTTCGAGCTGAGCGGATAGCTGTAGCTCTCACTCTGGGTGGAGCCATTGCTGGTCACGCTGCGGCTGGTGCGGTTGCCGTTCAGATCATAGGCAAAATCCAGATCGCCATAGGCACCATCGGCATCAGACAGGCGTTGCTGGGCGGAGTATTGGAAAGCCTCATTCTGGGTTACATCCAGATTGTCGGTGGTCGACAACAGATTGTCCCGCAGCGACCAGCCATAGCTTACATCGCGCAAGGAAGTACCGTTCAGATCATCCAGCAGGCGCGTCAGCCGGTAAGAACTGTCATGGCTGCGGGTCTGGGTGGCTCCATCACCATAGGTCAGGCTGCGTGTCGGCCCATAGGGAGCGTATTCAATATTGCTGACGATGGTTTGCTCTGGCGGGTATTGCCCGGTCACCGGATCTTGCACGTGGCGATATCGCCAGTTCCATGCAGCGCGTAAAGCACTGGCAAAGGCCATTGATGCGGTTAGAGTAGAAAGTGACCGCAAGGTTGGTGTTAACTGGCACCCCCAGGCGGCTTCGTGTCCATTTGACCCCGCTCTGCAATCCAAGCTAGACCTTGCCCCCAAAGTCCGGCAAATCGAATTGCGAATATCCGGAGGGCATTGCAGCGGGGCAGGATGGCCAAAAAGACCAAGTCTTATCACCATGGCGATCTGGCGCGTGCTCTTGTTCTGGCCGGGCGCGACTTGCTGCAGGAGCAGGGAATTGACGCACTGTCGCTGCGAACGGTTGCAGCGCAGGTCGGGGTTAGCCGCACCGCCCCCTATGCGCATTTCCCGGATAAGAAATCCCTGTTGCGGGCAATCTGCGCCACTGGGTTTGCCGACCTGACCGCAGCGATGGAGGCACGCAGAGCCCCAGACCTGACATCAGCCAACCAGATCATCGCCTTTGGCGAGGCCTATGTGGCCTTCGCATTAGAACACCTAAACCTGTATCGTTTGATGATTTCAATCATGACGCCGGTTACGGACACCGCTGCAGAGCCGGACAGTCAGGATCAGTTGGTCATTGTAGCACAGCGACCCTACGCTCTACTTCTGACCGAATTCGCCCTCTTGGTGCGAGACCCCAAGCGGGCCGAGATCCTGTCACAGGGGGCTTGGAGCGCGGTGCATGGACTTGCCTCTTTGATCGGAGACGGATTGATCACTCCCCCCCCAGAAGGTGCCGGTGAGATCCTGCGCATCCTGATGGAAACACAGGCGCGCCCACCAGCCCAGTCCGGGGGCGGGTGAACGCCGATATTGGCCTCTAAATCAAGACTTCCAAATCCGACAACGGGTAGGCAACGCAGGCATGCACCCAGCCGAATTTCTGATCCGACTGACGCAGACGAGCTTCGGACGGGTTGAAAACCTCACCGGAAATCACCTTGATCCGACAGAGGCTGCATTCGCCGGAGCGGCACGCGTTCTCAACCTGATAGCCGGCCCGGTCCAGGGCATTCAGCAGCGGTTCGCCGACCTGCGTTTCAAAAGACCCCTGCCCGCGAACCGTCACAGTGACAGGCGCATCAGCCTGCAGGTCTTGGGGCCAACCCGGACAGAGCGTGGGATCAACTGGCGGGCCGTTGGCTTCGATGTGAACCCTTTTGTCGGGGACCCCGACCGCGCGCAGCGCACCGGCGCAGGCCTCATTCATTGCAGGCGGGCCACAAAGATAGACAGTTTTGCCCGCTAAGGGAGCGCAGAGACGCTCCAGCAGGGTAGCATCAATGAAGCCCCTTTCTCCCTGGTAGTCCTCATCAGGTTCCGAGATCACGCGGGTGACACTCAGGAAATCATGCGCAGCGTCCAAATCTGCCAGTTCGCGGTCAAAGATGATGTCATCAGCCTGGCGAGATCCATAGATCAGATGAAAGCGCACGGGGCGCTTTGTCGCGGCGATGTCACGGATCATGCTGATCGCCGGAGCCACGCCTGACCCGCCCGCCAGGAACACAAGATCATCGCCATGATGGATCGGATTGACGTAAAAGGAGCCCATCGGCCCCGTCGAGGTGACCTGAGCACCGGGCTGCAGCCCCTCGACCAGCCAGGGGCTGACAAAGCCGCCCGGTAGTTTGCGCACGGTCAGATCATAATAATCCCGCTCTTGCGGTGCCGAGGAGATCGCAAAGGGACGCGCCGTTTCAACGCCTTCCACGGTCACAAAAAGGTTGATGTATTGGCCAGCCAGAAAAGGCGGCAGGGGACCGTCATCGCAGGTCAAGCGCAGGGTGCGGCTGCTAGGTGTTTCCGCGATGACATCTGAAACGGCCAGCTTCAGTCGCTTAGGATGTAGCGCCCGCATCTTGCCCTGCACGCGGGCACCTTCCTGGGCAAAATCCTGTCCCATGCCTGCCCGGTCCTGCATCAAGGAACGTGCCTGGTCGAACCCGTCGATGACGCTGCGAATATCCTTGGTCGCCATGGCTCAGGCCCCCTTCTTGTTCTGTTTACGCAGGATCGATCCCGCCACCGAGGCCCCGGCCTGATAGGTCGGCTGAAAGCCCCCCATGCCGCTCCAGGCGCCTGCCAGATGCAGCCCATCCACCGGGCGCACCCGGTCCCGTACCGCGCCGTGGTCGGTGATGTCCTGGCCAAAGCCATAGATCGCCCCACCAGGCGTATTGAGGTAACGCATCATGGTCATGGGTGTGGCCACTTCGATCTCTTCGATATGCTGACGGATTGGCGGCAGAACGGTTTCGGCCAGATCAATCAGCTTTTCCGCATAGGCAAATTTGGTTGCTGCATAGTCTTCGGGAGCAACATCATCCCAGGCGGAGCCGTATTGCAGGCACATCAGTGCCACTACGGATTTGCCCTTTGGGGCAAGGGTTTCGTCGCCTACCGTGTAGCAGGTGAACAGGCAGCCTTTGGGTGCACCCTCCAGCGTTTTGGCACAGGCATGCTGCGCCTCATCATCCAGGGTCGAGGCGACAAAATTGGTGGCGCAGGTCAGGCCAAGCTCCTCTGGGGTGCAGTCCAACCCGAGGTAGAGCACAAAGCCAGACACCCCCATGCGGCGCGACTTGAAATCTTCACGGACCTCCCCGGCCAGTTCGGGCCGATCCAGCAGCTGATTATAGGTCAGGATCGAGCTCGCGTTTGAAATCACCTGATTGGTGGTAAAGGTCTCGCCATGTTCAGTGCGCACCGCGCAGACTCCGCCAGCCTCGGTCTGGATTTCCTCGGCACTACAGTTGAACCGCACCTCGCCCCCGGCCTCCAGGTAGCTGTCCAGGAGCGCATTGGACAGGGATTGCGAGCCACCCACCACATGCCAGGGCTTCATCGCCGCATAGGCATAGAGCATCACGCCAAGGTCGGAGAAAGGCAGCTCTTTGAGCGGCAAGCCCATATAGCCCCAATAACCGCCCAGAACGGCCTTGAGCACGCCATCGTCAAAAAACTCGTCCAGCACCGATTGCGCGTCCCGCAGCCCGTATTTGACAAAGTTCCGGCAATTGCGCTTGAGCATCTCCGGGTCACCCGAGGCACGGGCCCGCGGCAGGGCCAGATAGGCCTCCATCGTCAGGACTTCGCAAAGTTGCAGGAAAGGTTTGAGCTTCCCCACCTCCTTTGGGAAGGCGGCGCTCAAGACCTCGACTATACCTTCGACGCTGGCAGGCAGGGTGATGTCGATCACACCGGGAACCGCGTAGCGATAGAGGTGGTGCTCTTCGACAAATTCGACCTTGTCGCTGATCCCCATCTTGTCAAAGACGCTGCGCAGAATAGCCGGCTGGTCTTTGGTGCCCAGACCCGAAAGCTGGTGCAGGGCGACTTCGAATTCGTAGTCTCCGCGCAGAAATGAGGTGGCGCAGCCACCGGGAATATTGTGCCGTTCCAGCAGCAGGGTGCGCATCCCGCCGCGTTGCAAAGTCACTGCCGCAGTGAGCCCCGCATTGCCCGCTCCGATCACGATTGCATCGTAATCCTTCATGGTTCTCCTCCCCACTCAATCTTATCATCGCTAAGATGGTCGATACATCTTAGCGATGTCAAGTTTAAGAAACCAATCCAGTTCCCCCCAGTTTATCCTTAAAAATATGCCTGTTATAGGATTCTTCCTGCAATCCCCACTCTACGGTCTCGCCACGTAGCCTACAAAAACTGTCGCCAAGCGCTGTGCTCCTGTCCCAGATTGGTGCCTGGGACCGGCATTCTTGCCGAGGGAGGGAGACACAATGGCGGATACAAGAGATCTAGCGAAACAGGACCAAGAGCTGCAGCAGGCCTATGCCGAGAAACGGGCCCTGGCAGCAGAAACATCCTGGGACAGGGTTCAACCCTATAAGACAATTTATGAGATGCTCGACGGGGTTGCAGGCAAACATGCCAACCGCCCCGCCGTGACCTTTCAGCTGACCTCGGGACCGACGGATCCGGCCCGCACACTCAGCTACGGCGACTTAAAAGCCCAAGTCACCCAATGCGCCAATATGCTGCATGGGCTGGGCATTGGTCCACGCGACGTTGTAGCGCTGGTCCTGCCCAATTGCTGCGAAGCCGTGGTTGCGATGATGGGGGCGATGTCGGTGGGGATTGTCACGCCGATCAATCCGCTACTCGAACCGGAACAGATCAGCGCCATTTTGCGCGAGACAGAGGCCAAGGTCGTGATCACGCTGCGCTCAATACCCAAAACCGATATCGCG
>NZ_JBDWPJ010000024.1:0-14176 GCF_039971195.1 Pseudophaeobacter sp.
GCTGTTTGCCTGATCCGCTTGGCCAGACAGCCAGCCCTGTAGGAGGCCCGTGCCATGCCCCAGCTTAGTCTGTGCATTCCGACCTATTCCATGGGCGGCATGGGAGCAGGCTTTTTGGCAGAATCCTTTGAGATCCTGACCAGGCAAAGCTTTACGGATTTTGAGGTGGTGGTTTCCGATCAATCCGATGATGAGGCGGTAGCAGAGGTCTGCGCCAGCTTCTCAGACCGCTTGCAGATCCGGCACATTTGGAACCATGAGGGCAAGCGACAGGCTTCAGGAAATGTGAACAATGCCATGCGTCAGGCCGAAGGGGACATCATCAAGATCCTGTTTCAGGATGACTATTTGAATGGGGGTGATGCCTTAAAGACAATCGTCGAAGCGATTGGAATAACGGGAAAATGGCATCTCTGCGGGTCGGGCGTTAGTCGGGGGGGCGGTGCCGTTGAACGCCCCATGGTGCCGCGCCTGACGAGCAAGTTGAAGTTTGGCAAAAACACTGTTTCCAGCCCCTCAGTGCTGGCGATGCGGCGTGAACTGCTCGAGTTCTTCGACGAAGAACTGATCTGGCTGATGGATGTTGACCTCTATCAGCGGCTGTGGGATCGCTTGGGGGATCCGGTGATTTCTCCGGAAACCCTGGTGGTGAACCGGGTCCATGCCGGGCAGGTCAGCGCCAGCGTCTCACCCGAGCTCAGACGTCATGAACTGCGCTATATGCGTAGCAAACGGGAGCGCCCCCTGGCCTTTGGGGACTGGCTTGAGTATTGCCGTCAAGTGCTGAAGGCGCGATAGGACTTGTGGAACCGGCAGGATTTGCTCCTCGCCGGTGCCAATCTGTATCAGCCCTAGGCGACCAGTGATCAGTGGGTGAGATGGATATTAAATCGCTCACGGATTTTCTGATCCACTAAGGGATCAAAACAGGCTGCTGATCTCTCTGACAATATCTGGTCTTTGCGGGCTGTCGCCTTGTTCAGCAGATCGGGTTTGCCAAGCTCCACCCATTCTTTCGGCGAGGTCCGATCGCCAAGCGCCGGGTAGACATAATCAGCCTGCATGCGCCCCAGGGTCTGACTGGTGCCCAGGTAATGACCAGGACCATTGAGGCAGACATCGGCGATCTGGTCTACCGCCAGGGTTTCATCGGTCACCTCGATACCGCGCACACAGCGCAGGGCCTGCCCAATAAGATCATCTCCTAAGATCAGGGATTCATGGCAAAACCCTAGCAAGGATGCATGCATGCCGGCGGCTTCATAAACCATGTTCAGCCCAGACAGACCCGCCATAACATTGGAGCACATCTGCTCCCAACCGGCCTGCATATCGGGCAGTTTACTATCGCCAATGCCCGCAGCCGCGCCGCCGGGCAGGTCATAGAATTTATGCATCTGGGCGCAGCCTGCTGTGAGAAGCGCCTGCTCACCTGATCCGCCAGTCATGGCGCCGGTTCGCAGATCCAGGCCAAAGGGCCAGGTGCCAAAAATCGCCGGGGCGCCGGGCTTCACCGCGTTGACATAGACCAATCCTGCCAGACATTCAGCCACCGCCTGGGTGATGGCGCCGGCAATGGTCGAGGGCGCGGTAGCCCCAGCCATGCCAGCCGAAAGCAGCAAGACGGGCATGCCGTATTTGATACATTCCTCCATTACTTCGCAGCTTTCGGTGGCAAATTTCATCGGCGGCACCACAAAGCAGTTGGAGTTGGAGACAAAGGGGCGTTCACGCCATTTGTCCTCGCCCCCGGCGATCATATGCAGCATCTCCATTGCCGGAGCGACAAATCCGGGTTCTGAAAAGGAGGTACCGATATGTTTGGTGGTGCCAGAGGTGGTGGCATAGATCGAGTTCAGGTCCATCTCGAGGTTGTCGGCAATGTCACGACAGACCATAGGACGTTGAACAAAATGGATATTGTCGAGCTTGTCGCAGATTCTGGAGGCGTCGTGCAGATCCTGCACGGTGGAATCCCGGTAGTGTCGACCGTCCACGTCAACCATATGAACCGCCGCGCCAGCGGTGCCATAATGCACCCGGTGCCCTGAGAGTTCGAGATCCTGTTTGCCGTCTCGACTGTAGAGGGTGATTGAGCGATTGGCCTTGGTTAGCATGTCCTCCACCAGAGCGCGGGGGAAGCGAATTCGGCCGTCATCGCCCAGAATGCAGCCTGCCTTGGTCAGGTATTCGATGCCGCTTGGCGGCGCGTCGGCCAGACCGATGGTCTCCAAGGCGTCCAAGGCGGCCCGGTGGATACGTTCCATGCCATCCTGAGTGAGAGGTTTCAGGGTTCCGCCTTCCATGCCGGGACGGATGGGGCGCAGGTGCTCGGGTAGGGCATTGGCCCGTGCAGAACGGCGGGCAGCGCGCCCGCCGCTGCGGCTTGAGGAGCGGGTGGGGGTGCCGGATTGATCGGTCATCTTTGAGATCCTTGAAGCGGGAGATGCTGTTGTTCAGAGGGTGAAAAACAACGGCCCCAAGGGGCGTCCCCGGGCTGCACGGCCTCGGGCGGCACCAATCGTGCGCCACACCAGACTGATTACACTGCGTTCCGCCAGCATCTTGGATCCTTTTCAAGCTCCCCTTCAGATTTGGCGCTTTTGGCCGCCGATTCTAGCGTGTTTGCGACCTCGGTGAAAAATGCAGCCGATCCATTTTGTCTCCCACGCGTTAAATTTGCATCTTGCCTTCAGAAACCCGCTCAACAATGAGGCGAAACACTCTGAATTTGAAGAATAAAAATGTTCCGTGAAAATTTCGCACAAAAGAAGAAGAACAAGGCTGCCTGCACAGCTCGTTAAGAAGTTTCACCGAGAATAGGCACCATGGGAATGTCGCGCATTGAACTGCGCTGTGATAGGGCAAGAAAAAATGCCAGCTGCTGTGGTACACCAAAACAAGTATGCGAGGATCCTTGTGGTCGGCTGTCTGTCGGCCCTCGCTGTGCCTGCCTTGGCTGGCGACTGGAGCTCCAGCTACTTTAACACGGACCGTTCAATTGCGCCTTCGTTTTTGGGCGCAGGAACGTTGGACCGTGAGCTGCGCATTGCGTTTTCCACCGACCGTGATCTGGGAACAGTTGTTCTGGGCGGGAGCTATCGCCGCGGCCAAAGCCCGTTGTCGAGCGTAGGTAGCCAGGGGTTTCCGGGCCTGCGTGCCAACGGTGAGGCGGTGACACTCCGGGCGGGGTGTGATTTTGGCGACAGCCTTGGCTATGTCAGTTTTGGTCAGCACCAGCTCCGGGGGCGGACAGCAGATGCGGCGGGAGAGACCCTCGGGATTGGGTTGCGGATTTCGCTTAATCGCGCCCTGCAACTGACTGGTGAGTTCCTGCATCATTCTGGTGGCGCACGCGCCGGTACTGCGCCACGTCAGTCCCCGAACCAGATTTCCCTGGGGGCGGCCTTTCTGTTTTAGATAACAGACTTGGCGCAGCCCGAGGGACGTGGTAAAGCCCGTGATATGAACCAGAATTGCACCTTCATTATCTGTTGCATTACCTGCTGAAATCCTCAGCGGGTTGGTTTCTGTCGTTTTCTTCACCCTGACAAGTTGCTAAGCCCGCTGTGCGCGCCTGCCCATTCGGTCCCACCAAGGAGCCTGTCATGACGACGATCAAACTGCACAATACCAAGACCCGCAAAAAATCGGAGTTCACTCCGATTGATGCCAAGAATGTGCGGATGTATGTCTGTGGACCCACCGTCTATGACCGGGCGCATTTGGGCAATGCGCGGCCTGTTGTGGTCTTTGACGTGCTGTACCGCTTGCTGCGCGAAGTCTACGGCGCGGATCATGTGACCTATGCGCGCAATTTCACTGATGTGGATGATAAGATCAACAAGCGCGCCGCTGACAGTGGCCGCTCCATTGGCGAGATCACCGATGAGACCATCCAGTGGTTTCTTGATGATATGGGCGCGCTGGGAGCGCTTGAACCAAATCATATGCCCCGCGCCACGCAGTTTATTCCCCACATGGTCGCTATGATCGAAGATCTCATTGCCAAGGGTCACGCCTATGCGGCAGAGGGCCATGTGCTGTTTGCCGTAGACAGCTGGCGCCAGGGCTATGGCCAGCTTTCGGGGCGTTCGGTGGATGACATGATTGCCGGCGCCCGTGTTGAAGTTGCGCCCTACAAGAAGAACCCGATGGATTTTGTTCTCTGGAAGCCCTCTGATGCGGGGCAACCGGGCTGGGAGAGCCCCTGGGGGCGTGGACGGCCGGGCTGGCATATCGAATGCTCTGCCATGTCCTACGAACTGTTAGGCAAGACTTTTGACATCCACGGTGGCGGCAATGACCTGATGTTCCCCCATCATGAGAATGAAGTTGCGCAAAGCTGCTGCGCCAATGGCGATGACAGCTTTGCAAAATACTGGCTGCACAATGAGATGCTGCAGGTCGAAGGCAAGAAGATGTCCAAGTCCTTAGGCAATTTCTTCACCGTGCATGATCTCTTGGATCAGGGCGTGCCAGGAGAGGTTATCCGGCTTGTGTTCCTACAGACCCATTACCGAAAGCCAATGGACTGGACCGAGAAAAAGGCCGGTGAGGCAGAGGCGACGCTGCGCAAGTGGCGTGCGCTGACTGCGGGCATCGAACCGGCAAAAGAGGCACCCAAGGAAATCGTGACGGCACTAGCAGACGACTTAAACACTTCAAGTGCTCTTTTTTACCTTCATGCAATAGCTCGCGATATCCCCAAGGAATTCGTGGAAATAAACCCCAAGTACACCAAAGCCGACTTGTTGGCTGGGGCACAGCTTTTGGGATTGCTCACCGAGGAGTTGGGCGACTGGGTCAGCCAACCTGACTTTGATCTGTCGAGCTATGAAGCCAAACTGACTGCCGCGCGGGATGCCGCGATGCAAAGCAAGGATTTCGCTGAGGTGGATCGGCTAAAAACCAGGTTTATCGCAGCGGGGATCGAGGTGCGCATGAGTAAAGCAGGCGTTGAACTAGTGCCGGGCCAGGACTTTGATCTGGCGAAACTGGAGGGGCTGGCATGAGCAAAGAACGCCTCTACCTCTATGACACCACCCTGCGCGATGGCCAACAGACCCAGGGGGTGCAGTTTTCAACTGCTGAAAAAAAGCAGATCACCCAGGCGCTTGACGACCTAGGTATTGATTACATCGAAGGCGGTTGGCCTGGCGCCAACCCCACGGACAGTGCGTTTTTTGATCAGGCCCCCAAGACCCGCGCCACGATGACGGCCTTTGGTATGACCAAACGAGCCGGGCGCTCGGCTGAAAATGACGAGGTGCTGGCTGCAGTTTTGAACGCAGGCACCTCGGCGGTCTGTCTGGTGGGGAAATCCCACGACTATCACGTGACTGCGGCGCTGGAGATTAGCCTTGAGGAAAACCTGGAAAACATCCGTGCCTCGATCGCCCATGTGGTGCAGCAGGGGCGCGAGGCGCTTTATGATGCGGAGCACTTCTTTGATGGCTATAAGGCAAATCCCCAATACGCCCTAGCGGCCTGTCAGGCGGCGCTTTCGGCTGGGGCACGCTGGGTTGTGCTCTGTGATACCAATGGCGGCGCCATGCCCAGCGAGGTCAAAGCCATCGTCGAGGCGGTGATCGACGCAGGCATTCCGGGTGAAAACCTTGGCATTCATACCCACAATGACACCGAAAATGCTGTGGCCTGTTCGCTGGCTGCCATCGAGGCGGGTGCTCGTCAGGTGCAGGGCACCCTGAATGGGCTGGGCGAACGCTGCGGCAATGCCAATCTGACCACGCTGATCCCGACCTTGCTGCTGAAAGAACCCTATGCCAGCCAGTTTGACATTGGCGTCAGCCCGGACGCGCTGTCGGGTCTTACCAAGCTCAGCCGGATGTTGGACGATATCCTGAACCGGGTGCCGACCAAACAGGCGCCCTATGTCGGTGCCTCGGCCTTTGCGCATAAGGCCGGGTTGCATGCCAGCGCCATCCTCAAGGATCCCAGCACCTATGAACATATCGCTCCGGAACTGGTTGGCAACGCCCGGATCATCCCGATGTCGAACCAGGCCGGTCAATCCAACCTGCGGAAACGGCTGATGGATGCAGGGTTGGAGGTCGAAAAGGGCGACCCGGCCCTGGCCCGTATTCTGGACAAGATCAAGGAACGCGAGGCGGAGGGCTACTCCTATGATACCGCCCAGGCCTCTTTTGAGCTGCTGGCGCGCAGCGAGCTAGGGCAGGCGCCCGAGTTCTTTGAAGTGAAGCGTTACAAGGTCACGGTTGAGCGGCGCAAGAACAAGTATAACCGCATGGTCAGCCTCTCGGAGGCGGTTGTGGTGGTGAAGGTGGATGGAGAAAAGCGCCTGTCCGTCAGCGAGTCGATGGATGAGACCGGCAGCGACCGCGGGCCGGTGAACGCATTGGCCAAGGCCCTGGCCAAGGATCTGGGGCGCTATTCCGAAATCATCGACGATATGCGCCTGGTGGACTTCAAGGTGCGCATCACCCAGGGCGGCACTGAGGCGGTGACCCGGGTTATCATTGATTGCGAGGATGGCAAGGGGCGGCGCTGGTCCACGGTTGGCGTCAGCGCCAATATAATCGACGCTTCTTTTGATGCGCTGTTAGACGCCATGCGCTGGAAGCTAATCCGCGACAGCGGAGCGGCCCAGTGAGTGCCAAAGCCTCAAACTCCTTTCGTCCATCCAGACGCGGATATCCGGTAGAGACAGCTGCGACACTCGGGGGTCAGTTTGAAACTGTGGCATATAGCTGCCATCCAAAGGGGCCATTCACTTGACCTTTGATGACGACCTCACCAGCTGCGCCGACTTGGTGCAACAGGCGGATCCCGATCGGTTTTTGGCAACCATGGCAGCGCCTGTCACAGCGCGGCCACTGCTGTTTGCCCTTTATGCATTCAATATCGAACTGGCGCGGGCCCCCTGGGCTAGCCAGGAAAGCATGATCGCCGAAATGCGGGTGCAGTGGTGGCGTGATATCGGCAGCGAAATAGCCCAGGGCGGGCCAGTGCGCCGCCATCAGGTGGCAACGCCGCTGGGGCGGCTGCTGCGGCCAGAGCTGGCGGCTCATATCGAAGAGATGGCAGAGGCCCGGCGCTGGGATATCTACCGCGATGCCTTTGAGGACGAGGCTGCGTTTGACCGCTACATTGACCATACAACCGGAAACCTAATGTGGATGGCGGCGGCATCATTGGGGCAGGTGGAGGAGGCGGTGGTACGCCAGTTTGCCTATGGGGTTGGGATTTCCAACTGGTTCAGCGCCATTCCGGAACTTGTGAAAAACAAACGTATTCCGCTGCTGGATGGGACCCCCATGGGGCTGCAAGGTTTGGCCCGCAAAGGCCTGGACCGGATAGAGCAGGCGCAGACACAGCGTGGCAAGGTTTCCAAACAGGCCGCTGTGGCTTTGCTGCCCGGATGGCAGGCCAAATCGATCTTGAAGCAGGTTATTAAAGAGCCCGGTAGGGTTGCCGACGGGAGCCTCGGCCAGAGCGAATTTCGAAGGCGCGGTAGTTTGATGTGGCTGGCGGCACGCGGCAGCTGGTGAGTGTACGCAGACCTGGAACTAATTGAATTCATCAAAAAAGGGCGCCCTTCCAGAGAGGGGCGCCTTTTCAATTCTGATTTCGGCCGGATCAGGTTTCCCTGGTCAGGCTTCTTTAGGCCGCAACGCCAGCCAAAGCAGCGCGCCGCCGGCCAAAACCAGGAAGGGTGCCATGGCCATATTTACGGCATTCCAACCTTCAACCGGATTGCCGCCAGAGCAGTTCATCAACCCTCCGGAGGCCAGCGAGGCCATTGTCACACCACCAAAGACCAGAAGGTCATTGAGCCCCTGCATCCGTCCGCGCTCTTCTACAGAGTGAGAGCTGGCCAGCATGGTGGTGGCGCCAATAAAGCCAAAATTCCAGCCCACACCCAACAGGATAAGCGCGATAAAGAAGTTCTCCAGCTCGACCCCCTGCAGCGCAACGGCGCCCGCGCCGGCAAGAATGAACAGGCCTGCTGCGACGATCTTGTGTACGCCAAAGCGGGCGATCAGATGGCCGGTAAAGAAAGACGGCACATACATCGCCAGGACATGCAGGGTGACGACATCGGCAGCACTGGCTTCGCTGAAACCACAGCCGACAACGGCCAGCGGCGTAGAGGTCATCACCAGGTTCATCAGCGCGTAAGAGACCATGGCGCAGATCACCGCAACCGCAATGGCTGGGGTTTTCAGCAGCTCAATACGGCTGCGCCCTTTTGGCAGGGCCTCGCGCAGGGCTGCAGGTTTGGGGATGTCCAGAAACAGGAACAGGCCCGAGCCCAGAACATTCACCGCGATAACGGCCAGATAGGTGCCAAGGAAGGGCACAACAAAGACCTGGCTGGTGGCCTTTACCAGCTGTGGCCCAAGAATGGCGGAGAGCAATCCGCCGGCCATGACATAGGAAATCGCCTTGGGGCGGAAGCTTTCAGAGGCGGTATCCGCGGCGGCAAAACGGTAAAACCCATGGGCGCTCATATAAACGCCGGTCAGCAGGCTACCCAAAAGAAATACAGGAAAGGAGCCAAGGTAGAGCCCATAGGCACCAATGACACCTCCAAGGGCGCCAAAGGCCGCTCCGGTGAAGAAACCCGCGCGACGACCCCATTTCTGCATGATCGCAGAAATCGGCGTCGCCGCCATCATCGAGCCCGCCACAATCAACGAAATCGGCAGCGTCGCAAAACAAGGGTTCGAAGCCAGCGACTGGCCGGCCAGCCCGCCAATGATAAAGATCATCGGCATCTGCGAGCCGAGGATGGCCTGGGCCAGTACCAGGATGGCGACATTTTTCTTGGCGACGCTGTCGCTCGGGGTGGTCATGTGATCTGTCATATGGGATGCGTAACGATCAATATTCAAAGGAACAAGCGGCAAGACCCTCTTTGGTACAATGTCGCTAAAAAAGAGAACGCTTTGAAGGAGTTCGCCATGAGCACTTTTGTGACCGATTGCGCCCCTTTGGCGGGTCGTATCATCTGTACGGATGCCTGTGTCGACGAAGGCGCCGCCTGGCTGGCCGATCACGATCCACGATTTGCCCTGGCCCTGTCACAATGTGGTCCGTTGCCATTGCGGCGCAAACCAGATGGCTTTGGCCAATTGCTCAGCGCTATTGTTAGCCAGCAGGTCAGTGTGGCTTCGGCCAATGCGATCTGGAAGCGCCTGATAGACGCGCATCTCACCACTCAGGAAGAGATCTTACAGGCCAGCGAAGATGACCTGCGCAGCGCCGGGCTTAGCCGACAAAAGATACGGTATTCCAAAGCACTGGCCGATGAAGCGATCGATTTTGAGGCACTGCGGGATCACCCCACAGAAGAGGTTATCAAAACCCTGACCAAGGTCACAGGCGTTGGGGTCTGGACAGCAGAGATCTACGCAATGTTCTCATTGGGCCGGGCAGATATCTTTGCCCCCGGAGATCTGGCCCTGCAAGAGGCCGCCAAGGCGCTGTTTGATCTGCCCGAACGCCCCAGCGAGCGCGCTCTGCGTAGGTTGGCCGAAGACTGGTCGCCCTGGCGGTCGGTTGCGGCCCGCATCCTCTGGGCCTATTACCATGTGGCAAAGGACAGGGAAGGGATCCGATGACTCGTGTACTGAATGCTGAGCGCAGAGAGCCGCTCTCCGGGGTGACCCGGTCGATCGTGGTGTTTCTGCATGGCTATGGGGCCAATGGTGCAGATCTGTTGGGGCTGGCCGATCCGCTGGCGGAACATCTGCCGGACACCCTGTTTGTGGCCCCCGATGCGCCAGAAAACTGCCCCGGTGCCCCCATGGGGTACCAGTGGTTCCCAATCCCCTGGATCGATGGCTCTTCCGAGGAGGAGAGCATGCGTGGCATGAATGCCGCCGTTGAGGATCTCAACGCCTTTCTTGATGCGCTGATGGTTGATGAGGACGTGCTGCCAGAGCAGGTTGTGCTCTTTGGCTTCTCACAAGGCACCATGATGAGCCTGAATGTGGCGCCCCGCCGCGAAGATGCCCTGGCCGGCATCGTCGCCTTCTCGGGGCGTTTGCTGTCTCCTGACACCTTCAAGGATGAGGTGGTGAGCCGGATGCCGGTGATGCTGGTGCATGGCGATGCAGATGACGTCGTGCCGCCGCAATCCCTGCCCGAAGCCGCCGAAACTCTGGGAGAGGCCGGTTTTAAGGATGTCTTTGCCCATATCATGAAAGGCACTGGTCACGGCATCGCCCCAGACGGGCTGAGCGTGGCGTTGGCCTTCATGCGCGACAAACTGGGGCTCTGAGGCCATAGATCAGGCTTGGGACCGCAGGAATGTAAGAGCCTGAGCCTGTTTGTTCAGCCCAGACTGATCCAGTGCCCCCTAGAACTCTCACTTCCTGCCTTTTGGGAGGGAGTGTTTTTTGCGAATTTTTTTGCCGGATCCGTTTCCTCCAGAGGTTGGTCCATCCGGCTTTCCAGCGGGTTTTGCCTTTGTCCGTCGTTCAATGGCCCTTTTGTTTGGCAATTGAACGGGTTTGGCTGGGCCTGGAATCTTTGGGACCTCCAGATCCTCCCAGGCCCCCTGCGCCAGACCATCCAATGTCCAGGCGCCAATGCTGTAGCGGATGAGCCTGAGCGTTGGAAAACCTACTGCTGACGTCATCCGCCGCACCTGTCGGTTTTTACCCTCCCGCAGAGTGAGCGAAATCCAACTGGTGGGAATGGATTTTCGCGTGCGAATGGGCGGGTTTCGCGCCCATAGCTCCGCGGGTTCCTCGATCACTTGGGCCTTGGCCGGGCGAGTGACACCATCCTTCAGCTCCACCCCCTTGCTCAGCGCTGAAATCGCGCTGGCGTCAGGCGTGCCTTCGACCTGCACCCAGTAGGTCTTGGCCATCTTGTGCTGTGGATCACTGATCCAGGCCTGTAGCCGACCGGTATCTGTCAGCAACATCAGGCCTTCGCTGTCACGATCCAGCCGTCCAGCTGCATAGACACCGGGGCAATCGATAAAAGCGCTGAGGGTTTTGCGCGTCGAACCAGCACTACCGGAATCAGTAAACTGTGGCAGTACATCAAAGGGTTTGTTGAAGCGAATAAGACGGGTCATAGGGCTGCAATAGGCAGATGCACCCGCGCTGGCAAGCCATCCGGGGCAGGGTGCTGCGCCAAACGTCACAGCGCTGTTACCCGTGGCTGCTAGCGATCAAGCGAAATCTTGTGGCTGACCGGGGCTTGTCAGACGAAAACCACGAGATATAGTTACACATATGCTGGGGCGGGTTCCCCGCTCTGGTGCCGGATACGGGCAGACAGGGCGAGGAAGACGTAGCATCATGGATGGCGATTTCAGAACTGATTTTGTGAGAGAACCCAGTGCATTGCGACAGCATCCTGCGCTGGTGCTCAATGCCGACTACCGGCCGCTCTCCTATTACCCGCTGTCACTCTGGAGCTGGCAGGAGGCGGTCAAGGCCGCCTGGCTGGACCGGGTGGATATTCTGGCGGAATATGACGCGGTGGTACATAGCCCCAGTACCGAGATCCGAATACCTTCTGTTGTGGTGTTGAAAGACTATGTGAAACCCCAAAAGCGCGTTGCCTTCACGCGCTTTAATTTGTTTCTGCGGGATGAATTCTGCTGCCAGTATTGCGGTGCACGCGGAGATCTGACCTTTGACCATGTGGTGCCACGGGCGGCTGGGGGCATCACCAGCTGGGAAAACGTGGTGGCAGCCTGTTCGCCGTGCAATCTGAAAAAGGGATCCAAATCACTGCATCACCTTGGGATGAGCCTGCGCAAAGCGCCCAAACAACCCGGCGCCGAAGAACTGCGCAATACAGGGCGCAAATTCCCACCCAACCATCTGCACGACAGTTGGATGGATTTTCTTTACTGGGACACCGAGCTAGACGCTTGAAGTCTTTGAATTTAGACGAAGTAAATAGGCTCTGACGGGGCTTTCAGATCACCTACTTACGCCTTGGACCGTTGCAACATTCCAAACAGATCACGCGGATCATCCGGATCGGCGAGCATGTCCAGCTCGATGAAGAACTCGGTCTCTTTGATGCGGTCACGGATGTAGCGCAGGGCGGAAAAATCCTCGATAGCAAAGCCAACGCTGTCAAACAGGGTGATCTGCTTGTCGTCGCGCCGACCTTGTTTCCGACCGGTGATCACCTCCCAGAGCTCGGTCACTGCAAAATCCTCCGGCATCTGCTGGATTTCGCCCTCGATCCGTGTTTGCGGTGGGAATTCCACAAAAACATCAGAGCGGGTCAGGATGCCGGAGGCCAGTTCCGTCTTGCCAGGGCAGTCACCACCGATGGCGTTGATGTGCACGCCCGCGCCAACCATATTGTCGGTGAGGATGGTGGCGTTCTGCTTGTCAGCGGTACAGGTGGTGAGGATCTGCGCGCCCTCAATGGCCTCTTCCGGGGTGGTACAACAAACCACTTCCAGCCCCGCAGCGGCAAGGTTTCGGGCACATTTGGCGGTTGCCTCCGCATCCTTGTCAAACAGGCGCACGGTTTTGAGACCCAGGATGGCCTTCATCGCCAGGGTTTGGAATTCTGATTGGGCACCATTTCCGATCATCGCCATTGTATCAGACCCTTTTGGTGCCAAATGCTTAGCGGCCATTGCTGAGGTAGCTGCTGTGCGCAGCGCGGTGAGCATGGTCATTTCGGTCAGAAGCACCGGATAGCCAGTATAGACATCCGCCAAAAGCCCAAAAGCGGTGACCGTCTGCAGGCCTTCGCTGGTGTTCTTGGGGTGCCCATTGACGTATTTGAACCCATAGGCCTCGCCATCCGAGGTCGGCATCAGCTCGATCACGCCAACATCGGAGTGGCTGGCGACGCGGGGCGTTTTATCAAACAACTCCCAACGTTTGAAATCCGCCTCAACATAGTCGGCCAGATCCCGCAGCATGGGTTCAATTCCGATGCTGTGGACAAGGCGCATCATGTTGTCGACGCTGACAAAGGGAACAAGGGCTTTTTCAGATGGAATGGTCATTGGGAGATCCTTTTGCGCGGGCTGAGGTGGATGCCTGCCAACATGCAGCGCACCGAGCCACCGGCAGTTTCAATGGTTGGGATGGAAAGCGGCAACAGGCGCGCGCTATGTTCAATGCGTCTGATCTGAGCTGGGGTTAGGGCTTCCATGGCCCGGGCCGACAACGCCAAAAGGGGATCATTTCCGGTCAGAGCAAAGCAGTTCCCGGCAAAATTGGCGATCTGTTCTTCGCTCAGGTCGATCACATCACGGCCAGATTCCGACAGGCGGGCTGCTACTTCCGCTCGGCGGGCTGGATCTACGATCATTGACAGGCAAATCAGAGCAAATTTTTCTGCTATCCCCATCAAAACATTGCTGTGATACACGTCGCGCCCCTGAGAATCCCGCGCCTCAAAGGCCATTGGCTCGTAGTTAAAGTGGGTGCAAAAACGCTCCAGCAACACCGGGTCCGCCCGAGTTGACTTCACGGTGTAGGCAACCCGGCCAATGTGATCCAGGACCATGGCACCCGTTCCTTCGAGGGCCAGTTCATCTTCTTCGAGACCGGAGAAATCGATCACATCCTGCACCCGATAGCTGCGTTTTAGCTCTTCGATGACATCCCAACGCCGTTCCAGCCGACGATTTTGCGAATACATCGGATAGATCGCAATATGTCCTCCGGAATGGGTGGAAAACCAGTTGTTGGGAAAAACACTGTCAGGAGTATCAGAGCCTTCATCCTCAAATACATGAACGTGAACTCCGGCAGAACGCAGAGCTTTTACCGCAGTATCAAACTCCTGCAAGGCAGTATTGCTGGGATCAGCCGGCCCTTCTGTTGTGGTTTGGAAAGCATTGTCACTAATGGTATCGGGGTTAGATCGGAAGTGATGAGGACGGATCATCACAACGGCAGTGGGGGCTTGCAGGGTATTCAATTGTAGCTCCGCGTTGGGCGATCAAAGACCCGTCGACCCAGAGCAGAAGCGCAGAGATCGACCATCAAATGGGCGGTGCGACCGCGTTCATCTAGGAAGGGGTTCAATTCCACCAGATCAAGCGAGGTCATCAGGCCGGAATCATGCAGCATTTCGCAGACCAAATGACCCTCGCGCACCGTCGCGCCGCCAGGAACGGTGGTACCAACGGCTGGGGCCACGGCAGGATCCAGGAAATCGACGACCAGGGAGACATGCAGCA
>NZ_JBDWPJ010000025.1:0-18186 GCF_039971195.1 Pseudophaeobacter sp.
GGAGGCCGAGGCGCGTCAATTGCAGAAAACACTTCTGGTTCTCGACACCCGTTCCGGCGACCCTTCGCAGCGCCTTTATGAAAGCATCGGCTATCAGGTGGCAGGATCCATCCCCGGATATTGCCGCAACCCACATACCGAGGCCTATGAACCCACGACCTATCTCTACAAGGCGATTGCCTAGAGATCTCACGGCCTCTGGACCTGACCTCGGGAGCTGCCTATAGCTCAGGCAAAAGGGCCCTTGGGGGAGCCTCGACTGGAAAGGGTCCGCTATATGAAACGACTGCCTGTCACCGTGCTCAGCGGCTACCTTGGCGCTGGCAAAACCACGCTGATCAACCGGCTTTTGGCAGAGGAACACGGGCTGCGGCTGATGGTTGTGGTCAATGATTTTGGCGCGGTGAATATCGATGATGCCCTAATCGAGGCCGAGGACGGTCAGACCCTGGCCCTGACCAATGGCTGCATCTGCTGCAACATGGATCAGGAACTGCAGATGGCCCTGCATAGGGTCGCGACCCAGACCGACCGTCCCGATCACCTGCTGATCGAGGCCAGCGGCATCTCTGACCCTGCCGCCATTGCAGGCACTATCCAGGACATGCCAGAGCTCAGCTATGGTGGTATCGTCACCCTGGTGGATGGCGACAATGCGGCAGAGCTGCTGGCAGATGCGGCGGTGGCAGAGCTGGTGCAACAGCAGATCTCTTGTGCCGATCTGGTTCTGGTCAACAAGACCGCTGCAATCCCAGAAGATCTGCACCACCAGCTATCACAGATTGGGGCCCGTGGCCTGCGGGTGTTGGATGAGGTGCCGCTGGCAGATCTGCTGTTCGATGTCCTGCCCCTGCCGCAATCGCAGGCCGTTTCCGCACATCCCGCCTTTGCCACCTGGCAGTTTCACAGCGCGCATCCGATTGATCGCAGATTGCTTGGTGACAAGCTGGCAGCGCGGCCCAAAGGGCTCTACCGGATGAAGGGGTTTGTGCTCACCTCTGGTGGTGCCTATGCGCTGCATATCGTGGGCCAGAATGTTGAGGCCAAACGCTGTGATGCTACTGAGACCCAGCTGGTAGCGCTGGGACCCAAAGATCAGATCAGCCGGGAAGAGATTGACGCCTGGTGGCGCAGTTAATCCGAGTTTACCGGCGGCGCCCCACCTGACGGCAGATCAGAATGACCGGCAGCAGCCCCACGGCCATGATCACCAGGGACGGCACTGCTGCGCCCTCCAGCCGCTCGTCCGAGGCAAGCCGGTAGGCCTGCACCGCCAGCGTGTCGTAGTTGAAGGGGCGCATGATCAGGGTGGCGGGCAGCTCCTTCATCACATCGACAAAGACAATGAGCAGCGCCGTCAGCAGACTGGGGGTGAGCATCGGCAGATGCACCCGGCGCAGCATGCCCAATGGCCCCTGCCCCAACGAGCGCGCCGCCGAATCCATGTTGGCATGCACCGTGGACTGGCCGCTCTCATAGGCACCAAGCGCCGCCGCCAGAAAGCGTACCATATAGGCTGCCACCAAAAGCCAGATCGAACCAGAGATCAGCAGGCCCGTACGGATCTCAAAATTGGCCCGCATCCAGGCATCCAGAGCATTGTCAAAGGCCGCAAAAGGCACCATCAGCCCCACCGCAATTACCCCGCCCGGCACCGCATAGCCGAGCCGTGACATATAGGCCGCAGCAGCGGACGGCCGACCAGGACGCAATCGCTGGTAAAACCCAAGGCAGATCGCCGCCAGCACAGTCAGAAGGGCCGCCAGGGTCGCCAGGGTCAGGGAGTTCTGCAAAAAGGCGATGTAGCGGCGGCTGAACAGATCTTGTTCAGACTGCAGCCCCATGTCGGCCAGAATGAACACCGGCAACAAAAAGCCAAAACAGACCGGCAGGGCACAAAGCACCCAGGCCGCGATGGCATGAACACCTTTGAGATCCGCTGGCGGCATCGCAGCGTGTTGCTTACCCGCCTGATGATAGCGCGCCTTGCCACGGGTGGTTCGCTCCACCACTGCCAGCACCAGGGCGAAACTCAGCAAGCATAGCGCCAATTGCGCCGCCCCGGCCCGGTCGCCCATGGAGAACCAGCTGGTATAGATACCGGTGGCAAAGGTCTGGACGCCAAAATAGGAGACGGTGCCAAAATCGGCGATGGTCTCCATCACCGCCAGCAACACCCCCGAAGCAATCGCCGGGCGTGCCATTGGCAGGC
Source organism: Pseudophaeobacter sp. (assembly GCF_039971195.1). Classification (GTDB taxonomy): domain Bacteria; phylum Pseudomonadota; class Alphaproteobacteria; order Rhodobacterales; family Rhodobacteraceae; genus Pseudophaeobacter. The sequence continues at coordinate 2,213 of NZ_JBDWPJ010000025.1, forward strand.
TGACCAGCCAAAAGGCTTGAAAAGCGTTTTTGCCCAGGGCCCGTGCCGCCAGAAAGGCGCCGCCGCTTTGCTGCAGAAAAGCCGCTCGCGCCAGCAGATAGACATAGGGGTAAAGCACCAGCACCAGCATCACTGCCGCGCCACCAATCGAACGGATCTCCGGGAACCAATAGTCGCGCGGCCCCCAGCCTGTCACCTCGCGCAGAGTGGTTTGAACGATACCGGGATGATCCAGAATGAAGGTATAGGCATAGGCCAGCACATAGGCCGGAAAGGCCAGCGGCAGGATCAAGGCAATCTCAAAAAACCGCACACCGGGAAACCGGGTCATGGTCACCAGCCAGGCCGCCCCGACCCCAATTGCCAGAGTGCCGATCGAGACCAGCGCCACCAGTCCAACCGTAGTCAGCGCATAGCGCGGCAAAACCGTGTCAGCCAGGTGCTGGATCGTATCAGTGCCACCGGTAAGGGCCGCCAGCGCCACTGCCACCATCGGCAGGATGCAAGACAGCGCCACCACCCAGGCCAGGAAGGAGAACACTTCGGTCCCGGATTTGCGGCCTCGGCGGTTGCCCTTGAGGGCGTAGTCTTCGGTCTTATCTACAGCAGTCATGCGCCCGGTCTTTGCTCTTTGCTGGCTCTCTCCCCCTTATGCGATCATTTTGGTCAGAAACTCCAGCGCCAAACCTGTCGCAGGGCAGATCGCGCGCCTGCGTTGCACCTGAAAACAAAAAACCCTCCGAAAGCACAAGGCCATTCGAAGGGTAAGGACACCGACATGCGGTGCGGGGAGGAGACGCCCCCGAAGGGGGCGCCAGAAGGTCTAGTCGTAGCTGCGCTGATCTTCGATCACCAAACCATCCTTGGGCAGTGCACCAGGAGAGACCACTTCGATCTTGCCCTTCATCTTCAGCACTTCAATCACAGATTTGCCAAAAGTGACCTCGTCACCGGCGTTGGCTTCTATCTGTACCGTCATGGTGTCCATCTCACCATCGCGGGCGGCAATGACGCGGGCTTTGACGATCTCATCATGTTTTTCGACCAGGGCTGCGACCTGCTCAGGGCGCACAAACATGCCTTTGATCTTGGTTGTCTGGTCGGCGCGACCCATCCAGCCCTTGATCCGCATATTGGTGCGGCCACAGGGGGAGACCCCCGGCATCATCGCCGAGAGATCACCCGTGGCAAAGCGGATCAGCGGATAGTCAGGGTTCAACGTGGTCACCACAACTTCGCCAACCTCACCGGGCGCAACCGGAGTGCCGGTACCCGGCGTGACAATCTCGACGATGACGTTTTCATCAACGATCATGCCTTCCATCGCCGGGCTCTCATAAGCGATATTGCCAAGATCAGCCGTGGCATAGCTTTGCAGGCAGGTGATGCCACGATCAGCATATTCCTGCCGCAGGCTGGGGAACAGCGCCCCACCGCCGACAGCTGCCTTGGTAAAGCCAAGGCTGATGCCCATGGTATCGGCCTTATCGAGAATGACCTTCAGATAGTCCGGCGTGCCGGCATAGGCCGTGGCGCCAACGTCGCGCGCGGCAGTCACCTGCAGCTCGGTCTGGCCGGTGCCTGCCGGCAGCACGGCCGCGCCAACAGCGCGGGCACCGTTTTCAAAGATCATGCCCGCTGGTGTCAGGTGATAGCCAAAGCAGTTCTGCACCACATCACCCTGGCCAATGCCAACCGCATGCAGGAACCGCCCCATGCGCCACCAGTCGTGATCCACCCCGCCCGGTTCATAAATCGGGCCAGGGGATTGAAAGATATGCGCAAAACCAGACGCAGGTTTGACCGTAAAGCCTCCAAAGGGGGCATTTCCTCCCTGGGCTTTGCTCAGGTCCGATTTGCGCAGCACCGGCAGGGAGACCAGATCAGCCGCCGAGGTAATGGCGCTGGCATCAATACCACCCAGGCTGTCGGCATAGCCAGTGGCCGTCTGCGCCCGGGCGATCTGCCCCGGCAGCGCCGCAGCCAGATCGCTGGCCCGCTGGTCGTCGGATCGGGTTTCGAGAGTATCAAAATAGGTCATATGCTCACCAATCCCTCTTAGCTCAGCCACCGCTTGCGGCGGCGATAGGAGCGCACATCACGAAAGCTCTTGCGGCCTTCATCGGACATGCCGAGGTAGAATTCTTTGACGTCAGGGTTTTCACGCAGTTCGGCGGCAGGGCCATCCATCACCACGCGGCCGGATTCCAGAATGTAACCGTAGTGGGCATAGCGCAGCGCCACATTGGTGTTCTGTTCGGCGAGGAGGAAGGTCACGCCTTCCTGTTCGTTGATCGACTTCACGATCTCAAAGATCTGCTCCACCAGCTGCGGTGCAAGACCCATCGAGGGCTCGTCCAGCAGGATGGTTTCAGGGCGGCTCATCAGGGCGCGGCCCATGGCCACCATCTGCTGTTCCCCACCCGAGGTATAGCCTGCCTGGCTTTTGCGGCGTTCCTTCAGGCGTGGGAAGTAGTTGTAAACCATTTCAAGGTCTTGCTGAATATTGGCCCCACCATCCGAGCGCGTATAGGCACCGGTCAGCAGGTTTTCTTCTACCGTCAGGTGCTCAAAACAATGGCGCCCTTCCATCACCTGGATCACGCCATTGCGCACCAGCTCGGCAGGGTCTGCATCGTGAACGTCCTTGCCGCGGTATTTCACCGATCCCTTGGTCACCTCGCCGCGCTCAGAGCGCAGCAGGTTAGAGATCGCCTTAAGGGTTGTGGTCTTGCCGGCGCCATTGCCGCCCAAAAGCGCGGTAATGCCGCCCTTTGGAACATTGAGGCTGACGCCTTTCAGCACCAGGATCACGTGATTGTAGATCACCTCGATATTGTTGACCTCTAGCAGGGTCTCGGCCTGCACATCAGTGGTGTTGGCTGCATCCAGCATCAAAGCTTGTCCTCATGCGGTCCAGGGCGCTGTTTCTTGGCGCGTCCGGGTCTGTTCGGGGTGGCGCGGCAGGCCGAGGCCGCCGCGCCGGATTAAGGCCCGACCCCACAGGCATGTGGGATCGGAATAGTCTTTAGTTACAACGGGCTTCGATGTTGTTTTCAGTCGCATAGGAAGCAGAGTCAGCTTCGATCAGCGGCTTGATCACGTCACCATCAGTCTTCTGGAAGTCAGCAATCAGGCTCCAGGTTTTGGACTCTGCGTCCCACTGGGTCACACCAACGAGGCCGGGGCCACCGTGGTTGTCACAGGAGACGTTGAAGGAGGGGCCAAAGTAGGGCATGCCGAGCGAGGACATACGGGCCTCAGGCATTTCCAGAGCTTCCATACCATCGCGCATCATCGCAGGGGTGATGTCGGCAGTACCGTGCAGTTCCTGAGCGGTTTTGGCCGCTTCAACAGCCAGCATCGCCGCATACATGCCACGGTTATACAGAACGTTACCGATCTGATCGCCGGCACCAGCGGCCTTGCCTGCATCAACAACATATTTCTGCATGTCGTCAAACACGGGGAAGTCACGGCCAACGTTGTGGAAGGTCACAGCCTTGTAGCCATCAGCAGCAGCGCCTGCAGACAGAACGTCATGCTCGGCACCGGACCACCAGACACCAATGAAGTTTTCCATTGGGAAACGGATGTTTGCGGCTTCCTGAATGGCAACCTGATTCATCACGCCCCAGCCCCACATCATGACAAAGTCAGGACGCTCGCGGCGGATCTGCAGCCACTGAGACTTCTGCTCCTGACCAGGGTGGTCAACAGGCAGAGTTGTCAGTTCAAAACCGTGCTTTTCAGCCAGCATTTCCAGGGTGCGGATCGGCTCTTTACCATAGGCAGAGTTGTGGAAGACCAGAGCAATTTTCTTGCCTTTCAGATCGCCACCGTTCTCGTCCAGCAGGTAGTTGATGATGCCCGAGGCGCCATCCCAGTAGTTGGCAGGGTAGTTGAACACATTGCCAAAGACCTTACCGTTGGCAGCCGATGTCCGACCGTAACCCATGGTGTGGAGTGGGATGCCGTCAGCAGCTGTTTTTGGGATCAGCTGATAGGTGATACCGGTGGAGAGCGGTTGATACACCAGGGCGCCTTCGCCTTTGGTGGATTCATAGCATTCCACACCTTTTTCGGTGTTATAGCCGGTTTCGCATTCGATCAGCCGCGCCTTGACACCGCCGATGCCGCCGTCACGCTCGTTTACGAGGGTGAAATAGTCAGCGTAACCATCCGCAAACGGGATACCACCCGCAGCATAGGGACCAGTACGATAGCTCAGCGATGGGAACACCAGGTCCGCCATAACTGGACCCGCTGCCATCATGGCGCCAAGCGCCAAAGTGGTTAGTTTCATTTTCATCGGTATTCATCCTCCCTTGGTCTCATCCGATAGTCGTCTTGGGGTGGCAGGTCCGTGATATTCTTGTCCCCGCCGCTCGTCTCATACCTTACCGCTTAGTGCGGGAAGGGCCACAATCTCAGTTTTTCTTTTGCGACGCGCCAGAGTTGCGCCAGTCCGTGTGGTTCCACGATCAGGAACAACACGATCAGTGCACCCACAATAACCAGCTGGAAATGCGCCACAATATCTGTTGGCCAGCCCAGCACATCTACGCCGACCACTTTCAGAACCACCGGCAGCAGAACCAGGAAGGCGGCGCCGGCAAAGGATCCAAAGATCGAGCCCAGACCGCCAATGATCACCATGAACAGCACCTGGAACGATTTGGTGATGCCAAAGGCTTCGCCGACTTCAACCGCACCCAGATAGAGCGCAAAGAACAGCGCACCCGAGATGCCGATGAAGAAACCGGAAACCGCAAAGGCTGTCAGCTTGGCTTTCAGCGGGTTCACCCCGATGATCTCTGCCGCGATATCCATGTCGCGGATCGCCATCCAGCTGCGGCCAACGGTGCCGCGGGTCAAGTTACGGGCGACAATGGCGCAGATGGTCAGGAAGACCAGGCAGAACAGATAGGTTGCCCAGGCCGGAGCATTGGGGCCAGTGATGATGATGCCAAAGACATCACGCTCTGGCGCGTTGATCTGGCCCGAGGCCGAATAGTTGTAGAACCATGGGACCCGGTTGAACACCCAAACCAGGAAGAACTGCGCCGCCAGTGTTGCCACCGCCAGGTAGAAGCCCTTGATCCGCAGCGAGGGCAGGCCAAAGAGCACACAGACCAGCGCCGTGATGCCCCCCGCCAGCAGAACATGCACAAACATGCTCACTTCGGGGAAAGCAGTCATTAGCTTGTAGCAGGCATAGGCGCCCACCGCCATGAACCCACCGGTCCCCAGGCTCACCTGACCGGCATAACCAACCAGAACATTCAGGCCGATGGCTGCGATCGAATAGATCAGAAAGGGCAGCAGAATGGCGCTGGCCCAATAGTCATTGATGGTGAAGGGAATGACCAGAAAGGCGACAAGCAGCACAAAGTAATACCGGTAGCGATCAAATTTGATCGGGAAGGTCTGGCTGTCCTGTTCATAAGAGACTTTGAAGTCTCCGGCTTCGCGATAGAACATGGGTTAGATGCTCCCCTGTTGCTGCGCGCGGTTACGATCCGCTGCGCTCATTTGATTGGATTTTTGCGCATATCCGCTCAGCTCGGCCGATTGGGCCAGGCGCAGATAGGCAATGATGCCGGTAAAGAGACCCGCCGCGGCCAACAGCGCCGAGGTGACGATCTGTGCTTCGGAAAATCCTGTGGCGCTGATGGCCAGGTATCCAAAGGCCCAGAAACCGGACCAGGCAATCACATTGATGATGGCGATAAGCTTCATCATGCATATTCTCCTAATTTGGCGGTGCGCCAGATGACGCGGGCTGCGGGGGTTTCTTTGCACGCCCCCAATTGGTGGGGGCGCAGTGATTGTTTTGGGTCAGACCCTCTCGATGATCTTCTCACCGAACAGGCCCTGCGGTCGGAACACCAGGAACAGCAGCGCCAGCACATAGGCAAACCAGTTCTCGGTGGCGCCGCCCACCATGGGGCCGATGGCGAATTCAAAGAGCTTCTCGCCGACACCGATGATCAGGCCGCCCACGATGGCGCCGGGGATTGAGGTGAAACCACCCAGCATCAGAACCGGCAGCGCCTTGAGCGCGATCAGCGACAGCGAGAACTGCACGCCCGATTTGGTGCCCCAGACGATCCCGGCCACCAGGGCGACAAAGCCCGCAACCGACCAGACCAGAACCCAGATGAAGTTCAGCGAGATACCAACCGACAGCGCCGCCTGGTGATCATCCGCAACAGCCCGCATGGCGCGGCCCTGTTTGGTGTACTGCGCGAACAGTACCAGACCGGCCACCAGGAAGATGGCAATCACGGTAGCAACGATATCCAGCTGATCAATGAAGAAGCCGTAGAAGTTTTCCGAGCCCAGACCCGCGGTCATATCTTCGATCCAGAAGGAGCCACCCTGTGGCAGGCCCACGTCGAGCTTTTTGATCTCGGAGCCCCACATCAGGTCAGAGAAACCTTCGAGGAAATAGGCCAGACCAATGGTGGCCATGAACAGAATGATGGGTTCCTGACCAACCAGATGGCGCATGACGATGCGCTGTACCAGCCAGGCAAAAATCACCATCACACCAACAGTCAGCAAGATCGCCAGCAGCGCCGGCACATGCCAGCCAAAGTGGTGCACCTCGGTGCCAAACATCGCATTGATGATATGGCTAAAGGGAACCTGCCCCTGCATGATGCCCACCAGGGTCATCGCGGCAAACAGCGCCATGACGCCCTGGGCGTAGTTGAAAATGCCGGAAGCCTTGTAGATCAGGACAAAGCCCAGCGCCACAAGCGCATAAAGCACCCCGGCCATCAGCCCGTTGAAGAAGACTTCGGTTGCAAAAAGAAACTGGTCAGACATCAGTCACTCTCCTCATATCTGTCAGAACTTTAGTCATGTGCCACACCAAGATAGGCGTCGATGACGGCTTGGTTGTTGCGCACGTCGTCCGGTGTGCCATCACCGATTTTCTTGCCGTAATCCATCACCACCACACGGTCGCTGAGATCCATCACAACACCCATGTCATGTTCGATCAGGGCGATGGTGGTGCCAAATTCGTCGTTCACATCCAGGATAAAGCGGGACATGTCCTCTTTTTCCTCGACGTTCATCCCGGCCATCGGTTCATCCAGCAGCAAGAGCTTGGGCTCCGCTGCAAGCGCCCGCGCCAGCTCAACCCGTTTTTTCAAACCATAGGGCAGACGGCCCACCGGGGTTTTACGGATGTGCTGAATTTCAAGAAAGTCGATAACCTTCTCAACCACTTCACGGTTGGCGGTCTCTTCCTTCTCGGCCTTGCCTTTCCACAATGCCTGCTGAAACAGCCCGGCTTTCATATGGTTCAACCGGCCGGTCATCACGTTGTCCAGCACGCTCATGCCTTCAAACAGGGCGATGTTCTGGAAGGTCCGGGCGATGCCCTGCTGAGCCACCTCATAGGGGCGCATCTGCGGACGTGTCTTGCCGTGATATTCAACAGTGCCTTCCTGCGGTACGTAAAAACCAGAGATCACGTTCAGCATCGAGGACTTACCGGCACCGTTGGGGCCGATGATGGCGCGAATTTCGCCTTGGCGAATATCAAAAGAGATATTTTCGATCGCCACCACACCGCCAAAGCGCAGGGTGATGTTTTTCATTTCCATCACCACGCCGCCAATGGTGCGGCCGTCCTCGGTGACATAGCTATCGGATTGGTCAAGCATGAGCGACGTCTCCATTATTCTGCCACACTAAAATGTTAACCATTTTAGTGGACACTTGAGAAAGATGAGCAGCAAGGAGATCCCTGCAATGTTTAGCGAATTCGAGCACAACTGCCTGTTGGAGATGGCGCTTGAGTGCAGACGCAAAGGCCTGTCTCAATCCGAAAGCCGTGCGAGCATCAGGTCGCGCACCCGTGGGTTCAGCGCTCCGCTGATGATCCGCCGGGTAGTGCATACCGCCTTCCACCCCGAACACTGCCCCGACCTGGTCTGAACACAGACCAAGCGGTTCAGAACGGGCAAAACGCCGGTCTGAGTTTTGAATACTCATTCGGCAGCCACCCGCTGCTGCGCTGAGGCCGAGAGGTCAGCGTCAATAATGGTCAGCGTGGCACTGATAGAGCCCTTGCGGCCGTCCTCATAGGTAACTTCGGTGGTTGTCGAAATCTCGCCCGAGCCGTCATAAAGCGCCCCGATGATATCTGAGAATTTGTCTTCCACGATCCGACGACGCACCTTACGGGTCCGGGTCATCTCGCCGTCATCCGCATCCAATTCCTTGTGCAGAACCACAAAGCGATGCACCTGACAGCCTGACAGCATCGGATCCGCGGCAACAGATTCATTCACCGCCGAGACATGTTCCCGGATCGACTGAAGCACCTTGGGGTGCCCCGCCAGTTCCTGGTAAGAGGCATAGGCAATGTTATTGCGTTCCGCCCAGTTGCCCACCGCCGAGAGGTCGATGTTGATAAAGGCAACGCAACGGTCCTTTTCATTGCCAAACAGCACCGCCTCGAGGATGTCGGGATAGAACTTCAGTTTGTTCTCGACAAATTTGGGCGCAAACATGCTGCCATCAGCCATCTTGCCAACGTCCTTGGCCCGGTCGATGATACGCAGATGGCCAGAGTCTTCCTCAAAGAAGCCCGCGTCACCCGTTGCAACCCAGCCCTCGGGGTCTTTGGTATCTGCGGTGCTCTCAGGGTTTTTGTAGTATTCCACAAAGGTACCCGGGGAGCGGTAGAAGATCTCACCATTGTCGGCGATGCGGATTTCCACATCCGGTGCCGGCACGCCAACAGTATCCGCCCGCACTTCGCCATCAGGCTGCACGGTGATGAATACGGTGGCTTCGGTCTGACCATAAAGCTGTTTGAGGTTGATCCCCAGCGAGCGATAGAATTCAAAGATTTCCGGACCAATGGCTTCACCGGCGGTATAACCGACGCGCACATTACCAAAGCCAAGCGTGTCTTTCAGCGGGCCATAGACCATCAGGTCGCCAAGCTTGTATTTCAGCCGGTCCATCATGCCTACGGGCTTGCCATCCAGGATGCTGGGGCCGACCTTTTTGGCGTGTTCCATGAAATAGTGGAACATCTTGCGCTTGAAGTTACCGGCGTCTTCCATGCGAATCATCACATTGGTCAGCTGGGTCTCAAACACACGGGGTGGCGCAAAGTAGTAGCTCGGGCCGATCTCACGCAGATCGGTCATCATGGTCTCAGGGCTTTCCGGGCAGTTCACACAGAACCCGGCCCAATAGGCCTGACCAATCGAGAAGATGAAATCGCCAACCCAGGCCATCGGCAGATAGGCGAGGATCTGGTCGGTCTGTTTCAGCTTGTCAAATTCGCAAGCGTTCTTGGCGCTCTCGATGATATTGCGGTTGGACAGAACCACGCCCTTGGGCTTGCCGGTGGTGCCCGAGGTATAAAGCATCACACAGGTGCTGTCATAGGTCAGCTTGGCGCGGCGCTCGTTCAGATCGGTGATCCACTCATCATAGGCCGCACGGCCCTGGTTCTGAACATGGGAATACTCATGCAGCGTGTGGTGATCATATTTACGCAGACCCCGCGGATCGAGGTAGATCAGATGTTCGAACTGGTGCAACTGGTCCTGCACCTCGATCACCTTGTCGACCTGCTCCTGGTCGGCAGCGATTACAAAACGTGCGCCACAGTGATCCAGCACATAGGCCATCTCTTCGGCGTTGGCGTCCTGATACAGCGGCACTGGAATGGCGCCCACGGATTGGGCTGCGACCATCGACCAGTACAGGTAGGGGCGGTTGCCACCGATGATGGCGATGAAATCGCCTTCATTCACACCCAGATTGATCAGACCAAGTGCCAGTGACTCGATCTCCTTGGCGGTTTCCGCCCAGGTCCAGGACTGCCAAATACCAAATTCTTTTTCCCGGTATGCCGGCTGATCACCGAATTCCGATACGTTGCGTTCAAGCAGCGCCGGCAGGGAGAGTTTCCCCACAGCGCCTGACTGCATCTGAGCCAATGTCTTTCTCCTCCCATTCCGGCCTTCCTCGACCGGCAGATCGCTGTCACACGATTCTGGTCCCGATTAGGGACTGCCTCATGCTAACCGGTCAACTTTTTCGTGAAGTTTTCTCAAATCTAACGAATTGTAACAGTGCCCTCAGGGCTCTGATTTTCAACATTTCAACTATTGGGAGAAAGGCGGCGTTGTCTCTGCTCTTGCCAAGATGGGCATAGGTCGGCCAACATTGCGCTAGGGTGAGTATTGGGTGACGGAGGTTAAAATGCGGCAAATTCTGGCTTTGATTTTCGCCCTGTTTCTGGCAACTCCTGCCTCGGCGGCTCGCCACGCCTTCATCCTCGGCAATTCGGACTATGCCGAGCTCGGGGATCTGGCCAATACCCATGCAGATGCCGAAGCCTATGCCAAAGCATTGGGAGATCTAGGTTTTAACGTCACTCTGACCAAGGATCTGACCCGACGCCAGACCCTGCAGGCCTTTTACCGTTTCCTGAACACCGTGGCGCCTGGCGACGATGTTGCCTTTGTCTATTCCGGACATGGCTGGAGCAATGGCCGGGTCAACTACATCGTCCCAACAGAGGTTCAAAGGCCGCAGCCCGAATTTCAAAAGCTGCTGGAAGACGCCACCATCCCACTTCAAAACGGTCACAACGGATTGCTGGACGAGCTGGAGGCCAAGGGGGTTGCCCTCACCATTGCGGTGATTGATGCCTGCCGGGACAGCCCGTTTTTGCAAACACCGGGTACAAAATCCATCGGCGTAACCCGTGGGCTGACTCCGATCCTGCCGAGCACCGGTACTTTCATTGTCTACTCTGCCGGCAAAGGCCAGCAGGCCCTGGATCATTTGCCAACGGATAGTCCCGATCAAAAACTCTCGGTCTTTACCCGCAATTTTGTCCAACACCTCAAACCTGGCACCTATCTGCAGGACGCCATCCTGGATGCCCGCAGACTGACGAGACAGCAGGCTGCCTCCTATGATGGGCACCAGCAACTGCCTGCCTATTACGACCAAACCACAGAACGCATTTGCCTTGCAGGGCAATGCGGCGCCGCGGCCAACCCGGTGGATGAGACGCCAGAGGATCCGGTCACGTCGGCAGCGCTGGATCAATGCAGCGCCCTGTTCAAAGTCGCGCAAGAGACCAATCAATGTTACGCCTATTCGGCCTATCAGACCCATTGCGCCGATCACATTCTTGCGCCTGTCGCTGATGCCTATATGAGGCTACGCTGCGAAGCTGAAACGGTGACAGCCTCAGTTCCCCCACAAACCCGCGCACAAACGCAACCTGAGATACAGCCGACCACGCAAGCCTTGGCCACCGCTCAGCCTGAAGCCAGCCCGCCTGAAACAACAGTGGCTGAGCCAGCTCAAGAAGACGCCACCCCGGAACCTGATCCGGTTCTGGCTCTGATGTCCAAACACAAAGGCGGCGGTGCTGCTGCGACTGCCGAAGCACCTGCTCCACCTCAGAACCTCACCCCTGCGACCCCATCGCCACGGCCTGCCGCTCTCACCGAACCAAGTCTCTCTGCGCAACAGGCTGCCTTGCAATCCTGCGCTGATGCAGCCGGTCACCCGAGGCACCCCCTGTTAAACGGCCAGCGGATCGCATCATCCGGCATAGAGTGGAAGGCCTTGAATGCGGATCAGGCCATTGCTGCCTGCCGGCGGGCAGAGCAGCTCAACCCCGACACCCCCATGGTGCAGGCCTTTCTGGCGCGCGCCTATGACAAGGCCGACAATCTGCCCCGCGCGCTGTCCTATTATCGCGAGGCCGCAGCGGCCCAAGACCCGATGGCCCAGACCAATCTGGGGCTGATGTACCGCAAGGGCCAGGGGGTCACCGCAAACGATCAGATTGCGGTGAGCTGGCTGCGGCGGGCGGCAAATCAAGGCTATCCGATTGCCGAAACCCAGCTTGGCTGGATGTATGAAAAGGGCCGCGCGGTACCGCAAGATGATGGTCAGGCAGTGTCCTGGTATCGCAGGGCGGCCAACCAGGATCATCCTCGGGCGCAGTACAATCTGGGCTGGATGTATGAAAATGGGCGTGGCGTCAGCCAAAGCCATTCCAGAGCGCTCTCCTGGTATCGCCGCGCTGCAAAATCCGATTATCTGAACGCGATCTATAAGATTGGCATATTCTACCGCGAAGGCCGGGGCATCACCCAGGATGATCGCGAAGCGGTAAATTGGTTCCGTCAAGCCGCCAATCAGGACCTTGCCAAGGCACAGACTTCGCTGGGCTGGATGTATGAAAAGGGCCGCGGCGTGCCACAGGACACCAGCACCGCCCTGCGCTGGTACCGCAAGGCCGCTGCCCAGGGTGATGCCACTGCCAATGTCAACCTCGGCGTACACTATGAGCTTGGCCGCGGGGTGACCCAAAACGACCAGCGCGCGGTCGCCTATTACATCGAAGGATTGAAACTCGGCAGCGAAACCCCATTGGGCTGGTCCAATGGTTCCTGGCGACAAAGCACCCTGAGGTTAATGCAACGCGAGCTGCGGGACATGGGGCTCTACTCCGGCTCCATTGATGGCAAAGCTGGCCCCGGCACCCACGCCGCAATGCGGGCGCTAAAAGGAAGATAGGCCAAGGGCCTAGCGGCAAATCCACAGAGGTTTCAGGGCTGTATGAGACCTTTGGCACAGGCAGTCTGCAGCTTAAAAACTGGTCCCCCCTTGCCAAGGGCACATTCAAACTGCCAGTATTCCCCTACATTTTTTTGTATTTTTAGTTGTCATTCTTTTTCACACGGGGATCCACATGGCCCGACTATTGTTTTTCGTTTTTGCTCTTTTCACTGCTCCCTTGGTCCAGGCAGAGACCTTTCCAAAATGTGACGCGATGTTAGCCGTTGCATCCATGAGGAAGAGTTGTCTTGATTATTCGCGCTTCATATCCCAATGCCCCGAGAGTCCTTTCCTATCGTCAGCCGAAACCTACATGACACTGAACTGTCGCGACTTCGAAGCCGACGGAAATACTCAGCAAGCTTCTCCCTCCGAAAACGTCATGGCAAAGGCATCCGTCTGTACCGATCTTGCTGCACCTCCGGGTCATCCGGTCCTGCAAAGCTCAAACCTCCAATCAAACGGCGTCACATTTTCAGATCTGAACCCGGCCAAGGCTATTCCGGCCTGTCTTTACGCGTTCGAAAAGTATCCATTCTTTCCCCATTTCCAAACATTCCTGGCCAGAGCTTTCCTTAAAGGAGGCTACGATCAACAGGCTTTGGAGCATTATCACGCAGCTGCCGAAGCGGGGGAACCCTACGCTCAGAGTGACTTGGGGCAGCTGAATCTCGGCGGCATTGGGATGGAGAAAGACTTCGCCCAAGCGAAACTGCTGTTCGAAAAAGCTGCGGAAAAAGGCGTCGCCAGGGCGCAGCACTACCTCGGAATCATCCATAACCAAGGCCATGGCGTCCCTCAAGATCCAGAGGAAGCATTTGCTTGGTTCCTAAAAGCTGCCGAACAAGGACTAGACGAGTCACAGTACAATCTCGCGGCGATGTACGATATCGGCAACGGAGTGGCGCAAAGCCATGACGAAGCTTTCAAATGGTACCACAAGGCTGCTGAGCAAGGCCTAGCCGGGGCACAGGTCAATCTTGGCGTATTATATTCTCGGGGCCAGGGGGTCGCGCAAAACCCTGAAGAGGCTTTTAGATGGTACCACAAAGCCGCTGTGCAAGGCCTAGCCCAGGCTCAGGCCAACCTCGGGATGATGTACGATGATGGCTATGGTGTAGCGCAAAACCACGAAGAGGCGTTCAATTGGTACCACAAAGCCGCAGAACAGGGGTTCGCCCTGGCTCAGCTCGATCTCGGAGTGAAGTATGCTAACGGCCAAGGTGTAACGCAGAACTACAACGAGGCATTCAAATGGTACCAAAAGGCCGCTGAGCAGGGGATCGCGCAAGCCCAGGTCAGACTGGGCGAGATGTATACCTACGGTGATGGTGTGGCACAAAACCATGACACGGCATTCAAATGGTACCACAAAGCCGCTGAGCAGGGGATCGCTCTGGCTCAGTTCAATCTCGGGGTTATGTACGATGATGGCTATGGTGTAGCGCAAAACTATGACGAAGCCTTCAAATGGTACCAAAAGGCTGCTGAGCAGGGGCACGCCAAGGCTCAGTCCAATCTTGGCATACTATTTCAAAAAGGCCTCGGGGTTGCGCAAAGCCATGAGGAGGCTTTCAAATTGTACCAGAGCGCCGCATTGGGGGGAAATGCCAATGCGCATATCCTTTTGGCAAGATTGTATCAAACAGGAGCAGGAGTCAGGCAAAGTGACGGTGAGACCATCGCTCATATTGTGCTCTCGTTGAAAGGCCAGCACCCGTTTTTCCGCGATCTCGAAACAGGTCAATGGAAACCAAGTGTCCTGATCGGATTGCAGAAACATCTCCAGGGCCTTGGCATCTATCACGGGCCGATTGATGCCAAGGTCAACCCTGAACTGCGTGCGGCGATGCAGGTATTGATCGACGGCTGACCACCGCCTTACTTGCTCTTTTTGTCCAAGCTGCTACCCAGAGCCGGGGAGGAGCCATGAACAAACAGGACAAATCGCGGGCGGCCATGACCACGGCCGGGTTGAACCTGATTGCGCAGGCGATCTCGATCTATGACAGCGGGCTGCGGCTGGCTGTCTGCAACAACCGCTTTCAGGAAATGTTCAACCTGCCCAATGATCTGGTCAGTCCCGGTGCGCGGTTCGAAGACACCATCCGCCATATTGCGACCAGTGGTGAATATGGCCCGGTCGATGACATCGAAGATTTTGTCGCCGCCCGGGTCAAACAGGCGCTGGATTTTGAACCACACTATATCGAACGCACCCGCGCCAGTGGTCAGGTGATCTCGATCGAAGGCGCGCCGCTGCCGCAGGGGGGCTGGGTGGCGGTCTATACCGATATCAGCCGCACCAAGCGGGTCGAACAGCTGCTGCGCGCCAGATCCGAGGAAATGTCGGACCGGCTGATCTCCCATACCGAGGAGCTTTCGGCGACCAACCGCAAACTGGCGGCGACCATCACTGCGCTGGAAGAGGCCAAACGGCAGCTGACCGAGATCGAAGGCCGCACCCGTCTCACAACCGAGATGATGCCGGCCCATATCGCCCATGTCGATGCCGATGGCCATTACACCTATACCAACAGACGGCTGAGTTCGGTCTTTCCCAGCCGCCCCTCCGATATCCTCGGCATGCATATTTCAGATGCGCTGGGGGCCCAGGCCTTTGCCAAGATCGAACCGCATCTTATGGCCGCCTATGAGGGCAGCAGCCCGGTGTTTGAATTCACCGAAGCCCATGACAGCCGCCGCATTCGGGTTGCCTTTACCCCGGAGGAAAGCGGCGGGGTCTACATCCTGTCGATGGATGTCACCGAGGAAACCCAGGCGCGGGTTGCCCTGCAACAGGCGCGGCGTCGCGAAATGGCGGCGCAGATGACCTCGGGGCTGGCGCATGATTTCTCCAACCTCCTGACCATTATCCTCGGCATGCAGGGCAAAATGGAAAAGATGGAGCTGCCCCTAGCAGCGCAGGAAATGGTGCGCGGCACCCTGTCGGCGGCGCGGCGCGGCGGGCGATTGCTGAACCGGATCGGAGAGATGACCGGCCAGCGCAGCCTGCGCCCACAGGCGACCAATATGCATGCGCTGCTCTCTGAGTTGAAAATCCTCGCCACCCCGTCACTACCGCAGGGCGTGGGGCTCAGCGTGTTGGACAACACTCCGGATGTGTTGTTGCTGCTGGACGCGGGTAAGCTGCAGGATGCGCTGCTCAATCTGATCCTCAATGCCCGCGATGCCTGTGGCGTCAATGGGCAGATCACCGTCAGCGCCCATGTGGTGGGTCAGATCTGGCTGGAGATCAGCGTCACGGATACCGGCCCTGGCTTTTCTCCCGATGCGCTGAAAAACGCGCTGAACCCGTTTTTCACCACCAAGGG
>NZ_JBDWPJ010000026.1:0-17381 GCF_039971195.1 Pseudophaeobacter sp.
TGTTCTTATGTCCAATCGGGGTGAGGAAGGCGGCGGAGGCGGCCACAGCCACGGCCATCAGGAACGGATCCGGTGAGACCCCCAGAGTATTTGCCATCTGGATGCCCACCGGAGCGGCGACAATCGCTGTGGCGGTATTGTTCAGCACATCCGATAGGGTCATGGTCACCACCATCAGCACCGTCAGCACCATCCAGGAGGGTAGGCCCGCTGTGAGGTCAATCAACCCATTGGCAATCAGTGCGGTGCCGCCCGAGGCATCCAGGGCTGCGCCGAGGGGGATCATTGATCCCAATAGAACCACCACCGGCCATTCCACATGGTCATAGATCTCTGCCACCGGTAGGATCTTGATCAGCACATAGCCCACGACGACCATTCCCAGGGCCACGGGGAGGTATATCAGCCCCAGAGAGGCCGCCAGCACCGCCAGGGCAAACATGCCGATGGCGGCCCAGGTCTTGTCATTGGCAGTGACGGAAAGGCCCCGTTCGGCCAAAGGCAGGCAGCCCAGCCATTCGGTGACATCGGCGCCGCGATCCCGGGGGCAGAGCAGCAGCAGAATATCCCCGGCCTCGATCTCGGTCTGGCGGATGTGTTTGGTCAGGCGTTTGCCCTGACGCGACAGGCCCAATAGGACGGTGCTTTGCCGCCAGGCTAGCCCCAGCGACTGCGCAGAGCGGCCATTGATACGGGCGGTTTCCGGCACCACCACCTCGATCACTTCCAGGCCTTCGCCTGCAGCGGTGAGCTTTTCTTGACGTGCCGCATCCGAGAAGTTCAGCGAAAGCGAGGTGCGGAATTCATCGAGGGTTTCGGGCGTGGCCTCGATCACCAGGGTATCGCCCGCCTGCAGAACCCTGCCGCTGGAGCGGCCATAGCGGCGTTTGCCATCGCGGATCAGCCCAAGGATGGCAATATCTGCTTGTTCGGCTTCTTTGTCGAGCGTCCCGAGCCGTTCTCCGATCAGTTTGGATCCCTCGGGGATCGTGAGTTCTGCAATGTAGTCTGATAGTTGCGCCTCGGAGTTGCCAGCTCCCATGTCGCTTTGTGGGATCAGGCGCCAGCCGATGAGGGCCACAAAGGCAAGCCCGGCAATCGCAGCGATGCCCCCGACTGGAGCAAAGTCAAACATGCCAAAGGGGGTGCCCATGGTCTCCTGCCGGATCGAGGCAATGATGATGTTAGGCGGGGTGCCGATCAACGTGGCCATACCACCAAGGATGGTGGCAAAGGAGAGCGGCATCAGGCTCAACCCCGGTGCGCGACCGGCCTTACGGGCGGTTTGGATGTCCACCGGCATCAACAGGGCCAGGGCCGCCACATTGTTCATGAAAGCCGAGAGCACCGCACCAATGCCGCCCATTAGGGCGATGTGGCTGCCCAGGCTGCGGCTGCTGTCCACCAGGGTGCGGGTAATCAGGAAGACCGCGCCGGAGCGCACCAACCCGGCAGAGACGATCAGCACCAGCGCCACCACCAGCGTCGCCGGGTGGCCAAAGCCGGAAAAGGCGTCCTTGGTCGGGACCAATCCCATGACCACTGCAATCATCAGTGCGGAAAAGGCAACAATGTCGTAGCGAAAGCGTCCCCAGAGGAACAGGCCAAAGACGACGGCAAAAATGGCAAACAATGCGGTTTGGTCAAATGTCATGGCGTCACTCTAGCCATTGGTGAAAGACAGGCAAGGTGACATGGGGTTTGCGCGTGGAAATAGCCTCGGAATGCAGGCCGCTGTCGGCAGTGCTTGAAAGCTCCCCCCGCCACAGGCTATATGAGCGCAAATTCAAGCATGCACGAGACAAAGGATCTACCATGGCAGGCCACTCAAAATGGGCAAACATCCAGCATCGCAAGGGTCGTCAGGACGCTGTGCGGTCAAAACTGTTTTCCAAACTGGCCAAGGAGATCACCGTGGCCGCCAAGATGGGCGACCCCGATGTCGATAAAAACCCACGTCTGCGTCTGGCGGTAAAAGAAGCCAAAAGCCAATCGGTGCCGAAGGACGTGATCGAACGCGCCATCAAAAAGGCCATCGGAGGTGATGCGGAAAACTATGATGAGATCCGCTACGAGGGCTATGGCCCCAGTGGCGTAGCGGTGATTGTCGAAACCATGACCGACAATAAGAACCGTACGGCATCGACTGTGCGCTCAACCTTCTCCAAAAATGGCGGCAATCTGGGCGAGACCGGTTCAGTTGGATTTATGTTCGACCGCAAGGGCGAAGTCACCTACAAGCCCGAGGTCGGCGATGCTGACACGGTGATGATGGCTGCGATTGAGGCCGGCGCCGAGGATGTGGAATCCTCCGAAGATGGCCATACCATCTATTGTGAAGACAGCGATCTCAACGATGTCTCCAACGCGCTGGAGGCAGAGCTGGGCGAATCCGAGAGCACCAAGCTGGTGTGGAAACCCACCACCACCACCGAGCTGGACCTGGAAGGCATGCAAAAGCTGATGAAGCTGGTCGATGCCCTGGAAGATGACGATGACGTGCAGCGCGTCACCACCAATTTTGAAGCCTCGGATGAGGTGATGGCGCAGCTTTGATCTGTCCCATTGATACTGTGAAATGATCAAAAGCCTCCGGGACCTCGGGGGCTTTTGTCTGTCCGCCCTAGGGCTGGTCGCGTAGCAAACCTGCGGCCAGGAGGGCTGCCGGACCTGGGTGCCAAAGCTCGGTGGCCGGTGTGGCAAATATCCGGTCGATGAACTCCGGGTGGATGCCCTGGGTGAGCAAAAAGCGGCGATCTTTTTCCTGTTCTGCTGTCAGATCAATTTGCGGCAGCCCACCAAAATAGTCGAGCGCATAGCCGTGAAAGCCGAGCTGACCCTGTGGCCCCAATTGCCGGGCCTCACCGGCGGCAAAGATCAGGGTACAGGCAGAGGCGCAGAGCCCGATAGCTTCGGTTGCCAAGCCTTTTGCCTGAATGATCTTGGCAGCGCCGCGCGCCTCATAGATATGGCCGCCGGGGCTAATGAGCTGCACTCGGGTCACATCGGGCTGCTGCAAAAGCTGTGCCCTGAGCGTCTTGGTGAGCCCAAAGGTGACCTCTCCGTCAAAGATTAGTATGGTTTTGTCCTCAGACACAGTCAGGCTGTAGCGTGTGGCATGGGCTAGCGCCCGTTGTTCTGCATAACTGGGTCCTTCGGGCGGGCGGTTGGCGATCAAGAGCGCCTGCCACCACAGAGACAGGCTGGCCAGGATCGCCAGAAAGAGCAAAAGATAGCCGCCCCAGATCGGCGCCATGGTGCCTGAACTGACCATATGCGCATCCGCAGACCGCAGATGGGCCCGGCTAGCCCAGAGAAACAAAAGCGCATCCGCGGCCATCAAGCCCCAGACCAGCCTTGGTGGCATTTGCAGCAGTTGATTTGCGCTCCACCACAGCGCCAATGCCGCCCCGCGCGGCAGCAGGATATGCCAGAGCAGGCTGGCCTTTAGACTGAAGGGCTCAGGCGGCATCAAGCGTATTTCTGGTGTAGGATGTCGTTCATTCCAAAACCGTGGAGATTTCAGCGAGCGGCTTCTTCAGCTTTGCGACGCCGGGCACGGTGGCATCCGAACTGGGGTGGCCCACAGCAATGATCATGGTGGGTTTTTCAGAGGCTGGGCGGCCCAATGCGGCATTGAGGAACTTCATCGGGTTGGGCGTATGGGTAAGGCTGCAGAGCCCGGCGCTGTGCAGGGCAGCCAACAGAAAACCCGTCGCGATATTGACGCTCTCCGGCACATAGTAGTTTTTGTAGCGACTGCCGTCGACAAATTCGCCCCAACGCTGGGCAAAAACCACGATGAGCCAGGGCGCTGTGGTCAGATGCGGTTTGTCGGCATCGGTGCCGATGGGCTCCAGCGCCTTGATCCATTCATCTCCGGCGCCCCCTGCATAAAAACGCCGCTCTTCCTCTTCGGCGGCGTCGCGGATTTGTTGTTTCAGGGCGGGGTTGGCGATGGCGACAAAATGCCAGGGCTGGTGATTGGCCCCGGATGGGGCCGAGCCCGCAGTTTTTATGCAAAGCTCGATGATCTCGCGGTCAACCGGCTGATCGGTAAAATCCCGTACCGTGTGCCGACGTTGCATATGGGTGAGAAACTCTGCCGCCTTGTCCTGCATTTCAGCATCGCTGTAGCCGGCTCGATCCGGTAGAGGCTGAGGCGCATAGGTGAGGGCGGATTTGGCAAACATTACGCAGGCTCCTGTGGTTGGATCAAATGACGTTTGGCAGAGCTTAGCACCGCACGGCTTAGGGGCGCCAGCGCCGGTTCCATGACCCGGCTCACCTGCCAGGTGAGGGCGATATCCAGCGCACTGTCTGGCAACAAAGGGATGAGCTCACCAGATGTGAGGGCAGGGGTGATCAGCTCGACCGGGTTCATCCCCCAGCCAAGCCCGGCAATCGCCGCATCGGCAAAGCCCTGTGTCGAGGGGATGAAATGAGCAGGCGGCGCAATGTCACTTTCAAAGTGCTCTGTGATCCAGCGCTGCTGTAGGGCGTCTTTGGCGTTGAAAATGAGGCAAGGGGCCTTGGCCAGCGCCTCTGATGTCAGGCCCTGCGGGAACCATTTGGCGATATAGTCAGGGCTGGCGGTGGCCTGATAGCGCATTGCCCCCAAGGGGCGGGCATTACAGCCGGTGATGGGTTTTGCGTGCCCAGTGACTGCAGCCGAGACCTCGCCGCGCCGCAACCAATCGGCGCTGTGGTCCTGATCGTCGATGACCAGATCGAACAGCAGGTCCGGTGTCGCGGCCATGGCTTCGATAAACCAAGCGGCCAGACTGTCGGCATTGATCGCGATGCGCAGATGTGGCGGCGACTCCTGGGCGCCGCGCTCCAGGGCCAACTCGCTGGAGACCAACCCCTCTAGTAAGGCAACATCTTCGGCATGTTTGGCCAGACGCAGCCCGGCCTCGGTACCGGTGCAGGGCAGGGCGCGTTTCACCAAAGCGGTGCCAACCCGATCCTCCAGAGCCTTGATCCTCTGGGAAATTGCCGAGGGGGTCACCGCAAGGTTTTGAGCCGCGGCCTCAAAGGATCCAAGCCGCAGTACTGCGGCGAGGGCAGAGAGGTGATTGGGGTCAAATCTCATTAGCTCTGCTTACTTTGGATAACCATCTTTAATTTTACTACTGAACCTGGGCGCGGTAGTCAAAGCCACAACACCTAAGTTACCCCGGAAAGATGCCTCCTATGCCGCTTGTATCCCTAATTCCTCCCAGCTTGTTTGCCGGCTTTGGCCTTGGTTTCAGTCTGATCCTGGCCATTGGGGCGCAAAATGCCTTTGTGCTGCGCCAGGGGCTGCGGCAGCAGCATGTGTTTTGGGTTTGCCTGGCCTGCGCGGGTTCCGATGCCTTGTTGATTGCCGCTGGGGTTCTGGGTTTTGGGACTTTGGCCCAGGCTTTGCCCTGGTTTGAAACGGTGATGCGATTTGGGGGGGCTGCCTTTCTGATCTGGTATGGGGCGCGCAGCCTAAGGGCCGCCTGGATCGGCGGCGAGGCGCTGGAGGCAGAGGTGGGCAAGGCAGAGCAGCTGTTGCTGCCGGTTTTGACCACGGTGCTGGCGCTGACCTGGCTCAATCCGCATGTCTATCTGGATACGGTCGTTCTGTTGGGGTCAATTTCAGCGCAGTATCCGGACCCGCTGGTCTTTGGAGTTGGGGCAATCATTTCCAGCTTCACCTTTTTCTTTTCGCTCGGCTATGGCGCCAGCCTGTTGGCACCGATCTTTGCCCGGCCCCGCGCCTGGCAGCTGCTGGATGTCTTTGTCGGGCTGACCATGTGGGCCATTGCCCATAAACTGTTGCTGATGTGACCGCAGTTAGTACGCCGCGCAACGACGGGTCAGAGCAGCTTTCGCGGGCCCGTTCCAGGCGGTAGCGGTCTGTCTCATTTGAGGTGATTGTTTTGTGAAGGGTTGTCTGTCCTCGCGTTTGGGTGTTCTGTCTACTTTATGAGCACACATATCAATACAGTCGGGTCCAGTAAGAGCCCCCTTGTCGGGGTGTTCTGGATGTTGATGACAGGCCTCTGTTTTGTGGCGGTGACGGCGCTGGTGAAATACCTGGGCCACCGCATCCCACCAGCGCAGTCAGCCTTTCTGCGCTATCTGCTGGGGCTGGTGTTCCTCATTCCCATGATTGGCACGTTACGCCGCGCGACTTTGACACCAAAGCTCTGGGCGCTTTTTGCCACGCGCGGTCTGGTGCATTCCGGCGGCGTTATTCTGTGGTTTTTTGCCATGACGCAGATCCCATTGGCTGAGGTGACGGCGATGAACTATCTCTCACCGGTCTATGTTACACTGGGGGCGGCCCTGTTTCTGGGAGAGAAGCTGGCCCTGCGGCGGATCGCGGCTGTTGTGGTGGCGCTATTGGGCGCGGTAATCATTCTGCGTCCCGGTTTTCGCGAGATCTCGCCTGGACATATCGCCATGCTGTTCACCGCGCTGGCCTTTGGTGTGTCCTATCTGTTGGCCAAGTTCACTGTGGATGACACTAACCCGGTTGTGGTTGTGGCGATGTTGTCGATCTGGGTGACGCTGGGGCTGGCGCCCTTTGCGCTCGCGGTCTGGGTAGCGCCAAGCCTGCCAGAGCTGGCAATCCTGTTTGCGGTGGCCTGTTTTGCCACGGCGGGGCATTTCACCATGACCCTGGCCTTTGCCGCAGCGCCGCTGACGGTGACACAGCCGGTCACCTTCTTGCAGCTGATCTGGGCAACCCTGCTGGGAGCATTGGTGTTTTCGGAGCCGGTGGATATCTGGGTGGTTTTTGGCGGCGGTCTGATCCTGGCGGCGATCAGTTTTATCACCTGGCGCGAAGCGATGCTGAAGCGAAGGGCAATCACGCCGCCCGATGCGGCCACAAAGGTCTGACTGACGCATGAGTGTTACAAAAGGTTTCTACATAGGTATTTTGGTTTAATAGCAGGGACGTAGCCTATGGGGAGGCGAAGCGGAGGATTTTTCAGCGCAGTTGCGCTGTGGCTGGTCTGGCTGGCAGGCCCGGTCTGGGCTGGGCTGGAAATCTGCAATGACACGGACGCCTCCCATAATATCGCAGTTGCCTACAAACAAGACGGACGCTGGGTTTCCGAGGGCTGGTGGAACCTGTCACCTGCAGCCTGTATCACACCGCTCCCCGATGATTTAAAGTATCGGTTTTATTATTACCGGGCCACCAGTCCGGGCTGGAGTTTCCGCGATGATCAGCTGGCCTTTTGCACCAAACCCGGGATTTTTTCCATTGTGGGTGACTATGACTGCCAGCGACGTGGATATGGTACCGACTATTTTGCCAAGATCGATACTGGCAAAGAAGGGCTGCATTTCCGCCAAGAGCTGAGCGCGCATTCCAGCCCTGCGTTACCTTCTTCTGAGGAGGCTGGGGGCGCCACATCAAGGCTTTGGGGGAGACCCTTTGTTGGGGCCGCTGTGTTTCATAATTGTAGTCCGCAGTTTCGTGATTTTGACAGTTTCTGCACTTTTGTCGGGCCCGGGCGGGTTTTTACCGTGTTGGAGGACGGCCGCACCGCGAAGCAGGTGTTTGCACAGCTCAGAGAGATGCAGGCGGGGACGCCGATCCTGATGGAAGGTGATCTGGCGGGCCTCTACGAAAACACCCTTGAGCTGGTGTTGCGGGATGTTAAACCCCGCAGCCCCAATGTCGAAGATGAATTTCTGGAGGCATTGCAGGGGAGCTGGTATTCCGCCACGGATCCAAGGGATGTTTTTACCATCGCGGGCAGCGGTCGGCGAAACCGCTATGCGGGGGCCCTTACCTCAATGGAATACCTCTCGGTGATGCAATACTGCGGTGAGTATGATGGCGACGGGCCTTATCTTTACGCCTGGGACAGCCAGGGCGGCACCGGGCTGTGCTACATCCTGCGCAAGGTCTCTGAAACGGAGCTGGTCCTGAGCTACCTGCCCAGAGGGACGGAGCTGAGATACCTGAAGGTTGACTGATCAGGTCTCCCTTGTGGAGGGAACAGCAGATTGGCCCTGCGGGTTGAGGCTCGTCCGGCACCTAAGAGAGCGTCAGATTCACAACCTGATGTGCGGCACGCCGCGCCGCGTCAGGCTGGACCTTGCATTCTGATTGCGCCGCTTCCAGCCAGACGCCATCCATATAGCATTGCAATGCACTGCGCGCTGTTTCAACGCGATCAGGGGGCAACAGGTTAGTCAATTCGGCACGCACATGGCTGCGGACCCGGTGGCGATTGATTCGATGCAACCGCGACAGACGTGGCGAGTAGGGCGCATTGGCCCAGAACTGCATCCAGAGGCTACACTGCGGAACGGTAAAAAGAGCGTCGGAAAAATTCGCATCCATAACCGCATAAAGCCTCTCTTTTGGAGTCTTGGCAGCGCCATAGCCATCAATCATCGCCTGGCGCAATTTGCGCAGCAGATGCCGCATGGTGGCCTCCATCAGGCCTTCCTTGGAACCGAAGTAATAATTGATCGAAGCAGCTGATGCGCCGGCCTCTTGGGCAATTTCTGCCATTGTAACAACAGAGTAGCCGCGTTTGTGCACCGCCACGATAGTGGCTTCGATCAATTCTTCGTTGCGAATGTCTCTAATACGTTTTCTTGCCATGCCAGAGTTTTGCGTCACTTGGGCGCGGGTTTCAACAGTTGTTATTTTCAGATTAAAACTTGTACAGCCGTTCAGAAATGTGTTTGGGCAAATAGCTTTCCGTGTTAGGAACCGCCTCCATGTTCTGGGGCGACACAAGCCCGTCATGGGGAGGGACATATGACACTCATCATTTCCGTCGGCGTTTTGCTGGCTTTTGCGCTGGTGATTTTCTGCACCGTCAAGTGGTGGAACCTGCCAAACATCGGGGTGACTCCGGTGCCGCTGTTCACCTTCATCGCGATTTTGTTCACGTCTGGCTTGGATGTTGGGCTGATTATGTTCCCGCTGGCCTTTGACTTTCCGCTCTATGCGGATGTCGCGACCGAGCCCGCCTATGGCTTCACCAACCCGCTGGCGCTGGAGTTCGGCTTTTGGGGCTTCCTGATCTGGGCCTTCTATTTCCTGACGGCCTTTTACTTTTGTGTCATCGAACCGCGGGTGAAGTTCTTTGAGATCGGCATCGTGAAGTTCATCAACAACCTGGTGATCATCACCACCTGTGCCTTCACCGGTGCCCTGTTCCTGATCTACATGCCCTATTACATTGCCGAAGTTGGTGATGGAGAAAGCATCCTGCCAGCCTTCTATATCATCTGTTTCCTGGTGATCCTGATTGCAGCCTATTCTTCCACCGACATCAAATATGTGCGGGTTCTGTCCGTTGGGTCTACCTTCCTGTTTATCGCGCTGATCCTGGGGATGTGGTTGCATGCTGGCATGGGCCTGGGAGAATTTGCCTCAACCGCGGGGAACATTGGCGGTTACTTTGCCAATATCCACAAATTCGTGCTGCCACTGACCGACTACCATGAATTCTACCTGTTCTGGTGGTTTGCCTGGTCGATCATGATTGGACAGTTCACATCCCGTTTTGTGGGTGGGTTGAAGACATGGCAGCTGCTTGCTGCGCTGCTGATCTTCCCCTCCATTCCGCTGGCGACCTGGTTCTCGGTGCTATACTTTTACCACCTTAATGCCATTCCCACCGCTGGATTGGTGAACTGGTCGATGACCATTGTGGGGATCCTCTTTGTGATCAACTCCTTTGACTCGCTGATCCGTCTTTACACCGATAATCTAAATCTCTCTGCCGAACGGTTTGGCAAGCTGCCCTATGTGTTGGGCAATGCGATTGGATTGTTTGCTTTGACGCTCGCCTTCCAGAGCCAGTGGCTGCAGATCCAGTGGGTCGGCACTGTCGTTATCGGGCTCTACATCACCTGTCTGGGGTACATCCTTTTCTACAAACGTCGCGAAGTGATGAGCATCACCACCTCGCCCGAGGAAAACACGCTCGATTTCCACCGGATCGACCGGGTGCACTAGACGTTTTGAAATTTCACCTCCCGGTCAATGGATTGGGGGGTGAAGCGTCAGCAAGTGACGCGAACAGACCAGCGGCTTTAGGCGCGCTCAGTAGACTGACAGGATGAAACAGGGCCAAGCGGCCAGAGCATGAGGATGCACCGCAGATGACACAGCCAAATATCCTGATCCTGATGGTCGATCAGTTGAACGGAACCCTGTTTCCGGATGGTCCGGCGGATTGGCTGCACGTCCCGAACCTGAAGAAGCTGGCGGCGCGCTCCACCCGCTTTGCCAATGCCTATACCGCCTCGCCGCTCTGTGCGCCGGGGCGTGCCTCGTTTATGTCGGGGCAGCTGCCTTCGCGCACCGGGGTCTATGACAATGCAGCCGAATTCCGTTCGGATATTCCCACCTATGCGCATCACCTGCGTCGTGCGGGCTATTACACCTGCCTTTCGGGCAAGATGCATTTTGTCGGCCCCGATCAGCTGCACGGGTTTGAGGACCGCCTCACCACCGATATCTACCCGGCAGATTTTGGCTGGACGCCGGACTACCGCAAGCCGGGTGAGCGCATCGACTGGTGGTATCACAACATGGGTTCTGTCACCGGGGCAGGGATGGCTGAAACTTCGAACCAGATGGAATACGATGATGAGGTCGCTTACAATGCCACCTCCAAACTTTATGAGCTTTCACGCGGGCTTGACGCACGTCCCTGGGCCGTAACTGTCAGCTTTACCCATCCCCATGACCCCTATGTGGCGCGCAAGAAATTCTGGGACCTCTATGAGGATTGCGAGCATCTGCTGCCGCAGACCCCGGCGCTGGACTATGCAGATCACGACAGTCACTCAAAGCGGATTTTTGACGCCAATGACTGGCGTAGTTTCGACATCACCGAGGGTCATATCAAACGCGCTCGCCGCGCCTATTTTGCCAATATTTCTTATCTCGATGACAAGATCGGCGAGATCCTGCAGGTGCTGGAAGACACGAGGCAAGAGGCTACGATCCTGTTTGTCTCTGATCACGGCGATATGCTGGGGGAGCGCGGCCTCTGGTTCAAGATGAGCTTTTATGACGGCTCCGCGCGGGTGCCACTGATGATCTCCTCGCCGGATCTGCCCGCAGGTTTGATTGAGACCCCGGTCTCGACGCTAGACGTGAACCCCACCCTTGGGGCGCTGGCTGGTTTGCCGATGGAAGAAATCGCTCCCTGGACGGATGGCGAGGATCTCTGCCCGCTGGCCAAGGGGCAGGAACGCACGAGCCCGGTGGCGATGGAATATGCCGCCGAGGCCTCTTATGCGCCGCTGGTTTCCCTGCGCTATGGAAAATGGAAATATAACCGCTGCGCGCTTGATCCCGACCAGCTGTTTGATCTGGAGGCGGACCCGTTGGAATTGACCAACCTGGCCGACGACCCGGCCCATGCAGGCACGCTGCAGACGCTCAAGGCCAAATCCGAAGCGCGTTGGGATCTGGACCAGTTTGACGCTGATATTCGCGCCAGCCAGGCGCGGCGCTGGGTAGTCTACGAGGCCCTGCGCCAGGGCGGCTACTACCCCTGGGACTACCAGCCTTTGCAAAAGGCCTCGGAACGCTACATGCGCAATCACATGAACCTCGACACCTTGGAAAGCGACAAACGTTTTCCGCGTGGTGAATAACCCGATTTTCGAAGCCCTCCTCGAAACCAACAGATACGAGCCCGATATGACCCATCTTGCCCAACCTAAAGCCAGCCATTTTATCAATGGTGAATATGTCGAAGATACCAGTGGCACGCCGATCCCGGTGATCTATGCCGCCAGTGGGGAGCAGATCGCCACCGTCTACGCGGCCACGCCTGCCATTGTCGAGCAGGCACTGGCCAGCGGCAAGGCCGCGCAAAAGGCCTGGGCCAAGATGAGCGGCACCGAGCGGGGCCGGATCCTGCGGCGAGCCGCTGATATAATCCGCGAGCGCAACCATGAGCTTTCGGTGCTGGAAACCTATGATACCGGCAAGCCGATGCAGGAGACCCTGGCGGTGGATGCTACCTCTGGCGCCGACGCGCTGGAGTATTTTGGCGGATTGGCGGGCAGTCTGACCGGAGAGCACATCCCGATGGGGGAAGACTGGGTCTATACCATTCGTGAGGCGCTTGGCCTTTGTGTTGGCATCGGCGCCTGGAACTACCCCACCCAGATCGCCTGTTGGAAGGGCGCGCCTGCGCTGGCCTGTGGCAATAGCATGGTGTTCAAACCCTCCGAAGCAACACCGCTTTGTGCCCTGAAAGTGGCCGAAATTCTGCACAAGGCGGGCCTGCCTGCCGGGGTCTACAACGTGGTGCAGGGCATGGGCGAAGTGGGCGGCGCGCTGGTCACTGATCCGCGCGTCGACAAGGTCTCGCTGACCGGCTCGGTGCCCACCGGCAAGAAGGTCTACGCGGCTGCAGCCGAGGGCATGAAACATGTGACCATGGAGCTGGGGGGCAAATCGCCGATGATCGTCTTTGATGATGCGGATATCGAGAATGCCGTGGGTGGCGCCATCAATGGCAATTTCTACTCCTCCGGGCAGGTCTGTTCGAACGGCACCCGCGTTTTTGTGCAAAAAGGTATCAAGGAGAAATTCCTTGCCCGTCTGGCCGAGCGGACCGGAAATGCAGTGATTGGTGATCCGCTGGATGAGGCAACCAGCTTTGGTCCCATGGTCAATGAAAACCAGATGAATATCGTTCTGGGCTACATCGAGAAGGGCAAGGCCGAGGGGGCACGGCTCATCTGTGGTGGCGCACGCTGCGACAGGCCGGGCTGGTATCTGCAGCCCACGGTCTTTGCTGATGTGACTGATAATATGACCATTGCCCGCGAAGAGATTTTTGGCCCGGTGATGTCGGTGCTGGATTTTGACACTGAAGAGGAAGTTGTGGCCAGGGCCAATGACACCGAATTTGGTTTGGCGGCCGGGGTATTTACCCAGGACTTCACCCGCGCCCACCGGGTGATTGGCAATCTGGAAGCAGGCAGCTGCTTTATCAACTCCTACAATGATGCGCCGGTTGAGGCGCCTTTTGGGGGGGTGAAGGCTTCGGGTGTTGGGCGCGAAAACTCCAAAGAAGCGATCAAGCATTTTAGCCAGGTGAAATCGGTCTATGTGCGCATGGGCGATGTAGAGGCGGCTTTCTGATTGCCCTTTGGGTCAACGCCCACCCACCCGCCCGTTGCCCCAAAGGGCAAGGGTAAGGGTTTGCTTAAAAATCCCCTGAGGGCGCATTGCACCCTCAGGGGACGAGACCAATGAAGATGCAGATTCACACAGTATCAAGGACAAGACGCGCTGGCGCGTGGCCCGGCGGCCTCCTTGACCCCGTGAGAATCCGTGATGGAGAGAAGCGATGAAAGCGGATTATGTGATTGTTGGGGCGGGCTCGGCGGGATGCGCCATGGCCTATCGTTTGTCGGAGGCTGGCAAATCGGTGCTGATCGTTGAACATGGTGGCACCGATGTTGGGCCGCTGATCCAGATGCCCGGTGCCCTGTCTTATCCAATGAACATGTCGCTCTATGACTGGGGCTATAAATCCCAGCCTGAACCGCATCTGGACAATCGCGAACTGGTGACGCCGCGTGGCAAAGTGGTGGGCGGTTCGTCCTCGATCAACGGCATGGTCTATGTGCGCGGCCATGCCGGGGATTACAATTATTGGGCCAAAAGTGGTGCGCAGGGCTGGTCCTATGCCGATGTGCTGCCTTATTTCAAACGCATGGAAACCTGGGATCCCCGTGGCCAGGGCGGTGATGCGGATTGGCGTGGCACGGATGGTCCGCTGCATGTGACCCGTGGCCCACGCGACAACCCGCTGCATGATGCCTTTGTCTCTGCCGGAAAACAGGCGGGCTACCCGGTGACCGAGGATTACAACGGTGAGCAGCAAGAGGGTTTTGGCCCGATGGAGATGACGGTCTACAAGGGGCAGCGTTGGTCGGCGGCCAATGCCTATCTGCGTCCGGCCTTAAAACGCGACAATTGTGAGATGATCCGGGCCTTTGCCCGCAAAGTGGTGATCAAGGATGGACGCGCCACCGGGGTTGAGGTGGAACGCAGCGGCAAGATTGAAGTGATCGAGGCCGGGGTGGAGGTGATCCTGGCCGCGAGCTCATTGAACTCGCCCAAACTGCTGATGCTATCCGGCATTGGCCCGGCAGAGCACCTGGCGGAACATGGCATCGAAGTGGTGGCAGATCGCCCTGGCGTGGGGCAGAACCTGCAGGACCATCTGGAGTTCTATTTCCAGTATGCCTGCAAGCAGCCGATTACCCTGTTCAAATACTGGAACCTCCTGGGCAAGGCCTGGGTCGGGGCGCAGTGGTTCTTTACCAAAACCGGGCTTGGGGCCTCGAACCAGTTTGAAAGCGCGGCCTTCATTCGCTCTGACAAAGGCGTCGACTACCCGGATATCCAGTATCATTTCTTGCCCATCGCGGTGCGCTATGACGGACAGGCGGCGGCTGAGGGTCATGGGTTTCAGGCCCATGTGGGGCCGATGCGGTCTGAATCGCGCGGCGCGGTCACCCTGGCCAGCGCCGACCCAAAGGACGCGCCAAAGATCTTTTTCAACTATATGTCGACCGAGCAGGACTGGATTGATTTTCGCAAATGTGTCCGCCTCACCCGCGAGGTTTTTTCCCAGGAGGCCATGCAGCCCTATGTGAAGCATGAGATCCAACCGGGCGAGGCGCTGCAAAGCGACGCAGAGATCGACGGTTTTATCCGCGAACATGCCGAAAGTGCGTATCATCCCTGTGGAACCTGCAAAATGGGTGCTCTAAACGATCCGATGGCGGTGGTTGACCCGGAATGCCGGGTGATTGGCGTTGAGGGCCTGCGGGTGGCGGATAGCTCCATCTTCCCGCGGATCACCAATGGCAACCTGAATGGACCTTCGATCATGACCGGCGAAAAGGCGGCAGATCACATCCTAGGGCGGCGTCTTGCGGCCTCGAACGCTGAACCCTGGTTCAATAAGGACTGGCAGGTCAGCCAGCGCTGACCTGGCCCCGCTGAGAGAGAAGAGAAACGCCATAGGCACTCTTCAGGAGGCCAATGGCGTTTTTTGAATTCAGGCAGATTGTTGCCGCGCATGGTGCTTAAAAAAACGCAGCCATATATCTGTTTTCAGGTGTTTGTTTGATCCGAGTCAATGTGGCGGCCCCGGGAGCGCCCTAGCCTGTGTTCGACCCCAAGAGAAGGAGCGAACAGATGTCCAATACCCCCCATGAGCTGGCCGAAGAATTCCCAGACAAAGTCGAAGTGATGAGCCAATTGAAACAGTCTGATGCGCATTTTGCCAAGTTGGCGGATGAGTATCACGAGGTAAACCGGGCCGTGCACCGGGCAGAGACCAATGTTGAGCCATTGGAAGAGCTGACCGAGGTGGAGTTGCGCAAGAAGCGCGGTGTGCTCAAGGATGAGATCTGGAGTATCCTGTCCAAGGCCTGATAGCTCCTGACCAGTTAAAGGCGACCCTTTCCAATTCAGGAGCGGGCCGCCTGGTCCATTGTTGGTAACGAGTTTAGGGGGCCTTTGCGTCCCCTTTTTCGTTTGCCCCAGCCTCAGATCGTGCGGCGGTTGGTATTCGACCTAGCTCACCTCGTAGGGCAGGACGCCGCGCTGATCATTGTTGATGCTGAGGCGGCGCTCCAAGGGCGGTACGGATCGTTGGTGGCATTGCTTTCGCTCGCAAATGCGGCAGGAGATGCCGATGGGCTCATAGGCCGAGGCATGGCTCATATCCAGATTGTCGGCATAGACCAGCGCATCCGCATGGCGCACCTCGCAGCCCAGGGCAATGGCATAGCGGCGCACAGGAGAGCCAAAAGAGCCGCCTGATTTGGACACATCTCGCGCCAGGGAGATATAGCGTACCCCATCCGGGGTTTCCGCCAACTGGCGCAGGAATCGACCGGGTGTTTCAAAGGCCCGGTGCACGTTCCACAAAGGGCAGGCGCCACCAAAGCGGGCAAACTGCAGCCGGGTTGCGGAATGGCGTTTGGTGATGGTGCCCGCCTGATCAACCCGGACAAAAAAGAACGGAATACCCTTGGCACCGGGGCGTTGCAGCGTCGACAGACAATGCGCCACCTGTTCAATTGAGGCGCCAAACCGGGTGGCAAGCCGCTCCAGATCGTGGCGATCCTCCTGCGCCGCTGCTAGGAAACGGCCATAGGGCATCAAGGCGGCGCCTGCAAAATAGTTGGCCAGGCCAATTTTGGCGATGGCGCGGGCTTCCTCGCTGTGGAAACGGGCGAAATCCAAGGTGGCCTCCAGCAGGCTGTCCTGGCTGAGCAAGGCAACCTGCAGCAGCAGTTGAAAGACTTGAGTTGGCGGGCTGGACCGGTTGGAGAGCTGCAGAGTGCGGGTTTCCGGGTCATAGCCGCGCAGCCCATCCATATCGCCGTAGTTTATAGTGATCCCGGCATTCTCTAATGCTGTGGTCGCAGCAAGGCGCACATCGGCCGAGCCGGCGAAACGCTCGGCGGCGCGGTCCACTGCGTCAATATAGTTGTCGCAATAGTGGAAAAAGTCGCGCACTTCCTCCCAAGGGCTGGCCTGGATGCGGGAATCTTCGCGCCCCAGGGCCTCGTCCAGCGAGGCCAGTCGCTCATGGGTCTGACGGTAGGCTCGGTGCAGGCTGAGAAAGGCCCGCGCCAGGGCCGGGGCATTGGAGGCCGTGAGGCGCAGATCTGCCAGTGGCGGCGCTTCATCAGCAAAGACGGGATCGGCCATCGCCTCGCGCATATCACTGACCAGGCGCTCGCTGTCACCGGTGGACAATTCGGTCACATCCATGCCGAACTCTTGCGCCAGCGCCAGAACCACGGTGGTAGAGACCGGCCGGTTGTTGTTTTCCATCTGGTTGAGATAGGGCAGCGAAACCCCCAGCTTGGCTGCAAAATCCTTTTGAGTCAGCTCCAGCCGGGTTCGCATTTCGCGCAGTTTTGCACCAGCGTATAGTTTTTGAGTGGCCATCGGGGGGGGTGCCTTTGCAAATCCTGGATGGGGTCACTGTATAAATGCAAATTTAGTGGCGCAAGCGGTTCACGCACCAAAAGCAGTTGCACATTGAAGGGTTAGTGTAGTGGGACACTTCGCGTTGCAGTAAGCGACACTTCCCATTGCAGCAACTTTTCTGTCGATTTGAGGGCTGGGGAAGTCAGCTCTCAGCCCTTTTACGACGTTTGTGCATCGCGCAGGATTGGCCGACACTCAGGCACAACGGGCGTATTTCGTTGAAAAACTCGCCTTGATTTGAGTGGTTAGCGCTGATTCAATTCTCGCAGGGTGTGGGGGATTTTGCGATGATGGGACCGAAGCAGGAAGTACAAGCGGCGTTGTTCTATGATTTCTCGCTTGAGGATCACATCCCGCAAGATCA
>NZ_JBDWPJ010000027.1:0-3065 GCF_039971195.1 Pseudophaeobacter sp.
GCAACCTGACAGGACAAGCGGTCACCGCAACCGGCCTCACGCTTGGTGATATGGCCTTCCTCGGTGGGCAGGATCGAGCCGCCACCGGAATGCACCTTGACCCGACACTGGGCACAGGTGCCACCACCGCCACAGGCCGAAGGCACAAACAGCTTTTCCGCCGCCAGCGTCTGCAACAGCTTGCCGCCCGCAGGTACGGAGATGGTTTTTTCGCCATTGATGGTGATGTTCACATTACCGGTCGACACCAGCTTGGAACGGGCCGCGATGATGATGCTGACAAGCGCCAGAACAATTAGGGTAAAGAGGACAATGCCAAGTCCAAAAGTAGCCATTCTGTCAGCCCCCCTTACAGTTTCACGCCACTGAAGGACATGAAGGCCATGGCCATCAATCCCGCAGTGATAAAGGTGATGCCAAGACCCTGCAAACCATCCGGAATGTCAGAATATTTCAGCTTTTCGCGCACACCGGCCATGGCGGTGATCGCAAGCGCCCAGCCAAAGCCGGAGGACAGACCGTAGGTCATGCTTTCGGCAAAGCCATAGTCGCGCTCCACCATGAACAGCGAGCCACCCAGGATGGCACAGTTCACGGTAATCAGCGGCAGGAAGATCCCCAGCGCGTTGTAGAGCGGCGGGAAGTATTTGTCCAAAACCATCTCGAGGATCTGCACCAGCGCGGCGATGACGCCAATGTAGGAGATCAGACCGAGGAAGGTCAGATCCACATCCGGGAACCCGGCCCAGGCCAGCGCACCGGGCGCCAGCAGATAGGTCAGGATCAGGTTGTTGGCCGGCACGGTGATGGCCTGCACGATCATCACCGAGATCCCCAGACCGATGGCGGTGGAAATCTTCTTGGAAACGGCGATGAAGGTACACATGCCGAGGAAGAAGGAGAGGGCCAGGTTCTCAACAAAGATCGCCTTGACCGCGAGGGAGAGGAGCGCTTCCATCAGTGGGCCTCTACAACTTGAATTTTATGTTCACGCTCTTCCACCTGATCGGGTTTCCAGGTGCGGAAGGCCCAGATCAAAAGACCGATGATGAAAAAGGCCGAAGGCGGCAGCAACAGCATCCCGTTTGGTACGTACCAGCCACCGTTGTTCACGGTTTCCAGAAGGGTGACGCCAAACAGCGAGCCAGAGCCAAAGAGCTCGCGGAAAAAACCAACCAGCATCAGGATCAGCCCATAGCCCAAGCCATTGCCGATGCCGTCAATGAAGGAGGCAACCGGCGGGTTCTTCATGGCAAAGGCTTCGGCCCGGCCCATGACGATACAGTTGGTGATGATCAGGCCAACAAAAACCGACAGGGTTTTTGAGATCTCAAAGGCATAGGCTTTAAGCACCTGATCCACCAAGATCACCAGCGAGGCGATGATCACCATCTGCACGATGATCCGGATCGAGCTGGGGATCTGGTTGCGCAGCACCGAGATGAACATCGACGAAAAAGCCGTCACCAGCGTCACCGCAATGGTCATCACCAGCGCCACTTTCAGCGAGGAGGTCACCGCCAGGGCGGAACAGATGCCAAGCACCTGCAGGGTGATCGGGTTATTGTCGACCAAGGGGTCGAGCAGCATTTCCCTACGTGTCTGGGACATCAGATATCTCCTGCTTTGAGATTGGCAAGGAAAGGCGCATAGCCGGTTTCACCCATCCAGAAGCGCACCAGATTGTCGACACCCGCAGACGTCAGGGTCGCACCGGACAGCGCGTCCACATGGAACTCTTTGCCAGCGGCGGGCGCGGTTTTAGCCACAGTGATCTGCAGCTCACCGGCGTCATCTGTCAGACGTTTGCCATTCCACAGGGCTTTCCAGCGGGGGTTGTCCACCTCGGCACCCAGACCGGGGGTCTCGGCATGGCTGTAGAATTGCAGGCCAAAGATGTCATTGGCGTTTTCTTCAACAGCGATAAAGCCATAGAGCGTCGACCACAGACCATAGCCATGCAGCGGCAGGATCACCTTATCGATCTCGCCTGCCTCGTCCTTCAGCAGATAGACAGTCATGTATTTCGACTGACGACCGATTGAGGCCGGATCATCATCCAGTGCGATCGAAGTGGCCGGATCATCCGCCGCAGCACGATCATCAAAGGTGGCCACATCGAAGTCTTCGGTGAAGCGACCCGTGGCCAACTCCAGCACGCGGGGCTCAAACGAGGCGCCAAAGGCTTCGGTGATATCGACGCCGGGCTCATAAAGCCCTGCGACCTGCAGAATGTTGATCTGCTTGTCTTTCAGCTTGTTGACTTCCTGCGTCGGACGCAGAGCCACGGCAGCTGCCGATACGATCATCGAAGCACAGAGGCAGAGCGCCACGGCGACAAACAGAGTCTTGCCAGTGGAATCCGGCGAGGCCTCAAGGAAGCGCTGGATTGCACCTTTTTGGGTTTGCTCAGACATGACGCTTCGCTCTCCGTTTGATATTGGCCTGCACGACAAAATAGTCGATCAGCGGCGCAAAGACATTGCCGAACAGGATGGCCAGCATCATGCCTTCGGGGAAGGCCGGGTTGATCACCCGGATCATCACCACCATGAAGCCAATCAGCGCGCCATAGATGTAGCGGCCCAGATTGGTGTGGCTGGCCGAGACAGGCTCGGTGACCATAAAGACCATGCCAAAGGCAAAACCACCGGTGACCAGATGCCAGTACCAAGGCATCGCAAACATCGGGTTACTGTCGGAGCCAATGGTGTTGAGCAACAGCGAGAAACCCACCATGCCCGCCATACAGCCGACAATCAGGCGCCAGTTGGCAATCTTGGTCACCAGCAGGAAGACCAGACCAAGCAGACAGGCCAGCGTCGAAGTCTCCCCAAAGGAGCCCTGAATGGTGCCGATGAAGGCATCCATCCACTCGATGCCATTGGCGGCCAGCTGGTCAAACCCGGCAGAGGCAGAGACCGACAGCGCCGTCGCACCAGAGAAACCGTCAACCGGTGTCCAGATGGTATCGCCCGACATATAGGCCGGATAGGCAAAATACAGGAAGGCCCGGCCAGTCAGCGCCGGGTTGAGGAAGTTCTTGCCGGTGCCGCCAAAGACTT
>NZ_JBDWPJ010000028.1:0-11723 GCF_039971195.1 Pseudophaeobacter sp.
TGGCGACATGGCCAAGATGATGAAATCGGCACAGGAACTGCAGTCCAAAATGGCGGAGATGCAGGAAGAGCTGCACAATGTCATGGTGGTTGGCGAAGCCGGTGCTGGCCTGGTTAAGGCCACAGCCTCGGCCAAGGGTGAGCTGAAAGAGCTCGACATTGATCCGTCGATCTTTTCCGGTGATGACAAGGAAGTTGTCGAGGACCTGATCCTCGCCGCGATCAAAGACGCCCAGACCAAGGCGACCCTGAAGGCCCAGGAAGAAATGGGCAAGCTGACCGAGAGCATGGGCCTGCCCAAGGATATCCAGCTGCCCTTCTAAAGGCGACTGACGGCTTATGGGCCATCAAAGCAGCGCCTGCGGCTGACCCGTTCTTGCGCATACTACCAAACCAGCCCCGTTCCGAAGCTATCGGTTGGGGGCTGGCGTCTTTTTCTTGCTGTCAGGCATTCTATGCCTCTTGGACTTGTCATTTTGATCTCACCCAAACAGAATGTAGCGCCCAAAAACAAAGACAGTCAAAACTGACGGGTATCGGACTCATTCATAGGAAACCATCTGCCTCCGCAAAAATTTCGGAGATATATGTGTATGTCACAGCATGCCCTGCTCCCTCGATCACTCGGCTTACTTCGTGCCTGTTCCAGTTGTCGAAGCGCAACTTGGCATTCGGAAATGGAATTGTTTTGTCTTGACCGCAAAAATCTCTCGAACCTTGACCTCTGAAGCAGAGATTACTTGATGTTCGTTTCGTTTGGGAGACGCCAACGCACCTTTCAATGATGACAAGAGAGCCTCGACGTATTCTGTGCTCTGCAATTCAGCCGGATGATTGGCTGGGCTCAGGACCTGTTAATCTGATTGAGGTTGTCAGTTCGACGTGATTCAAGCTCCCAAACGGCGGGGTTATATGAGTAATCTTTACTGGCTGAACGGAGATCAAATGGCACGGCTTCGGCCCTGTTTTCCGAAGAGCTACAGTGTGCCACGCGTCGGTGATCGGCGGGTTTTGAGTGGGATTATCTTCATCATTCGCAACGGCTTACGTTGGCCCGATACTCCAAAGGTGCATGGTCCACCCAAGACGCTTTATACTCATTGGAAGCGGTGGAACGAATTGGGTGTTTTTGCCCGGATCATGGAAGGGCTTGCCGCTGAAGCGCCTGACCACAAAACGATTTCAATCGACGCGACTTACCTCTAGGCCCACCGGACAGCTTCCAGCCTGTCACCCAAAAAGGGGCGCGCGGAGGGCTGATCGGGCGTACCAAAGGCGGTATGAACACAAAGCTGCATGCTGTGACTGACACGGCCGGGCGGCCCATCTGGTTCTTCACGACCGTCGGTCACGTAGGCGACGACACCGGGGCGAGAGCTCTTGTGAGTAGCCTGCCAGCAGCCGACAGGCTGCCTGGGGATCGTGGCTATGATGCGGATTGGCTCCGTGAAACCCTTGTAATTATGGGGAAATGGCGCCCTGCATCCCAGGACGAAAATCACGCGGCAAGGCCGTCAAAAATGACAAACGTCGATACAAACGCCGCAATCGCCCCTCTCGTGACAGTGCTGCGCAATGCACTTCCGGGCCGTGATTGAGATCATGTTTGGCCGCTTGAAAGACTGGCGGCGCGTGGCAACCCGCTATGACAGATGCCCCAAGGTGTTCCTGTCTGCCATCGCTCTCGCCGCAACCGTCATATGCTGGTTAGGAGGCCTGAGCCTAACAAGTCGCGGGAAAAATCGGCGAAATCTGGCGCTTCATCTATTGGGAATTTGGTCCATCGGGGTTTGGCACAGCGACCATTGATACCCCTGCGGCGTTCGCTTTGGAACGGTGTAGATACTCTGCCACAAGCAAACAGCCGAGGCTGTGTGCAACTAGGATCGGAGCGCTTGACTGAATCGCCACTGTGTTTTCCAGAGCATCAAGCCAATCGTACAAATCAGGTCTGTCAAAACTCTTCGGTGTAATCCGGTCGTAGTCGCTCGAACTTGCTTCCCAATGTGTTAGCCAATGCCCTTCGCCGGAGCCGCCGTATTCTGGGCTGATTATTTTGGGTGTATCGCTCATGTTTTTTCCTTTGCCCTTTGATCCGTCTCAGGTGCGGGCATTCTCCGCACCTGTGGCGTACACTGCTGTCGATAGGTATTTGACGCCGCTATCACACATGATCGTCACGATTGTTGCGTCACGGCCGAGCTTCATGCCGAGCTTGATTGCAGTCGCCACATTGCCTCCTGTCGATGTTCCGCCAAAAATGCCCTCTGACGCCGCGAGCTTGCGGCACATCGCAATGGCTTCCTGCGTTGATACTGTCGCAATCTCATCAACCAGCGTTTCATCCCAGAGCGGCACGACAAAACCGGCACCTGTCCCCTCAATCTTATGCGCCCCCGACCGTCCCAATGAGAAAACGGGTGATTCAGAGGGCTCAACAGCGACACAATGGATCGCAGCGCTATGGCGGTGTAGCGCTTCCGAATTGCCGCGACTGCAAGCGGCTGTCCCTGTCATTGCAACAAAGGCGTCGAGCGTCCCGCCTGTCTGCTCCCAGATTTCGTCACCCATGCGATGGTAGGCTGAAATTTGATCTGCATTGGAAAGTTGGTTGGTCCAGAAGCCGCCAGTTTCTTCGGTGATCATCCGCGCAGCTTCAACCATGTTGCGTGTAAGAGCCTCGTCCATCTTTCCATTGTCTGATGGAACAATGGTCAAGTCGGCCCCCAAAGCTGCCATGTGGTTTCTTTTTTCCAGACTGAACGCATCTGAGGTCACGATGCTTAGGGTATATCCCTTGGTGGCGCAGATCATGGCAAGCGATACGCCTGTGCTGCCGCCCGTATACTCCACCACGTGACCACCCGGTCTGAGCCGTCCATCGCCCTCTGCCGCCTCGATCATTGCAAGGGCCATACGGTCTTTCATGCTACCAGTTGGGTTTTCTGCTTCGACCTTCAACAAAATTCGTGCGCACCCTTTTGGTCTTATTCCGTCTAGTTCAACCAAGGGCGTTCGACCTATGCGGTTCAGAATCGAAGCGTAAATCTTTGAACCGTTGGTCATTTTGATCTCTTGTTAGTGAAAGGCACCGAAGTTACTTCAATTTTGCAAGTCACAACTAATATGTTAACTTGCTTTTTGCAAGCCACGCATCTCCGAGGACACTCGATGCCAACACTTTTGTACGATGGCCCCAAAAACCATACCTTTCGTTCGCGATGCTCAATTGCGCGAGCATTGGAAATCGTAGGAGACAAATGGACGTTATTGGTCGTTCGGGATTTGATGTGGCACGGCAGGCATACATTCAAAGCCCTGCAAGAAAGCGAGGAACGTATGCCAAGCAACACTCTTGCGGAGCGGCTCCAACGCTTGACCTCATGGGGATTGGTTCAACGCACTCTGTATCAGGAGAATCCCGCCCGCTATGAATATCACCTGACTGACGAAGGCCGTAGCTTTGAACCGGTCCTGTTGGGAATAATGCAGTGGGGTCATGAAAACCTAGAGGGCGGTTTGTTTGACCCCAAAATCTGAAAGCGGATTTTAGCGCAACTCTGGCGAACTGGTGCTTCGTCCGCTTAACGAGTCTTCAAATGTCGACGTCATTAGAGGGCTTCACCAATTGCCATAGCATCGCTTTGGCAGCGCCCGAACCGCCCCCACGGGGCGGGAGCTTTGCTTCCCCCTTCGGATCGGACGCGGTGACTTTGTGAGACGGCTTAATAGCCACTCTACCCGCAAGGCAAATCGCCGAGATGCGTTCTATTCACTGATGCAGTAGCAGGAGCCGCAAGGCAGGAGATTGCTCGAAGGCGTAGGCAGAGAACTCTCACCCTTATAACCCGATCCTGGTCAAATGCCCTTCCAACAGCAGGGCCCGGTCAGAGCGTAAGGGGCGAGCCAACAAAAAACGCGGCCTCCACCAAGGAGACCGCGTCTTTAACTCTCACTCGAAAAAGGCTTAGGCCAGTTCGAGGTTCACAGCGGACTCACGACCGTCGCGGCCGGGTTCGATGTCGAAAGTCACTTTCTGGTTGTCGGCCAGACCGGTCAGACCGGAACGCTCAACGGCAGAAATGTGAACAAATACGTCTTTGCTGCCGCCATCGGGTGCGATGAAGCCGAAGCCTTTGGTCGAGTTAAACCATTTTACGGTGCCTGAAGCCATGTCCGTAATCTCCTGTAATTTGCTGCCCGCGTTGGTGCGACAGCCCGGCGTGGTAGGTCTGGATCGAAAGACTGAACGCCGTAAACGGGAGACAGTGGGTCGAAAAAGAAAAACGTTAGCCCTGCCTATATGCGCGGCGGCGGGTTTTTATTCAAGGGTGAATATAGGTGAAGGGGTGAAGGGGCCTCGTAGAACACGTTTTGAGCGTGTACGGCAGGGTCGGGTGAAAATGCGGATTTTTATCAATTATTTAGGCGGCTTATCCCCCCCACCGCAACGGCTTCAAATCGGACGGTTTTGACTATGATCGCACGCCAGTGACACGCAAGTTTTACGCGGTGATCCGCTTGTGGAATGGAAACCCGCGCCGCCACCACAAAGGGTTTCAGTAGGAAAAACGCCCGCAATTCATTGATTCGAAAGGCGAGAGCAGCCTCTAGGTCAGTAGGCCAGCTAGACCAGCACCTGCTGTTTCCTGCCCGCTTCCAGCCAGTCCACGTCCAGCTCCCGGCCCCTTGTCGAACTTGGCCAGGCTATCTGCGCCACGGCGGTCCTTTTCTACCTGCCCCCCTTGCAGCGCCCCGCCGCTTTGCGCCTATATGCGAGCAGAACAAAGGACCGCACAGATATGACCGACGACAGCACCTCTGATATCGAGCATTTGATTGCCCTGATGGCAAAACTGCCCGGCATGGGGCCGAGGTCGGCGCGGCGGGCGGTGCTGCATCTCATCCGCAAACGGGCATTGCTGCTCACGCCGCTGGCCGAAAGCCTAAGCCAGGTGGCCGCTACCGCGCGCGAATGCCTCAACTGCGGCAATGTCGGCACTGCTGACATCTGCGGCATCTGCACCAACGATGAGCGCGGCAATGGCGAGATCTGCGTGGTTGAAACCGTCTCGGACCTTTGGGCGATGGAGCGGGCGGCAGTGTTCAAAGGGCGCTACCATGTGCTCGGCGGCACCCTGTCGGCACTGGATGCCATTGGTCCCGAAGATCTGCATATCCCCCGACTGGTTGACCGGGTCGCTACCGAGGGCGTGCGCGAGGTCATTCTGGCGCTCAATGCCACCATCGACGGTCAGACCACAGCCCATTACATTGCCGACCAGCTGGAGGGTCAGGTGCAGCTCACCACCCTCGCGCAGGGCGTGCCTATAGGCGGCGAGCTGGATTACCTGGATGATGGTACCATCATTGCCGCCCTCAAGGCCCGCAAGGGGTTATAGCCCGGGCCCGGTGAGCCAGGGCTTGCAGCGCGGCGGGCTTCTCAGCCGTAGAAACGCTGCAGGGCCTGGGTGACCAAATCCAACCCGGCATCGCTGACATCGCGGTGCAGAACCATACGGATCGGACCGCTCTCCCCCGCCCCAATCACCACGTCACTCTCAGCCAAATGCGCCTGCAGTGCAGCATTTCGACCATCCCCAGGGGTGAAAAACACCATATTGCTGGCCTGAGTGACCTCCCCGGCCCCAAAGGCGCCGAGGGTTGCGGCCAGGGCCGCAGCCCGCTGGTGATCCTCCGCCAGGCGCGCCACATTGTGATCCAGCGCATAGAGCCCGGCAGCAGCCAGAAGTCCGGACTGACGCATGCCGCCGCCCAGCATCTTGCGCCAGCGCCGCGCCTTGGCGATCAGATCTTTTGGCCCCACCAGAACCGAGCCCGCCGGTGTGCCCAGACCTTTGGACAGGCAGATCGAAATACTGTCAGGGATCTGCGCCAGATCCTGGGGCTCGCAGCCCAGCGCTGTGATGCCATTGAAAAACCGGGCGCCGTCCAGATGCACCGCAAGTCCGGATGCCCGCGCCGCATCTGCCGAGGCCTTGGTCCGGGCCAGTGAAATCGCCTGCCCATTGTGGGTGTTTTCCAGGGAGAGCAGGCGGCTGATCGCCATGTGGCTGTCATCGGGTTTGACCGCCGCGCTGATCGCATCGTGGCTAAGCCCGCCGTCCGCATCGATGTCCAGAGGGCACAGCGCGATGCCCCCCAGCACAGAGGCCCCCGCCGCCTCATACTTGTTGACGTGGTAATCAACACCCACCAGGATTTCTTCACCGCGCCCACAATGGGCCAGCAGACCAACCAGATTGCTCTGGGTGCCCGTGGGGAGGAACAGACCTGCCTCCTTGCCCAACCGCTCGGCCAG
This sequence comes from Pseudophaeobacter sp., assembly GCF_039971195.1. GTDB lineage: Bacteria > Pseudomonadota > Alphaproteobacteria > Rhodobacterales > Rhodobacteraceae > Pseudophaeobacter. The sequence continues at coordinate 6,322 of NZ_JBDWPJ010000028.1, forward strand.
CGAGGCTTCGAGGCGGTTCACCGCCGGGTCTTCGCCGTAGACATCATCGCCAAGTTCCGCAGCCGCAATCGCCGCTATCATCCCCGCATCCGGGCGGGTCACCGTATCGCTGCGCAGATCACAGATCGGCTGATTACGCCCTTTACTCTGACGCAGGCCTGCATATTGGTTCATCGGGCTCTCCTGTTGTTCGCCTTGCTGTTTTCCGTTCCAGCCTAGGAGCGCGTCACAGCAAAAACAAAGAGATCATTGTTTCGGGTACATAAAACCTCAGGTCTGCTGTGATCCCGCGCCAAGAAAAAAGGCCATGCCCCTGCGGACATGACCTTTCAAATTCCAAACGAGGCTGAAAGCCCGGCGGATCAGCCGCGTGGATCGTCCGAGTTATCCTCTTCCTCGTCCGCGTCATCCGCGTCGGGCAGGTTGAAGAAACTATCCGCATCGGCAACCGGATCAGCCGAAAGACGTTCAGCAGCGCCACCACCCAGGGTGAAGCCTTCGAGACCTTCGATGCCGGCAGGGATCTTGGGCTCTGCATCCATACCCAGCGACTGCTCGGTAGAGACCAGCTTGCGGCGCTCGTCGTCGCTCATCACGCCGCCCTCAGCAGCCTTTTTGGCGGCAGCCTTTTGCACGATCGAGTCCAGCTCAGACTGCTTACACAGGCCCAGGGCAACCGGGTCAATCGGCTGCATATTGGAGATGTTCCAATGGGTGCGCTCGCGGATCGACTGGATCGTCGGCTTGGTGGTGCCCACCAGCTTGGCGATCTGGCCATCCGACAATTCGGGGTGGAACTTCACCAGCCAGAGGATCGAATTAGGCCGGTCCTGACGCTTGGATAGGGGCGTATAGCGCGGGCCACGGCGCTTTTCTTCGCCAGCAGCTGCGGCGTTGAATTTGAGCTTCAGCTTGTACAGCGGGTTGGCCTCGGCCTGATCGATCTCTTCCTGGGTCAACTGGTTGTTGGTGACCGGGTCAAAGCCTTTAACGCCGGTGGCCACATCGCCATCGGCAATGCCCTGAATTTCCAACTCGTGCATGCCGACAAAATCCGCGATCTGCTTGAAGCTGATCGTTGTATTGTCCACCAGCCACACTGCGGTGGCCTTGGCCATCAATGGTTTTGCCATCTGCTCATCTCCTAAGCCTACATCCTGCCCCGAAATACAACTTTCCCGCCGCCTGAATTAGGCTGCCCCGGTGATTTGGGGTCGGTTTCCATTGTCGGGGAACTTCACTCCTATATAGTCGCGCTGATTTCATAAGGAAAGAGGCGATGCGCAGGTTCTTGTTTGCAGCCATTTTGGCCTTCACCGGACTGTCTTCCGCTGCCGCCCGGGCAGATGGAGAGGTGGCCGGAGAGTTTGACTACTACGTTCTGGCGCTCAGCTGGTCGCCCAATTGGTGCGAGATCGAAGGCGATGCCAAGGGATCAGATCAATGCGACCCGCGCCATGACCACGGCTGGACCCTGCATGGGCTCTGGCCGCAGTTTCATCGCGGCTGGCCCAGCTATTGCCTCACACCCACCGCACCGCCTCGGCGCAGTGATACAGCCGAAATGGCTGATATCATGGGAACTCCCGGTCTGGCCTGGCATCAGTGGAAGAAACACGGCACCTGCTCTGGCCTCAGCGCCTCCCAATACCTTGACCTGTCGCGCCAAGCCTATGACAGTGTCACCCGTCCAACGATCTTTCGCAAACTGGAGCGCAGCGTGACCCTGCCTGCCAGCCTGGTGGAACAGGCGTTTTTACAGGAAAACCCCGGTTTTGACGCCGACAGCGTCACGGTGACCTGCCGCGATCATCACATCCAGGAAGTGCGCCTGTGCCTATCCAAAGACATGCAGCCGGTGCCCTGTGGCCGCGATGTGGTCAAGGATTGTTCGCTCAAAGACGCGGTATTCACCCCGGTGCGATAGCCCGGCGAGCGGCCCATAGAATCATGAGACCGACGAAAAACCAAACGGCGCGCCCTGAGGCCAAGGCGCGCCGTTCTCATCTTCGCCCCTGGCGGGTAGTTCAGCCAGGCTCGCCTGCGACCTTCAGAACGATCTTGCCGATATGGCCCGAGCTCTCCATCCGGGCATGGGCGGCTGCGGCCTCTTCCAACGGGAACTCGCTGTCCATCACCGGCGAGAGTTTACCTGCCTCGATCAGCGGCCAGACCACCTCAAACAGATCCTGCGCAATACGTGATTTGGCCAGATCGCTTTGCGGGCGCAGGGTTGAGCCGGTGACTGTCAGGCGGCGCGCCATGATCTGGGCAAAGTTCAACTCGGCCTTGGGGCCTGACAGGAAGGCGATATGCACCATCCTTCCATCATCGGCGAGGGCTTTGATATTGCGGGGGATATAATCGCCCCCAACCATGTCGAGGATCAGGTTGGCGCCGCCTTCAGCCCGCAGCACCTCAACAAAATCCTCGCTCTTGTAGTTGATCGCCCGCTCGGCCCCGAGATCCAGGCAGGCCTGGCATTTCTCATCCGAGCCCGCAGTGGTGAAGACCCGTGCGCCCAGCGCTGTGGCCAGCTGAATTGCAGTTGTGCCGATCCCGGAGGACCCGCCATGCACCAAGAAGCGCTCGCCCGCTTCCAGCCCACCCCGGGTGAAGACATTGGACCAGACGGTGAAACATGTCTCTGGCAGGCAGGCTGCTTGCTTAAGGCTCATGCCTGCCGGAATGGGCAGGCAATGGGCCGCCGGGGTCGCGACATATTCAGCGTAGCCACCACCAGGCAGCAGGGCGCAGACCCGATCACCGATTTCCAGTCCAGCGACACCAGCGCCCAGGGCAACCACTTCGCCTGCGGCCTCCAGCCCTGGCAGGTCGCTGGCACCGGGGGGCGGGTTGTAAGCCCCGGCCCGTTGCAGCGCATCCGGGCGATTGACCCCGGCATAGGCCACTTTGAGCACCACCTGGCCATGTTCTGGCACTGGCATTGGGCGTTGGGTCAGAGTCAAAACCTCTGGCCCGCCGGGCTGACTGATCTCCACCGCACGCATCATCTCTGTCATCGGAATTTGTCCTCCTGATCTCTGCTCTCTGCCTATCACCTGACCTAAGGCGCGCAAATAGCAAAGGCGCCGCAGTCTGGCGCCTCTAGTCTCCGTTTAACAAATGCCCTAGTGCGAACTCCACGACGCAAGACTTTCCTAGCTAGTCGGCTTGTTCTTCATCGTCTTGAAAGACCTCCTCGACGGACTTGCCAAACAGCCGCGCAACCCGGAAGGCCAGAGGCAGCGACGGGTCATATTTCCCGTTTTCAATTGCATTTACAGAATTTCTCGACACGCCAAGTCTTTTGCCAAGCTCTTCTTGGGTCCAACGGTGCTCGGCGCGTAAAACGCGAATGGTGTTCTTCATCGTCGCCTCAGAAACTTAGCAAGTTCATCTTTTGGACATCCACCACAGCGCCTGGCCCAAAAGCAATATACTACATTGCAAAAACAGGGTGAAGGTAACCCCCAGACCAAAACCCGTTATGGCCAGATCCGATCCGTCAGCCCCCAACGATGCCAGGTCAGAAATCGCATTCCTGGCTCCAGGGGCAAAGGTCATAAGCATAACGAGGATCAATGAGAGAGGCGTGCCGATGCCTGCCGCCAGGGCAAGACTGAATCTTGTGCTTGCGGCATGGAGTTCGTCCCGGCTCCGAAGAGTAGAGATGACCATCCAACCGCCCCAAGCAATGAACAAAAGCGACAGGCAGACACGCAGAATGTAGGGAATATCCACAACGGCGAGAAAGGCTCCCATTAAGAGTATGGCGATGGCCATCGCGGCCTGGGATGGAACAGAGGCAGACATGCACAGCTTCCTTTTCTAAATGAAAAGCAAACTTGTCATGATTCGCCCTGACTGTAAACCATCAGCAAGCGGCTGCCCTGCGAACTTGTGATGCTTTTTAACCTGGCCTCAGTCCCAACATCACCTCCGGCCAGAGCCGAAACGCCCCCTGGCCGAGGACAAGACAACTCACTGGTCTGGCTGGCAGGTTTCTTTGAGGTCTACCAAGTCACCGCCGAGGGGTCAGAGATCCCGGCAGATCATCCCGCTCGGCAGGGCGCTTGATCTGCGACGACAACCATTCTGGCCCCGCCAGCAAAGGCTTGAGCAGAGAGTTCTTGCGCAGGTCAGCCTTGACCTTTTCAAACTGCATCACATTGTCGATGCGGCGATCCAGAAAGGCCCAAGTCGCCTCGTGGCCCGGACTGTCATCGCCGAGCCAATAGAGCAGGGTTGAGGAATAGACACCCGAAAGGATGGTGCGCTTGCTGTACCAATTGAGATCATCGGAGCTGTCCCCCAAGGCGGTCCAGATCGAATCGCAGGTGCCCCAAACCGCCTTGGCGCCATCCGCCGCGTGATGTGGCAGCGCAAAAAACGTTACCCCACGGCGCACGGCTTCTTTGTCTTCGGCGACCTCTAACCGGTAGCGCACCATGGCGGCAATCCGGTCGCGAAACCGCAGCTCTGACAGATCGGTCTCTGCCAACCGCGCCAACATCGCGCGATCGCCGCGCCGGTGATAGGCTAGGGCCAGATCCACAGCATCGCGCGGGTAAATCGCCCTTGCCAGCACCGGGTTGGCGTCACAATCGGCAATCGCCGCTGCAAATGTCGCCTCGGACCAGCCATCAAACACCACATGGTTCAGCGCCGCATCCAGCAACTGACCCGCAAGGTCACTGCTGCCCGAATCTGTCTGATCTGTCTGGCTGCTCATGGGGGTCTCCCGATATGAAAATGATCCGTCTCCCGCGCATACATGGGGAGTCGCGCCTTACTATCACAGTACTAGACAACAAACAGGAGCTTTGCTATATGGCCACTTCCTGCAAATCCTTGCAACTCTATCTAGAAAGGTGGTGAAAACCACATGCAGGTTAGTGTTCGTGACAACAATGTCGATCAGGCGCTCCGCGCTCTGAAGAAAAAGCTGCAGCGTGAAGGCGTCTTCCGCGAAATGAAGCTCAAGCAACATTTCGAGAAACCGTCCGAGAAAAAAGCGCGCGAGAAAGCTGAAGCGATCCGCCGTGCCCGTAAACTGGCACGTAAGAAAGCACAGCGCGAAGGTATGCTTTAAGCACCCTTCTATCGGCCTTTTGGCTGCCAGATCTTCTGGACACATAGTTGATGACCCCCGCGCCCTGGGCTCGGGGGTTTGTCATTTTTGGGACCCTGCGCTTTCGCTCCCTGTTGGCCAGCTCGGCCACCACTCCCAGCGCCCTTGCATAGCAGCCCAGGCACAACAGGCCTGGCACAGCCGACCACGCCGCCCCACCTATAAGGGCGAAGAATCGCGCAATGCTAAACTTTAGCGTGCATCATGCGCGCAATTCATTCTATACTTTTCTTATTGGGCGACACCTTCAGGTTTCCCCGCCCATGTT
>NZ_JBDWPJ010000029.1:0-8634 GCF_039971195.1 Pseudophaeobacter sp.
CAGCCAGTTCGGGATTGTCGCGTTTTTCCACGCTGGCATAAAAGGCATCGCAGTCCATATGGGCGATGGTCAGGGAAAACAGCTCGTCATGCTGCTTGATCCGCGGGCTGCCGCACTCTGGGCAGCGTCGCGTTGGGGCAATCTGGCTGAGGCAATCACGGCAAAGGGCTTGCATGGCGCGGTAGGGGCTTTATCTCTGTGCGAAGGCGGAGGTCTAGTCTACCTCCGCGCGCGTGTTTTGTCTTTAGTTCTTCCAATTATCAAGTGATGGGTCATGTCTTTTTCCGGTGCAAAACTGGCCTTGTTTCTGGGTCGGGATCTGTTGGTCATCAAACGTGATGACCGGGCGGATATTCCCTATCCCGGCTACTGGGATCTGCCGGGTGGCGGCCGCGAAGGCGGCGAAAGCCCGATGGACTGTGCGCTGCGGGAAACCCGCGAAGAGGTCAGCCTGTTGATACCCCAGGCGGATTTGATCTGGGCAAAAAGCTATCAGCGCCCGCGGGGGCTCGTGTGGTTCTTTGTTAGCCATCAGCCGGAGGAACTGGTGGCAGAGGTCAGGCTGGGGGACGAAGGGCAGTGCTGGCAGTTGATGGCGCCGCAGGACTATTGCGGCCATAGCCTCGCAGTGCCGCATTTTGCGGAGCAATTGCAAAGCTACCTGGACCAGCAGCAGGGCTGATCCGCAAAGGTGGCGTGAAAATGGAAAAAATTCCCCCGCTCAGCGGCGGGGGCAGGGAGACGAGCCTCAGGAAGAGGAGCTCGTCAGGGGAGTGTCTCAAGGTTAGAATCACCCATCTCACTGGCTTTCGCAAATTTCATCTTGTGTCTTTTGGGGCTTGCCGCCCCTAGATGTGGCTTTCCCGTCACGGGACAATTTGGCACAGCTCACCAAGTGTGATGATTTTTTCACCTAAATACAGCCAGTTGACGCAACGTCAGCCTGTCTGTGCCGCAACATATGTCTCATCTCGGCGCTGCACTGGGTAAGTTTATTTTCCGATGTATTTTTAAGCAGAAGGGGACAAGCCCCTCTTGGCCAAAAGGAAAGCAGCTGAAAAACAGCTTTTAGGAGTGATTTGGCTGCTGCGCCTGAGGGCTGGCGAGCTCCTGCAAAATGGCCTGAGCGGCGGTGAAAGGGTTCTCTGCCTGCCAGATCGGGCGGCCCACCACGATATGGTCTGCCCCCTCGGCAATGGCACTGGCCGGAGTGGCCACGCGTTTTTGATCGCCAAGATCGGCCCCCACAGGGCGTACACCAGGGGTGACAATCAGCTTGCCTGCGGCTTCGGGCAGGGCGCGGATCAGCGCCGCCTCTTGCGGGCTGGCAATGACACCATCTGCCCCGGCGGCAAAGGCATTGCCCGCGCGTTCCTGCACGAGATCGCGAATTTCGCCGGGTTTGATCAGGGCGCCGTCCAGATCGGTGCGATCCAGCGAGGTGAGGATGGTCACTGCGAGGATTTTCATCTCCTTGCCAGCGGCGCCTTCCTTGGCGGCTTTTACCACATAGGGGTCGCCGTGCACCGTCAGGAAATCCAGATCAAACTGCGCCAGGCCCCGCACAGCGTTTTCAACCGTGGCACCAATGTCAAACAGCTTCATATCGAGAAAGATCCGTTTACCCAATTCCTGCTTCAACTCATTCGCGAGCGCCAGCCCGCCACCCGTCAGCATGCCCAGGCCGATCTTGTAAAAAGAGACCGCATCGCCCAGTTGCTCGGCCAGTTTCAACCCGGCGAGGGCATCCGGAACATCCATGGCAACAATCAGGCGGTCGTCGGCTGTGGTTTTGGTCATGGGGTCTCTCCGGTTTCAGGGCTGTGGGAATGGCGCTTTCCTACTGCGCAGCCGAACATGTGGAAAGCCCAAAAAACCACGAAAATGGTCCGGATTTTGCGCCATGTCAGGGCTTTTGCAGGAATTTTCGCGCAGTATGATCTTGAAGAGGCGGCAAGACCTCCCAAATTGATCTGTGAGGCCCGAACCGGGGCGTGCCGCAATGCGGGCGCAACCATATCTATTCGGGCGCTTGTAAAAGGAGAGAGACATGGACTTGAACAAGTTCACCGAGCGGGCACGAGGTTTCGTGCAGGCAGCGCAGACCATTGCGATGCGCGAAGAGCACCAGCGGATGGTGCCGGAACATCTTCTCAAGGCATTGATGGATGACGATCAGGGGTTTGCGAGCAATCTGATCGGAAAGTCAGGCGGCAATGCGGCCCGTGTGGTTGAGGCCGTGGATGCGGCCGTGGGCAAATTGCCCAAGGTTAGCGGCGATGCCGCGCAGGTCTATCTGGATGGCCAGACCGCCAAGGTGCTGGATGAAGCCAGCAAGATTGCCGAAAAAGCTGGCGACAGTTTTGTTCCCGTTGAGCGGGTTTTGATGGCGCTCTGCATGGTGAAATCAAAGGCCAAGGATGCACTGGCGGCGGGTGATGTCTCGGCGCAGAAGCTGAATGAAGCGATCAATGACATTCGCAAAGGCCGTACAGCGGATAGCGCCACTGCCGAGGAAGGCTATGACGCGCTGAAGAAATACGCCCGCGATCTGACCGAGGCCGCGCGGGAAGGCAAAATCGACCCTATCATTGGCCGTGATGAGGAAATTCGCCGTGCCATGCAGGTGCTGAGCCGCCGGACCAAGAACAATCCAGTTCTGATCGGTGAGCCCGGTGTTGGTAAAACTGCAATTGCCGAGGGCATGGCCCTGCGCATCGTCAATGGTGATGTGCCTGAGAGCTTGCGTGACAAGCAACTGCTGTCGCTGGACATGGGGGCACTGATTGCCGGTGCCAAATATCGCGGTGAATTTGAGGAACGCCTGAAGGCAGTTCTGACCGAGGTCACCGAGGCCGCAGGCGAAATCATCCTGTTCATTGATGAGATGCACACCCTTGTGGGGGCGGGCAAATCTGATGGCGCCATGGATGCGGCCAATCTGATCAAACCGGCGCTGGCGCGGGGTGAGCTGCACTGTATCGGTGCCACCACTCTGGATGAATACCGCAAATATGTGGAAAAAGACGCGGCCCTGGCCCGTCGGTTCCAGCCGGTTGTGGTGCAGGAGCCTACGGTGGAAGACACCGTGTCGATCCTGCGCGGCATCAAGGAAAAATACGAGCTGCACCACGGGGTGCGGATTGCCGATGCGGCGCTGGTCTCGGCGGCAACCCTGTCGAACCGCTATATCACTGACCGTTTCCTGCCGGATAAGGCCATCGATCTGGTGGATGAAGCCGCCAGCCGATTGCGGATGCAGGTGGACAGCAAACCCGAAGCCTTGGATGCGCTCGACCGGCAGATCCTGCAGATGCAGATCGAGGAAGAAGCATTGAAGGTTGAGGAGGATGCGGCCTCCCAGGATCGTCTGGAGACCCTGCAAAAGGAACTCTCGGATCTGCAGGAACAGTCAGCCGAGATGACCGCGCAGTGGCAGGCCGAACGGGATAAGCTGGCTGGCGCGCGCGACATTAAGGAAAAACTGGACCGCGCCCGCGCGGATCTGGAGATTGCCAAACGTGAGGCCAATCTGGCCCGCGCCGGTGAGCTGTCCTATGGCGTCATTCCCGATCTGGAAAAACAGCTGGGCGAGGCCGAAAGCCGCGAAGAGCAGGGCGTGATGGTGGAAGAGGCCGTGCGTCCTGAACAGATCGCGGGAGTCGTCGAGCGTTGGACCGGTATTCCGACCTCCAAGATGCTGGAGGGCGAACGCGACAAGCTGCTGCGCATGGAAGATGAGCTGCATTCCCGTGTTATCGGCCAGAACGCGCCAGTTACGGCGGTGGCCAATGCGGTGCGCCGCGCCCGTGCGGGGCTGAACGATGAGAACCGTCCGCTTGGCTCTTTCCTGTTCCTCGGGCCAACCGGGGTGGGGAAAACCGAACTGACCAAGGCGGTGGCCAACTTCCTGTTCGACGATGATAACGCCATGGTGCGGATTGATATGTCGGAATACATGGAGAAGCACAGTGTCGCCCGGCTGATCGGTGCGCCTCCCGGCTATGTCGGCTACGACGAGGGTGGTGCCCTGACCGAAGCGGTGCGCCGTCGTCCCTATCAGGTGGTGCTGTTCGACGAGGTGGAAAAGGCGCATCCGGATGTGTTCAACGTGCTCTTGCAGGTGCTGGACGATGGCATGCTGACCGATGGTCAGGGACGCACTGTTGATTTCAAGCAGACGCTGATCATCCTGACCTCGAACCTTGGTGCTCAATCGCTGAGCCAGCTGCCCGAAGGGGCGGATGCCTCGGATGCCAAGCGCGATGTGATGGATGCGGTAAAGGCGCATTTCCGGCCTGAGTTCCTCAACCGGTTGGACGAGACCATCATCTTTGACCGTCTGGCCCGCAAGGATATGGATGGCATCGTTGATATCCAGCTTGGACGTCTGGCCAAACGTCTGGCTTCGCGCAAGATCACCCTGTCCTTTGACGAGGGGGCCAAGACCTGGCTGGCGGATGAAGGTTATGATCCTGTCTTTGGTGCGAGACCGCTGAAGCGGGTGATCCAACGGGCTCTGCAAAACGCCCTGGCCGAATTGTTGCTGAGCGGCGAGGTCAAGGACGGCGATACCGTGCCGGTCTCTGCCGGTGGCGAAGGGCTGATCATCGGGGATCGCCTAGGCACATCGGAGCGGCCCAAACCGGATGATGCCGTGGTGCACTGACCCTAGGCTTTGACCTCTCTGCATGAAGCCAAAAGAAAGCCCGCCGGTTTCGGCGGGCTTTTTGCGGCTGGGGCAGGTGAAGCCCGACAGGTCTATTCTTCGATGGCTTCCTGCACGATCTCATTTAAAAGCTCCTGGATGATCTGCATCTCCCCATCCGGGAAGCTGCGAAAGCCAATGATGACCATGTCTTCGCCGGGGCGTTGGGCGACAAAGATGTCATAGGGGCAGAAGGTGATATTCATCGGGTCGGCCTCCATCACCTGGCGGGACAGTTTGGCAGAGCAGAAGGAATAGACATCCGCCTGCTGGAACAGCTCCACATCAGAGCCGACATCCGCGCGGGTGCGCTCCAGCATGGCGCCAACATGGCTGACATGATCCACCACCAGCCCGCGATCGGTGATGGCGCTCTCTAATCCAAAGGTCACATCGTCATAGGCCAGGCCGGTCGAAAAGCTGACCATCTCATCCGCTTGGACGGGGGTGAACAGCAGCATGCTCATGGCAAAACTGGCGGCAGTGGTGAAATATTTCATCTGGCTTCTCCCAATGTGAACTGCAGTATCTTGCCCATTGCGGGCATCCCCCTCATTTTAGGGGGATAGAAACAGGCAGCACCGGGCCACCTGTTACATTTATATATAGGAGTTTTTGCATGGGTTTCGCGGCAAAGGCTATAGAATTTCTCGCAATTGGTTTTGTTTTCTTTCTCGGCGCCTTGGTTCTGGTGGGTCTTTTGCTGTTTGTCATTGACCGGTTGCAGACCCATGATGCGATCCGGCGAAACTACCCGGTGATTGGCAGGTTCCGGCATCTGTTCTCCACCATGGGCGAGTTCTTTCGTCAGTATTTCTTTGCCATGGATCGCGAAGAGCTGCCCTTTAACCGCGCACAGCGTGAATGGGTGGGGCGCGCCGCTGAAGGGGCAGGCAATACCGTTGCCTTTGGCTCCACCCGCAACACTGCCGTTCCGGGCACGCCGATCTTTGTAAACGCGCCCTTTCCACCGCTGAACGATCAATATGCCAGCACAGAACCCCTGTGCATTGGGGCAGAGGCGCGGGTGCCCTATATGGCGCCCTCTTTCTTTAACATCTCGGGTATGAGCTACGGTGCGCTGTCAAAACCGGCTGTGCGGGCGCTGAGCCGTGGCGCACGCGAAGCAGGCGTCTGGCTTAATACTGGCGAGGGCGGCCTCAGCCCCTTTCATCTGGAGGGCGGGTGCGACATCGTTTTTCAAATCGGTACTGCCAAATACGGTGTGCGCAATCCCGAAGGCGGTTTTAGTGATACCAAGCTGCGCGAGGTCGCGGCCAATCCTACGGTGCGGATGTTCGAGCTGAAGCTCTCGCAGGGGGCCAAGCCCGGCAAGGGCGGCATTCTGCCGGCGGAAAAGGTCAGTGCCGAGATCGCCGAGATCCGCGGCATTCCCGAGGGAGAGGCCAGCATCTCGCCCAATCGCCACCCCGAGATGAACAGCTTTGATGATCTGTTGGATATGATTGCTCATGTGCGCGAGGTGACTGGCAAACCCGTCGGCATCAAGACTGTGGTGGGATCTGAGGCGGTGATGCGGGAGCTGTTCCTGAACATTGCCGCCCGTCCCGAGGCAGCGCCGGATTTCATCACCATCGATGGCGGCGAAGGCGGCACCGGTGCCGCGCCAATGCCATTGATTGATCTGGTTGGCATGTCAGTACGCGAGGCCCTGCCGCTGGTGTGCAACCTGCGGGATGAATACGGGTTCAGGGATCGTATCCGGCTGATCTCCAGCGGCAAACTGGTCAATCCCGGTGATGTTGCCTGGGCGCTGGCAGCAGGGGCTGATTTTGTCACCTCGGCGCGGGGTTTCATGTTCTCCCTGGGCTGTATTCAGGCGCTGAAGTGCAACAAAAACACCTGTCCCACCGGCATCACCACCCATGATCCCCGTTTCCAAAAGGGTCTGGTGGTGGAGGATAAAGACAAACGCGTTGCCCGCTATGCCAGTGAGATCATCCACGAGGTCGAAACCATCGCCCACTCCGTTGGCGTAGCCGAACCGCGTCAGCTGCGCCGCCGCCATGTGCGCATCATGCAAGAGAACGGCCATTCGCGACCTATGAATGAACTGGTGCCAAGTTACAGTGCCGTCGCGCAGACGTGACAGGATATGTTTTGGCGGTAGGGCCACTCTGCGCTACTGCAGATGGGAAGAGTTTTACGAGGAGACGCCCATGGCCCGCCGTTGGACCAATACCCTGAGTGCTGCTGATGTGACCCCCAAGGCCACCTTTATGAACCGTCGCCAGATCATGGCAGGGCTTGGCGGCATGGCTGGACTTGCCGGGTTGGGTGGCTTGCCGGCGGCTGCACAGGCTGACACCCAGGCCGAGGCCCTGGAGCCGAACTCCTGGGAAGATGTGACCACCTATTGCAACTACTATGAGTTTGGCACCGGCAAGGGCGATCCGGCCAAATACGCGGGCCAGTTGACCACCTCACCCTGGAGCGTCAAGATTGACGGCCTGGTGGACCGCCCCGGCGACTATGACTTTCAGCAGATCCTGGGTGAGATGACCCTGGAAGAGCGCATCTACCGATTCCGCTGTGTCGAGGCCTGGTCCATGGTGGTGCCCTGGACCGGATTTGAGCTGGCGGATCTGCTGGAACTGGCCGGTATAAAGGCGGGGGCCAAATACGTGGCGTTTGAAACGCTCTATCGTCCGTCTGAAATGCCCGGCACCGCCTACCAGGTGCTCGACTGGCCCTATCGTGAAGGGCTGCGCCTGGATGAAGCCCTGCATCCCCTGACCCTGATGGCGACAGGAATCTTTGGCAAGGATCTGCCAAACCAGAACGGCGCACCGCTGCGCCTGGTGGTGCCGTGGAAATATGGCTTCAAGTCGATCAAATCCATCGTCCGCATCACCCTTACAGATAAAGAGCCAGAAACCAGCTGGAATATGGCAAACGCGCGGGAATACGGGTTCTATAGCAATGTGAACCCAGAGGTCTCACACCCACGGTGGAGCCAGGCCTCCGAGCGCCGCCTGGGGGGCGGGCTCTTTGCCAGCCGTCAGGATACCCTGATGTTCAATGGCTACGGGGATGAGGTCGCCTCTCTCTATGAGGGCATGGATCTGGCCAAACATTTCTGAGCGGGTAGGCTATGATCGATCGGATTAATCTGGCCCTTCGCAAACTGCCTCCCTGGCTGCTCTATCTCCTTGGGGGGATTTATCCCGCCTGGCTGCTGTACCTTGGTGTGAACGGCGGGTTGGGGCCTGATCCCGTCAAGGCGATGGAGCACGCGCTGGGCGAACGGGCCCTGCAACTGGTAATACTGGGGCTGGCAGTGACGCCGCTGCGCCGCTTAACCGGGCTGAACCTCTTAAAGTTTCGCCGCGCTATTGGTCTCTTGGCCTTTTCCTACGTCACCCTGCATCTGCTTGTCTGGTTGGTTTTGGATGTTCAGATCCTGTCGCAAATCCTGCGCGACATCGCAAAACGCCCCTATATCACCATCGGCATGGCGGGATTTATCCTCATGGTGCCCCTGGCCCTGACCTCCAACAATTGGTCTGTGCACCGACTGGGGCGTCGTTGGCGTCGGCTGCATCTGTTGACTTACCCGGCGGCTCTTCTGGGTGGGGTGCATTATGTGATGTTGGTCAAGGGGTTTCAGATTGAACCTCTGATCTATTTGGCAATGATCATTGGTCTGCTTGGCCTTCGCCTTCCGGGGGCGTCGAGGCGCCGTCTGGTCTGAGCAAATTGGCAGCCTTTGTGCTGCGCTGTTTGTTTTGCCTCTGGCGGGAATATTTATTGGAAGGTGATGAGGGGGCTTTTTGAGACGAGTCGGTTTGAGGTTTCGAGTGAGTCTTTGGTTTGGTTGGTTTTGGGATCCTGAGGGTTAGCCTTGGGCTGGGGTTCTCTTGTTAGGAGCTTGTTAAGCCCATGCAAACATGGGGAAACTGGCG
>NZ_JBDWPJ010000030.1:0-11651 GCF_039971195.1 Pseudophaeobacter sp.
CCCCCGGCGTATTGCTCACCGCCACCCCATGGGCCTTGGCAGCCTCCACATCAATATGATTGAAGCCCACGCCAAAATTGGCCAAGAGCCTGCAGCGCGGTTGTCCCACTTCGGCAAAAACTCCGGCATCAAAGGCATCCCCCAGGGTTGGCATGACCAGATCATAGTCCCGCAGCACCCGGATCATTTCATCGCGGCGCAGGACTGTCGTCTCCACCCGGATATCAACGTCAAACTCCGCCCGCGCCCGCGCCTGTACCGCTGCGGTAAGTGGCCGTGTCATCAAAAGCTTCATGGTCAATGCATCCTCCCGCCAAGCAGCACCGGCCCATCAGGGCCAACCAGACGAATTTCGCCGCTCTCATCCGGCAGGCCCAGCACCAGAACCTCGGACATGAACTTACCAATCTGGCGGGGCGGGAAGTTCACTACCGCCATGACCTGCTTGCCTACGAGAGATTCCGGCGTGTAATGCGCCGTCACCTGAGCCGAGGTCTTTTTCTCGCCAATCTCCTCCCCAAAATCGATCCAGATCTTGATGGCCGGTTTGCGGGCCTCCGGATAGGGTTCGGCGCGAATGACCTCGCCAACGCGAATGTCGACCTTCAGAAAATCGTCAAATGTGATCTCAGCCACGCGAAAGCTCCTTGGACCGGTGGGTTGCGGCAGCAACAGCCCGCTTCAGCAGATCCGGAAATCCGGTTTCCTCCTGCATCAGCACCTCAAGCGCCGCCTGAGTGGTGCCATTGGGGCTGGTCACATTGACGCGCAACTGACTGGGGCTTTCTGCGGCAGTATTGGCTAGCGCCCCTGCTCCGGCCACCGTGGCCTTGGCCAGCTGCATCGCCAGATCGCTGGGCAGCCCCTGGGCCTCGCCGGCTGCGGCGAGGGTTTCGATCAGATGAAACACATAGGCCGGGCCAGAACCGCTGACCCCCGTGACCGCATCCATCTGCGCCTCGGACTCTAGCCGCACGGTTTGGCCAATGGCTGCCAAAAGCGCCTCGGTCATGTCCAGATTTGCCGCGCTCGCCTGGGCATTGCCAATCATCGCGGTAATCCCCTGGCCAATGGCAGCAGGGGTATTGGGCATGGCGCGCACAATCGGTGTCCGCTCGCCGAGGATCTCTTCAAAACTGGCAATGGAGGTGCCCGCTGCGACTGAAACAAACAGCGTCTCACCATTGCCCAAGGCCTGCAGTTTTGGCAGGGCCGCCCCCATCATCTGCGGCTTGACTGCGACCAGAACCAGAGCAGGCGCGGCAGGCAGATCCACATTGATATGAACGCCGGTGCCCTGCAGCCACTCCGAGGGATGCGGATCCAGCACCCAAACCGAGGCCGGTGACACACCATCCTGCAGCCAGCCGACCAGCATGGCAGACCCCATTTTGCCACAGCCCAGCAGCACCAGCCCGCGTGTTTCTATCTCTGCCAATGTCATTTCTACCCCTCCCCGGGAATTACCCTAGCGAGGCATAGGTTTACGCCCGCCCGTAGGCCTCTGCAATGGCCACCTGCATGGCCTCTTGTGGTGATCTATTGGCCCAGGTGGTGAGCTGGATCGCTGGGTAATAGCGTTCTGAATTGGACACCGCCGCGTGGATCATCGCGTCAATCTGCTCCGGGCTGGCAGATTGCCCCCCCGCTAGCACCAAGCCATAGCGATAGAGCATCACTTTGTGATCTGCCCAATAGGTAAAGCCCCCTGCCCAACACTGATCATTCATCAGATTGATCAGCTCATATAGCTGCGGGATCTTTGCCTCGGGCGGATCCATCTCATAGCTGCAAACCAGCCGCAGCGTTTCCTCAAATCCCGACCAGGCAAGGGTCAGAGAATAGGTACGCCACTGGCCTTCGACGGCCATGGCAATCTGATCATCGCCAATACGATCAAAATCCCAGTCGTGATGGGCGGCTAGGTTTTCGACAATATCGATAGGGTGAAGGTCGTCATCCAGATGATATTCGGAAAGGGCCATAGTCTCACCTCTCAGGTCTCTAGCCGTTGGGGCCGTATTTGCCCCCTACAGCTAGGTTTCTGGTCAATGGACCGGGGAGCACCCCCGCTTCCATACTAGATATGGTGGCAAGGGGGGTAGCCTGTGGCAACCCTTTATTTGGGGATATCTTCAATAAGTTGTGGACGAAAACGGATTGTGCGCAATATATCGACGCAGTTTCGCAACATCAGCGCCCCCCCCCTTGCACCCGGCAACGACCCAAAGCCAAAAACAGAGACCCCAGGGAGCCTCTGTTATTCTTTCGACATCATCTTTCTAAAAATATTCCCGCCGGAGGCATCCAGGCCTTCAGCCAGGCACCTCCCGAGAAACTGTTGCAAAACCGGTCAAAAACCGCCGCCAATCAGCCTCCTTCAGCCCTTGGCCTCCAGTGCATCCAGCCGCGCCTTGAGCGCTTCATTCTCTTCCCGCGCTTTCTGGGCCATAGCCCGCACTGCGTCAAATTCCTCGCGGGTGACAAAATCACGCTCTGCCAGCCAGCGGTCCATCAGGCTCTTCATTGCGGTTTCGGCCTCATCCTTTGCGCCCTGGGCCACGCCCATCGCATTGGTCATCAGCTGAGAAATATCGTCCATGATCTTGTTGCGGCTCTGCATCATCTTCTCCGTCTCACTCTTTCCCCCTATATGGGGCCGCAGAGGGTCTCGGGCAAGCCATTGACTTTTAATTGCGCGCAAAGGCATTCAGAACCACATGCAGGCCATGATCCCATTCCCCGATATTTCGCCCGAGATTTTCTCGATTTCCCTATTTGGCATGGAGTTTGCCCTGCGTTGGTATGCCCTGGCCTATATCGCCGGCATCATCATTGCCTGGCGGCTGGCCATTGCCGCGCTGAAATCCCCGGCGCTCTGGCCCGGCCAAAAGCCGCCGATGCGCCCGGAACAGGTCGAAGATCTGCTCACCTGGATCATCCTCGGGGTGATTCTTGGCGGGCGGCTTGGCTTTGTGCTGTTTTACCAGCCCGGCTATTACCTGAGCCATCCCAGCGAAATCCTGCGGATCTGGCAGGGCGGCATGGCCTTTCACGGAGGTTTGATCGGGGTGATTGCCGCTGCCTGGGCCTATTCCAGCCGACACGGGATCTCCAAGATCCAGATGGCCGATCTGGTGGCCTATACGGTGCCGGCCGGGCTGATGCTGGGCCGTTTGGCCAATTACATCAATGCCGAGCTGTGGGGCCGCCCCACCGACCTGCCATGGGGCGTGGCCTTCCCTGGCGTGGCAGCGCAGGACTGCGGCCAGGCCCTAGGCGAGATCTGCGCCCGCCACCCCTCGCAGCTCTATGAGGCCGCCATGGAGGGGCTGATCCTAGGCGCGGTGCTGATCTGGCTGACCTGGCGTCGCCAAAGCCTCCTGCGGTCCGGGCTGAACCTCGGCATATTTCTGGCCGGATATGGCCTGGCACGTTTTGTGGTCGAATTCTTCCGCCAGCCAGACGCGCAGTTTGTCAGTGCAGGCAATCCACTGGGTCTGGCCTGGCAGATTGGCAACTATGGGCTCACCATGGGGCAGATCCTGTCACTGCCAATGATTGCCCTGGGGCTGTATTTTGCCTTTCGGCGCAAATCCAGCCAGGACCGGCAGGCATGAATGCCCTCAAAACCCAGCTGATTGCCCGGATCAACACTGAGGGCCCAATCAGCCTGGCCGACTATATGGCAGAGTGCCTGCTGCATCCCGACCATGGCTATTACACCACGCAGGCCCCGTTTGGGACAGGTGGCGATTTCACCACCGCGCCGGAAATCAGCCAGATGTTTGGCGAACTCATTGGCCTGTCACTGGCGCAAAGCTGGCTGGACCAGGGTGCCCCTGCTCTCTTTACCCTGGCTGAACTCGGCCCCGGACGGGGCACGCTGATGGCGGACCTGTTGCGCGCCACCCGCGGCGTTCCCGGCTTTCATTCAGCTCTGCAGCTCTACCTGGTAGAGGCATCGCCCTCCTTACGCGAACAACAGGCAGAGGCGCTGAAAGACTACGCCCCCCACTGGGTCGATGTGATCGATGCGCTGCCGCAACAGCCGCTGTTTCTGGTGGCCAATGAGTTTTTTGACGCCCTGCCCATTCGACAGTTTGTGCGCGACGGCGAAGGCTGGCGCGAAAAGCGCATCGGTCTGGCTGAAGGAGATCTTACCTTTGGTCTTGGCCCCGAAGCGCCACAACCGGCGCTGGAGCATCGGCTGCTGGATACCAAACCAGATGATCTGGTGGAGCTTTCCCCCGGTGCCGCCCCGGTGATGGCCAGCCTCGCCCAGCGCATTGCTGCCCATGGCGGCGCTGCCCTGATCATCGACTATGGCGATTGGCGCTCCCTTGGCGATACCCTGCAAGCGCTGAAATCCCACAAACCTGTAGATCCGCTGGAAACCCCAGGTGAGGCTGATCTAACCGCCCATGTGGACTTTGAAGTTCTGTGCTCGGTTGCCACCGGCGCGGGCTGCGCTCATAGCAAGCTCACCCCCCAGGGCGTGTTTCTGGAGCGGCTTGGCATTACTGAGCGCGCCCGCAGCCTTGCTGCGCCGCTACAAGGTGCGGCCCTGGAAAACCTGATCGCAGCACATCGACGGTTGACGCACCCAACGGAAATGGGAAACCTGTTCAAAGTACTGGGGATCACCCAGGCCAAGACACCTCCGCCACCTGGATTGAATGCATGACGCTTGAAATTCT
Source organism: Pseudophaeobacter sp. (assembly GCF_039971195.1). Lineage (GTDB taxonomy): Bacteria > Pseudomonadota > Alphaproteobacteria > Rhodobacterales > Rhodobacteraceae > Pseudophaeobacter. Next base: position 4,701 of record NZ_JBDWPJ010000030.1, read on the forward strand.
CACCTCTGATCTCTTGGGCTCGGTTCATCACGGGTTCTTCACCCGGCGTGGAGGGGCCTCGTCAGGGATCTTTGAGGGGTTGAATTGCGGAACCGGCTCCAGCGATCAAAGCGAAGCGGTGATGCTCAACCGGGCCCGCGTTGCCGAGGCCATGCAGGTGGCGCCAAATGCTCTGGTCGGAGTGCACCAAATTCACTCTCCAGATGTGGCGGTGATCACTGGCCCAACCGAAGAGCGCCCTCGCGCCGATGCCATGGTGACAAATAGGCCTGGGGTTGCTTTGGGCATCCTGACCGCTGATTGCCAGCCGGTGCTGTTTGCCGATCTGGAGGCCGGTGTCATTGGAGCCGCCCATGCGGGCTGGCGCGGTGCCCTGGACGGTGTGCTCGAGGCCACCTTGCAGGCGATGGAGGATCTGGGGGCGGACCGCGCCAAAACCCGAGCCGTCATTGGACCTTCGATTTCGCAGCGCGCCTATGAGGTCGGACCCGAGTTTTATGAGGATTTCCTGCAGCAGAACCCTGATCACGCCCGGTTTTTCACCACTGGCAAAGAGGGGCGCTACCAGTTCGATCTGCCAGGATTGGGGTTGCACCGGCTGCGGCAGGCCGGCATTGCACAGGCCGAGTGGACTGGCCATTGCACCTACGCGGATGCAGATCTGTTTTACTCCTACCGGCGCACAACCCATGCGGGCGAAGCGGACTACGGAAGGTTAATATCCTGCATCGCCCTATAGGGGCAGATCTGGGCAGTCTTGCTTCTTTCTTGCCCCAATTCAGCGCACTCACTCGTGGGGGTAGCCCGAATTCTCTCAAGAATTTTAGATAACTTCCAGCCTGTTACCTAGTATGAATCCTCTTTCTGACGGAGGTGGACAGCACAAGGCTGCCCCTGAGTCAATTCCACCCCTGGGCCATATTGAGGGCGTAATGATTACCGATAAAGGGGGCAACAGAGCGCAGCAAACGCAGCTCAGTCAGGTAGGAGACGCCCCGTGAAAGCCAGAACTCGTTTCTTAAAATCGGTAATTTCAGCCGCAAAATCAGAGACTACCGAGATGCCCTGGAGCCGTGGCGCGACCCGTCAGGCGCAGATTGCAGCCCGCCGCAACGGCACCTCGAGCCAGCCAGCTGCCCAGCATTTGAAAAGCGCCTAGCGCGACGCCGCCACCAAAGCGCCTGTCCGTCACAGCGTCTCAGCTGCGACAGTTGGCGCCCCGCAGGCCAGTCCCTGCGGCCAGATCTCGACCAGAACCACTTTTGATGCGGTGACCCTTTTTTAGTCAATGACCGCCACACTCTTTACGGACGAGACTTCAGACCGTCGACGACATGGAAATCTGACCCGTTGAGAGACAAGAAGCAGGGCACGTAAGTGCAAAGACTTATTATGAAAAAGACAGCTCCATCAGCCCACTCACCCGGCGATTACTTTTGCCAGCTCCTCGGCCCTTCGGGGCCAACACAACTGACATCCTTGATTAGAAAGGCCTGGAACAAATGACGATCCCTCAGTCTCTGCAACAGGCCGCTGCCAAGGCCTCGGAAACCAGCGCATTGCTGCAGGATCCGGCGGCCCTGCGTCAGACCAACAAACCGCAACTGCGCCGCTACGAGGTGAGCAGCCTGCTGCCCAATGGCGAAATTGCCGAAACCCGCCACATCGCCCCGGCCCTGCCGATTTTTGAAGACGCTTTCTGCGCCTTTACCCGTGGCTCATTGGTCGAAACAACCACTGGCCCGGTGGCGGTTGAGGATCTGCTGCCCGGCGATGAAATCATCACCCAGGAAGGCGGTCCTCAGCCGCTGATCTGGAAAGGCTCCACCAGCCTGGTGCCCTCGCGCGCCGATGCGAAGGGGCGCACACATCGCCTGACCAGCTTTATGGCTGACAGCCTTGGTCTGCAAAAACCCACCTCTTGTGTGGTCACAGGACCCTCCGCCCGCCTATTGCGGATGCCGCCCGATATGCGGGTGAGCCCGGATGCGCCGCTGCTTCTGACCCTGGCCGAAGAGTTTCGCGATGGCATGAACATCTTTGAGACCGCGCCGCCTACAGTGGTGGATATGTTCCATCTCTGCCTGCCGGAACATGCGGTGATTAATGTTGGCGGGCTGGAGTTTGAAACCTATCATCCCGGTCCCGACGCGTTGAAACTGGTGAGCCATGCGATCAAGACGCTCTATCTCAACCTGTTTAGTCATGTCGATTCGCTCGCGGGTTTTGGGCCTCTGGCCTATGGGCGGGCCGACCGGATGTCTGACGGATCCTTGCGCGGCTAGGCAAGTCCACCCGAGCTGAACAAATTAAAAACCGCCCCGAGATCCTCGCGGCGGTTTTTCTATGGTTCATAGATTTGGGGACGCGGCTGGAATCAGGCTTCGCGCTGCAGGCGTTCTTCAAGAACATCAAAGGGCACGCCCGGCTCATCCTTGGCACCGCGAATGACCAGCGAGGTTTTGACGCTGGCGACATTGGGGGTGGTCAGCAGATCTGCGGTCAGGAAGCTCTGAAAGGTGCTGAGATCCGGCGAGACACATTTGAGGATAAAATCCACCTCGCCGTTCAGCATATGGCACTCGCGCACCAGCGGCCAGCTGCGGCATTGCTCCTCAAAAGCGGTGAGCTCAGATTCGGCCTGGCTTTCCAGCCCCACCATGGCAAAGACCTGTACCTCGAACCCCAGTTCGCGGGCATTGACCTCGGCGTGGTAGCCACCAATCAACCCGGCCTCTTCGAGCGCACGGACCCGGCGCAGGCAGGGCGGCGCCGAAATGCCAACGCGTTTGGCCAGCTCGACATTGGTCATACGCCCATCGGCCTGCAACTCCGAGAGTATCTTGCGATCAATCGGATCAAGACGAGTGGTGACCATTTGTAGAGCTCCTGTCAGATTGCGTTTCTTATAGCACCACTGCGGGGCCGCGCAATATTATTTCACAGCGGCGCAATAATCTTTGCCAAGACCAAGTTCAAGCACCAAACGGCCCCTCCGATCCCTCATGCGAAAAACGCACAGAAGCGTGACACAGCAGCAGGCCCAAGCCGCGCATCAGGGGTTTAAGAGCATCGTCCCTGTCGCTATATGCAATGGCTGACGGCGGCCAAGACTGCCACTTTTCGAATACTGTGCTGATTTGGGGATACGAGATGAGCGACACGCGCCACACCAAGGTTCTGATCATTGGCTCCGGCCCGGCCGGCTACACCGCCGGCGTCTACGCTGCCCGCGCCATGCTGGAACCGGTTCTGGTTCAGGGCATCGAGCCCGGCGGCCAGCTGACCACCACCACCGAGGTGGAAAACTACCCCGGTTTCACCGAGGTGCAAGGCCCCGATCTGATGATCAAGATGCAGGAACACGCCTCTGCCATGGGCTGTGACATTGTCGGTGATATCATCACCTCGCTGGACACCTCCAAACGCCCCTTTGTCGCCAAGGGTGACAGCGGCACCACCTACACGGCAGATGCGGTGATCCTCGCCACTGGCGCCCGTGCCAAATGGCTGGGGCTGGAAACTGAGGAAAAATTCAAAGGCTTTGGCGTCTCGGCCTGCGCGACCTGTGATGGGTTCTTTTACCGCGGTCAGGAGATTGTGGTGATTGGCGGCGGCAACACCGCCGTCGAAGAAGCGCTGTTCCTGACCAATTTTGCCTCCAAGGTCACTCTGGTACATCGCCGCGACGAGCTGCGTTCGGAAAAAATCCTGCAGGACCGGTTGTTCAAGAACGAGAAGATCGAACCGCTTTGGTTCCACGAGCTGGAAGAGGTCTATGGCACCGACAGCCCGCTTGGCGTCGAAGGCATCAAGGTCAAAAACGTGAAGACCGGGGAAATTTCCGACATCTCCTGCAAGGGTGTTTTTGTCGCCATCGGCCACGCACCCGCCAATGAGCTGGTGAAAGACACGCTGGAACTGCACAATGGCGGCTATGTCTCGGTGAAACCCGGAACAACTGAGACCTCCATTCCTGGCGTCTTTGCTGCCGGTGATCTGACCGACCACAAGTATCGTCAGGCCGTAACATCGGCCGGCATGGGCTGCATGGCGGCGCTGGATGCGGAACGTTTCCTGGCCGAACAAGACGATTAAACCTGCAAAGGCCGATAGGCACAGGTCGACCAGAGCCCGGCTTTGGTCGACCCGCCTGCCCCATCAACTCGGGACACGGACCTAAGTCTCTCCTGCTAGCCCCTTGACCTGAATTGTCAGATCCAACACCCTGCCCCGGAACAACCGGGGGTTCACTCGAGTGGCACAGGCGCTTTGGCGGGGAGATCTCATACAACGCAGCCGCACCGTCAGCGGGATCTTTTTGCTTGCTTACGCCTTCCTGCATTTTCTAAACATTGCCGCCGGACTGGTTTCCCCTGACTTCATGCATCAGGTGCAGGAATTCCGCAGATTGCTCACCGGTCACCCGCCGGGGCAGATCGTCCTGTTCTCTGCGCTTTTTACCCATGTGGCCCTGGCCCTGTGGCAGGTGGCCAGCCGCCGCACCCTGCGGATGAGCCTGGCACAGGCCCTGCAGTTGTTTCTAGGACTGGCGATCCCCTTCCAACTGATCCAGCATCTCGTCTACACCAGCTATGCCCCCGGCAGATTCGGGCTGGACGATGACATGACCTCCATCATCCTTTTGATGTGGAATTCGCCAGAGGTCTGGCACCAATATCTGCTATTGCTGGTGGTCTGGGTGCATGGCTGCATTGGCCTGCATATGTGGCTGCGGCTCACCAATTGGTGGTCGAAACTGGTACCCTATATGATTGGCCTGGCTGTGGCCGTCCCCGCGTTCGCCCTGGCCGGGCTGCTGACCGAGGGCCGCCGGATTTGGATGCTCTATACTGCGCCTGATAGTGCCCAGGCCATCCGCAACAATTTCAACTGGCCTGACCGAGAGGGATTTGCCCAGCTCGCCAGCAGTTACAACATTGGGTTCTGGGTCTTTGTGACCCTGCTGGGCATGGCAATCGCCTCTTACTATCTGCGCCGTTTCCTCCGCAAACGGAAATCCTTGCAAATCCGCTACGAGAATGGCACCGAGATCACCATTGAACACGGGCTCACCCTGCTGGAGATCTCCCAGCTCAACGGCATCCCGCATACTTCACTTTGCGGTGGCAAGGGGCGCTGTACCACCTGCCGTATAGAGGTGACCAAAGGCCAGGAAGACCTGCCCCCGCCCAGCAGCGCCGAGGCCCGAACACTCAAGGCGATCAAAGCCCGCGACAATGTACGGCTCGCCTGCCAGATCAGGCCAACCGCCTCGCTCTCAATCCAGCGGGTCTATCAGCCAAAGGGCAAACGCCAAGTGCATTCAGCCCAGGGGGTGGAGAAAACCATTGCGGTACTGTTCCTGGACATTCGCGGCTTCACTTCGCGTTCTGCCGGGTTGCTGCCCTATGATATTGTCTTTCTGTTGAACCGGTTCTTTGACGCCATTGTGCCAGAGATCACCAAGACCGGTGGCACCGTCGACAAATACATGGGCGACGGGTTGCTGGCGCTATTTGAGATGGACAATCCAGAGCATTCCGCCCTGGCTGGCATCACCGCCGTTGGCAATATCGGCGTAGCTCTGGCCCGGTTCAACAGGTTGCTGGCCTCTGAAGGCGAAGACCCGGTGCGTATCGGCATGGGGCTACACACCGGAACCGTGGTGCTGGGCGAGATCGGCACCAATGACAATGCCCCCCGCACCCTGATTGGCGCGGCGGTCAATGCCGCCAGCCGCCTGGAATCCAAGACCAAAGAGCTGGGCGTCGAACTCTTGATCTCTGACCAGGTTCTGCAGGCGGCCGGTATGGTGGCGCCTGCAGAAATGCTGCAGGATTTTGAGTTGCGCGGTGTCGATCACCCCGTCTGCGCCCTGCCGGTGCGCCAGGCCTCGACGCTGGACAGCCTACTGTCGATGCAGTCTGACCCCGACGTGACCACCTTTGCCCCTATCGGCGCCAGCCAAAAGGGCTAAGGTCTGACCGCCGTAGCCAAAGGGATCCTTTCATTTCCCTAACTTTTGCGACCTCCTGGGCCAATGTCCCAATTTTGCTGTGCCGGACAGAACCGCGTTGCGCCAAGCAGGCTATTGGCGGGTCAAACCACGTTGCAGCCCGGCAACGGACGGCGCAGAGGTTGTTTGGAGGTGATTTTTGCCTTTGCAGGCGCAGCATTTTATGCGATGCGTTCACGCATGAACACATATTGACTGAATCACCATGACATCGGCCGAGACCAAAGCAAACCCAGACGAGGAAGACCTGCTCTTCCGCCTCCTGCGCCAGTTCGATCTGGCACCGGAGGCCTCGCAGCGCGTCACCGCTGCGGCATTGGGGATCTCTTTGGGACGGCTGAACACCCAGCTGCGCGCCGCCGCAGAGGCCGGATTGATCACCATCAGCGACCGCCCCGGCCCCGACAAACGGCAGCGCTACGCCTATACAGTCACCCGGCTTGGCGCCTCGGAAAAAAGACGCCTCGCCGATCAATTTCTTGCCCGCAAGCTCGCGGAATATAACGCCCTGCACGCGGAACTCACCGGCACCGCAAGCGGGCTGCCCCATATTAAACACAGGACTCATCCAATGCAGAACAATCTGGCTCCCATCCCCGAGCTCTATGTCTCTTATGACTCAGCTCAGAAACTCAAAATCGATGCAGGCGCGCTGAAAAGCCACGACCTGACACCGCGCCAGATCTGCGATCTGGAACTGCTGATGAACGGTGGCTTCAACCCGCTGAAGGGCTTCATGAGCGAAGCCGATTACAACGGTGTTGTTGAAGACATGCGCCTGGAAGACGGCAGCCTCTGGCCTATGCCGATCACGCTGGATGTCTCCGAAGAGTTTGCTGCCGGACTGGAAGAGGGCGAAGACATTGCCCTGCGCGATCAGGAAGGTGTAATTCTCGCCACCTTGACCGTCACTGACAACTGGGTGCCAAACA
>NZ_JBDWPJ010000031.1:0-31204 GCF_039971195.1 Pseudophaeobacter sp.
CGGTGAATTTTCACCGTGGCACCTGGCACGGGGTGCTGACGCCGCTGCAGGCGCCGGGGTTGTTTGCGGTGGTTGACCGCATCGGCCCAGGCGCCAACCTGGAAGAACACTGGTTCGAGACCGCCTATGTGGTGGATCGCGCCTGAAAAGACCGGAGAGGCATTGCCCGACAGAAGGCGGTGGTCTCCAATTCGACCAACAGAACGAGGGAATAGAAATGGCTGATAGCTCTATAGGGACACCTGCGCAGCTGCGGGATCCGAATTACACTCCACCCCTGGCGCGTGCGATACCGCTGGGCATTCAACATGTGCTGGCGATGTTTGTCTCCAACGTGACGCCGGCGATTATTGTCGCCGGGGCGGCGGGATTTGGCTTTGGCTCCAATTCGCCTGACTTCCCGGAGCTGCTCTATCTGATCCAGATGTCGATGCTTTTTGCCGGGGTGGCAACACTGATGCAGACCCTCACCCTGGGGCCGGTTGGCGCCGGCCTGCCGATTGTGCAGGGGACCAGCTTTGCCTTTTTGCCCATCATGATTCCGCTGGTGGCGGGCAAGGGCGTTGACGGCCTGGCGGCGCTTTATGGCGGGGTGCTGATTGGGGGCATCTTCCATGGAATGCTGGGGATGGTGATCGGTAAGATCCGCTTTGCCCTGCCACCGCTGGTCACTGGCCTGGTGGTGACGATGATCGGCCTGTCGCTGGTCAAGGTTGGCATCCAGTATTCCGCGGGTGGTGTGCCTGCCATTGGCACCCCTGAGTATGGATCCTTGCTGAACTGGTCAGCGGCGCTGGTGGTGATTTTTGCCACCCTTGGGCTGAAGTTCTTTGCCCGTGGCATGCTATCGATCTCGGCGGTGCTTCTGGGGCTGATCATTGGCTATATCTATGCGCTGATGATGGGCATGGTGACCTTTGAGGCCATTGGCACCAGCTGGTCGCGCGCCTCTGCCTTTGCTCTGCCCATGCCGTTCAAATACGGGTTTGAGTTCTCCTTTGCCGCAATTCTCGGCTTCTGCCTGATGGCCTTTGTCTCGGCGGTTGAAACTGTCGGCGACGTCAGCGGCATCACCCGTGGCGGTGCCAAGCGCGAGGCGACAGACAAGGAAATCGCCGGCGCCACCTATGCCGATGGTCTGGGATCTGCCGTTGCAGGGATCTTTGGCGGCCTGCCCAATACCTCCTTTAGCCAAAACGTTGGCCTGATCGCCATGACCGGCGTGATGAGCCGCCATGTGGTCACCATCGGGGCGCTGTTCCTGATCCTCTGCGGGCTGGTGCCCAAGGTCGGCGCGATCATTCGCACCATTCCGATCGAAGTACTGGGCGGCGGTGTCATCGTGATGTTTGGCATGGTTGTGGCAGCGGGCATTTCGATGCTGTCCGACGTGGACTGGAACCGTCGCAATATGGTGATCTTTGCGATTTCCTTGTCGGTGGGTTTTGGTCTGAAGCTGGAACCGGGTGCGGTTCAGTATCTGCCGGATACGCTGAAGGTGCTGATGACCAGTGGCCTGCTGCCCGCAGCGCTGATCGCCATTGTACTCAACCTGATCCTCCCTGCCGAACTGGCAGATGAGGCCACCGAGGAAGTCTCGGGTGGAATGTCAGGTCACGGAGAGGGCAGCCTGCCCGGAGAATGAGACCTTAGGTGCCAGAGTGAGGGGGAGCTCCCGCCCGCTCCAGGACAATCAAAGATTGACCCTGATCCGTTGGGCCCGGCGCCGCGCTATGCGCGGCGCTTTTCTTTTGCTGATGAGGTCCTGAAAGGGGCCGCACTGCCCTTTCAGGACTCTATCAAGAGTATCAAGCCCCAACCTGCCTCAAGGGTAAACCGCGCCGAAGCGCGGCAGCCAGGGCTGCCCTTGACCCAGTCTGGGACCCCAAAGAGTGACGTTGCCATGGCGCGCATGCCGCGCCGCGGGAGCGGCGCTGGGCCCAACGGGAACGCTGCAGCTGTGCTGCAGAGGCGACTGGCGGCAGAGCTCGGGTTTGATGGCGCTGGCCCTTGCCAGTGTCAGGCGGCCATAAGGCGCGCGACATCCAGCATGCGGGCGGAAAAACCCCATTCGTTGTCGTACCAGCCAAAGACCCGCATCTGTTGCGCGCCGATTTGACGGATTTCTGGCGCTGCAAGAATCAGCGATTCCGAGCGCGCCCGCAGGTCAGAAGAGACCAGCGGCATTTCGGTCCAGCCCAGGACCTCAGAAGCTTCGGTTCCGGTCTTCAGGGCTGCGATGAAATGGGCCTCCTCCATCGGTGTCCGCAGGCGTGCCACAAGATCCACAGCCGAGACACTGGCGGTGGGCACCCGCACGGCGGCACCGCTGATCCGGCCTTTGAGATGCGGCAGCACGGCGTCGATCAGATGGGTGGCCGAGCTGGAGGTGGGCACCATCGACAGCGCACCGGCCCGGGAACGGGCAAAATCGCCGCGCGGCGCATCCACCATGGGCTGCGAGTTGGTGTAGCAGTGAATGGTGGTCATATGGGCGCTGTCGATGCCGCCGATCTCATCCAGCAGTTTGACCAGCGGCGCCAGACCGTTGGTGGTACAGGAGGCATTGGAGACAATGCGGGCCGCTCCAAGCTGGTCCTCATTGGCGCCATAGACCAGCGTTTGCTCGGCGGCGGGCGAGGGACCTGAGATCAGTACTTTCCGGGCCCCCGCCGCCAGGCCGCGTTGGGCCACGTCTGAACTGCGGGCAATGCCGGTACAGTCCAGCACCACATCCACACCAGTGAGATCCACCTGGGACAGATCCGCCTGATGGCTCATCGGGATGCTGCGCTCCAACACGGTGAGCCTGCCATCCTCCTGGCCGACGGGGTGCGGAAAGGGGCCAAAGGTGCTGTCGTATTGAAACAGATAGGCGCACATCTCCAGCGGCGCGATGTCGTTGATCAGCAGGACTTCGATCCCGTTCCCACGCGCGGTGGTGAGGATCTGGCGCAGGATGGCGCGGCCAATGCGGCCAAACCCGTTGATGGCAATTTTCATGAGAGCAGCTCTCCTGCGCTCCGGGCCGCCGTCAGGGGCAAAGCTCCGGGATCTGGTCTGCGGGGGCGGGCGCCAATCCCATGGCACCCGGCGCGGTGCTGTTTAGCTGCCGGGGCAGATCAGGGTGGCAAAATAGTCGCCTGAAATGTCGCGATAGATGGTGTCGATATTGGCACTGCAGCCGGTGGCACCGCGAAAGGCGCGGATCGCCTGGCGTACGCTCAGCACCGCCGGAGGCCGAAAGGGAAGCATTTCGGTATTGAGCCGCGTGGCACGATGGAACCCGGGAGCCTCTTCGGCGGGGGCAACAACCCAGGTGCGTCCCAGGACCGAGACCTGCTTGGCCTCCTCAGCATCCTTGGCAGCAGCAGCCAGCGGCATCAGGCTGGTCATCAGGGCCAGGCAGAGGGCTTTCGTTGCCATTGTTGTTGGCGTGCAGTATTTCATCGTCAAAAGGCTCCCGCGCTCAAAACAAAGGAATTGGCCACAGCCTAGCGTTGCGGCAGGGCTTTGCAATGGGCATCTCCGCCAGCGGCGGCAAAGAATGCGGCAAAGCGCCAAAATCTGATGCCGCGTTGAGGATGTTTCCTTTTGTGCCATCCGGCTAGTGCCATGCAGTGAGGTTACAGGCCAAGCGGCATATGCCGGTTCACATCCTTATAGAGCAGGTAGCGGAACGGACCGGGCCCGCCGGCATAACAGGCCTGAGGGCAAAAGGCGCGCAGCCACATGAAATCACCGGCCTCGACTTCAACCCAGTCCTGGTTGAGCCGGTAGACCGCCTTGCCTTCAAGCACATAGAGTCCGTGTTCCATCACATGGGTCTCGGCAAAGGGAATCACCCCGCCGGGCTGGAAGGTGACAATGGTGACATGCATGTCATGGGCCATATCCGTGGGATCCATGAACCGGGTGGTGGCCCAGCGGCCCTCGGTATCGGGCATTACATTGGGGGCGATGTCTTTTTCATTGCGCACAAAGGCGACAGGTTTGGACAGGCCGGGAGCAGGTTGCCAGAGCTTGCGGATCCAGTGGAAGCTGGCCGGGGTGTCGCTGGTGTTGTGCAGGCTCCAGCTGCTGCCTGCGGGCAGATAGGCAAAGCAGCCCTCGCTGAGCGCATGCGATGTGCCCTCGATGGTGAGCTCCAGGCACCCGTGGGTGACAAAAATCCCGCTTTGGGCGCTTTCATCGCTTTCGGGGCTGTTTGATCCGCCGCCGGGCTGCAGCTCAACGATATACTGCGAGAAGGTCTCGGCAAAACCGGTCAGAGGGCGGGCGATCACCCACATGCGCATGCCACTCCAGCCGGGCAGATGCGAGGTGGTGATATCCATCATGGTGCCCTGGGGGATGACCGCATAGGCATCGGTAAAGACCGCGCGGCCTGTCAGCAGCTGCTCCTGGCCGGGATGGCCGCCTTTTGGGGTGAAATAGCTGCTCTGGCTCATGTGGAATCCTCACTCAATACGCGCCCCATCGGGCGGGCTGTTGAGGAGAATATGCGCCGCCCCCGGCGCAGTACCAAGCGACACAAGGGCGATAACTTTCTTCGCGATTTTTTGAAAGCGAGGCTTCGAAAGCTAACCTTGGGGCGTCCGGGGAGGCCGGTGCAGTCAGATCTGAAAGATCAGAGGTCTTCGACAACGTTGCTTTGACGCAGCTCTGCGGCGCAGATTTGCAGCCCCTGCAACAGGGCTTCGGAGTTCTCGCCCAGCTCTGATCCGCGCGGCGCCGAGCTGCCCACCACCACTGGCGTTTGACCCGGGCGCGACAGGGGAACTGCGTAGCCGATGATTCCGGGTTCAAATTCGCTATCGGTCAGGCAATAGCCCTGGCTGCGGGCCATTGCGACCCGGTCCAGGATGTCTTCGGCAGAGGTGAGCGATTGTTCGGTATGCTGCGGGATCTGCGCCGTGGCGAGCAATTTTGTGGCTTCGTCCTGCGGCAGGCAGGCCATCAGCATGCGGCCAAGGCTGGTATGAACCAGCGGAATATGGGCGCCGGCGGTAAAGCCATAGGTCACCGGGCTGCGTTCGGTAGTGGACTGCGCCAAGAGCAGCACCCGGCCCTGATCCAGAGTGGCGAGGCTGAGCTCGGTGTCGAGTTTGCGGGCATGCTGGTTGAGAACCGGCTGCACCTGACGACCAAATTGTTTGGCCTGCAAGAACCCGCCGGCCAGTGCCAGAACCCGTGGGGTCAGCGACAGCATGCGGCCCTTTTGGTGCAGATACCCAGCCTGTACCAGCGTCAGCGCCCCGCGCCGCGCGGTGGCGCGATCCTGATTGGTGCGTCGGGCAATTTCGGCCAGCGTCATGCTGGGCGTGGCGGCGTCAAAAACGGCGAGAACCGCCAGCCCCTTGGCAAAGCTGGAGGAAATATTGCGGTCTTGTTCTGGTTTCGTCATGCGTACAGGAGCTCATATTAATTGGTAAAAAGTCATGGCCTTGACAATGGCCGGTACACACCACAAAAATTGATCGTATTTGATATGTTAAGTACGCAAATCGAACAAAGTCAAGTGTGCTTATTAAAATTGCCGATCAAGACGTTTTGATCGCTCGGAAAGGAACCAGCCATGATCAGCCAGGAATTGAACGACAGTCTCACGCGGGTCGGCAAGGGCAGTGATGCGGGTGAAGTGCTGCGGCGATACTGGCAGCCGGCGGCCCTTCTGGATGAGCTGCAGGGCCAGCGTCCGGTGGTTCCTGTGCGTCTTTTGGGCGAAGATCTGGTGCTGTTTCGTGACAGCGAGGGCGAGCTGGGGCTGATCGGGCGGCACTGCCCGCATCGCGGCGCCGATATGTGTTTTGGCCGCCTCGAAGACAACGGGCTGCGCTGCCCCTTCCATGGCTGGCATTTTGACCGCAACGGCCAATGTGTCGAACAGCCGGGCGAGCCCGAAGGCAGTCGCATGCATGAGCAGATCCAAAGCACCGCCTATCCGGTGGTGGAAAAAAACGGCATCATCTGGGCCTATATGGGGCCGGGGGAGCCGCCGGAGTTTCCGGCGCTGGACTGTTTTCGTGCCCCCACCAGCCATGTCTTTGCCTTCAAGGGGCTGTGGGACTGCAACTGGCTGCAGGCGATGGAAGTGGGGATCGACCCGGCCCATGCCTCGTTCCTGCATCGGTTTTTGCAGGACGAGGATCCGGCCGAGGCCTATGGCAAACAGTTCCGCGACACCGCCGGCAATACCGAAATCCCGATGACCAAACTGCTGCGGGACTTCCCCCGTCCTGAGATCACCGCAGAAGAGGCGGATCATGGGCTGAAGATCACTGCGCTGCGCCATCTCGGCGATGGGCGCACCCATGTGCGCATCACCAATCAGATCTTTCCCGAGGCGATCTGCATTCCGATGTCGCGGGAGATGACCATCACCCAGTGGCATGTGCCGATCGATGACACCTCCTGCTATTGGTACTCCATGTTCACCAGTTTTGATCAGCCGGTGAACAAGGAGTTGATGCGCGAACAACGTCTCAAGGAACACCGCTTGCCGGATTATGCGCCCCTCAAAGGCCGCCACAATAACTACGGGTTCGACCCAGAGGAACAGGCCCGCGAGACCTATACCGGCATGGGACTCGATATCAATGTGCACGACCAATGGGCGGTGGAAAGCATGGGCGCCATTCAGGACCGCACCCAGGAGCACCTCGGCAAGACGGATGTGGCCATCATCCGCTACCGCCGCCAGCTACGCGCCGCAATTGCCGCTGTCAAAGAGGGACGCGAGACGGATCTGCCCATGTGGGGCGATCAGGATCTTTCGACGGTCTTTGGTCCGGTTTCTAATGATTCCATCGCTCAGGATGGCAATTGGCAGCGCGCGGCTGAACAGGCAGACCTTGAACGTCGCGGCGATTGCCCCTGGGAGGCCAGGGTTGGTGCGCGCGCGGACGCCGGGTCGGACGCAGGGGCATAGGCCAAAACCTGATGACATCTTGTCGATAAAACAGCTAGGTAGTGGCGGGCAGGGGCGCGCCCCTGCCGCAAAACACCTGCCGCAGTGTAACAGGCAAACCAACAGGGGTAAGGCGCAATGGCACAGGATCTGGCAACAGGACGATTGGCGCGCGATGGCCTGCTGAGCCCAGAGGCCGTGACGCAGGCCAGCGATGTGCTGGCGCAGGCTCAGGCCGCGGGGCTGGAGACGCTGCGAGTGCTCTTTGTTGATCAGCACGGTATCCTGCGCGGCAAGACACTGGTGGCGGATGCCTTTGCTGGGCTGTTTTGCACCGGGCTGAATGTGCCCTCTACCTTGTTGCTGAAAGACACCTCGCATCGCACCGCCTTTGCGGTCTGGCAGGCGCGAGAGGATGCGGGAGCCGAGTTCATCCCGATGCGCGGGGCGGGCGATGTGCTGCTGGTGCCGCGCCCTGAGACCTTCCGGGTTTTGCCTTGGTCGCCGCATTCGGCCTGGATCCTCTGCGATCCGGTGCAGCCGGATGGCCGCGCAATTGGGTTTTCCTCCGGTGAGGTGCTACGCCGCGCCAACTCCCAATTGGAAGCGCAGGGGCTGGAGGCCATCTTTGGTCTGGAGGTGGAGTTTCAGATCTTTGAACGTCTGGATGCTTCGCTGGAGCATGGTCAAAGCGCCATGCCCGGCGCGCCTGTCCAGACGCGCAACCTGACCCAGGGCCATCAGTTCCTGACCGAGACCCGCTATAGCGATTGTGAGGCGGTGCTGGACGACATCCGCCGCAGTGCCCAGGGGCTGGGGCTGGGGCTGCGCTCGGTCGAGATCGAAATGGGGCCGAGCCAGTTTGAATTCACCTTTGCGCCGCTGCCAGCGCTGCAACAGGCCGATGCCATGGTGATGTTCCGCACCATGGTCAAAGAGATCTGCGCCCGCGCCGGGCTGCATGCCAGTTTTATGGCCAAGCCACGACTGGAAAACGCCATGGCCAATGGCTGGCATCTGCATCAGTCGCTGGTGGAGCGCGCCACGGGGCGCAATCTGTTTGAGCCCAAAGCAGATGGCAGCCTCAGCCCTGCGGCCTCGGGCTGGATTGCCGGGTTGTTGCGCCATGCTGCTGCAACATCGCTGATGATCGCGCCAACGGTGAACAGCTACAAACGCTATCAGCCCTTCCAGCTGGCGCCAGATCGTATCCAATGGGGGCAGGACAATCGTGGTGCCATGCTGCGTGGCCTGATGCAGTGCGGTGATGCGGCTTCGCGGATTGAAAACCGCGCCCCGGACAGTTCCGCCAATCCCTACTTCGCCATCGCCGCGCAGATACTGGCGGGTACGGCTGGCATGTCAGCAGGTCTGCAGGCCCCCGCGGCGACAGAATCGCCCTATGAGGACAGCGCCGCGCGTCTGCCGCGCTCGCTGGGGCAGGCCTTGGACGCTTTTGAAGGCTCTGATCTGTTTGCCGCCACTCTGGGCGCGGAATTTGTCAGCTACCTGTCGCAGCTGAAACGGTTTGAATGGGATCGCTACCTCAATACCGTCAGCGAATGGGAGCAGGCCGAGTATTTCAATCTGTTCTGACCCGGCTTGCGGGAGGCTCAAGAAGGTTATGAGCAAAAGCGACAAATCGAGGCGTATTTGCGCCTTGAACGCCTGTGGTGGCGCTGGTACTTGTGGAGCTGTGTATACGGGAGAACCGGTGCTGCGTTTTTGAGCTTTTGCTTACCCGCGCAAGCCCGGTGCCGAAGGAGCAACCGCCCCGGAAACTCTCAGGCAGCAGGGACCTTATGCACAAAAAGACTCTGGAGAGAGCGCCGGGAAAGCCGGTGCCGCCGAAGGGATAACGATCTCAGGCAAAGGGACAGAGGGGGCATCGAACCGCGCGGGCAAGCTGCGTGCGCGAGGATGCCGGAGTGACTTGACCAGATCCCCCTGATCAAGCCGGCCCCAGTTTCTGGCGTCCTCTTGCGGACGTTGGAAGGCCAGACAAATGACCGGCCCACAGCGCGCCGGGGCAAGCGAAACGGGATGACGACGATGAAATTTACTGAAGAACACGAATGGCTTGAGGTCGAAGGCGATATCGTGACCGTGGGCATCACCGCCCATGCGGCTGAACAGCTTGGTGATGTGGTCTTTATCGAACTGCCCGAGGTTGGCGACGAATTTGCCAAGGATGATGAGATCGTGGTGATTGAATCGGTCAAGGCTGCCTCTGACATCCTGTCGCCGCTGGATGGCGAAGTGGTTGAGGTCAACGCCGCCCTGACGGAAACCCCCGGTAAGGTGATTGACGACCCCCAGGGCGATGCCTGGTTCTTCAAACTCAAGGTCGAAGACATGTCGCCGATGGACGACTACATGGAAGAAGCCGCCTACAAGACCTTCATCGGATAAGATCCTGCCCCGCCGCGCCCCTGGTTCGGCGGGTTTTACAGTCCGCCAGCTGAGCGCTTTGTCCCGAGGGGCAGGGCAGACGGGTTTGCCCGATTGCTTTCCTGCGCCTGCTTTTGCGGCCCCGCGACCGACGACCTGAAATTTGCTTTGAACCGAACCGACAGGAGGCGCCCCATGCCTTTTACCCCGACCGACTATCTCCCCTATGATTTTGCCAACCGCCGCCACATCGGCCCCTCTCCCGAAGAGATGGCCGAAATGCTGGAGGTTGTGGGCGCCGACAGCCTCGAGGCGCTGATCGATGACACCGTGCCTGCCTCGATCCGCCAGGCTGCAGCGCTGGAGTTTGGCCGCCCGCTGTCAGAGCGCGAGCTGCTGTTTCACATGCGCGAAGTGGCGGATAAGAACCAGGTGATGACCTCGCTCATTGGTCAGGGCTACCATGGCACCGTGACGCCGCCGGCGATCCAGCGCAATATTCTGGAAAACCCTGCCTGGTACACCGCTTACACGCCCTATCAGCCCGAGATTTCCCAAGGCCGGCTTGAGGCGCTGCTGAACTTCCAGACGATGATTTCGGATCTCACCGGATTGGAAGTGGCCAATGCCTCACTGCTGGACGAAGGCACTGCTGCGGCCGAGGCGATGACCATGGCGCAGCGGCTGGCCAAATCCAAGGCCAAGGCGTTTTTTGTCGACCGCGACTGCCACCCGCAGACCATCGCCGTGGTGCAGACCCGCGCCCAGCCGCTGGGGATCGAAGTCATTGTTGGCAACCCGGACAAATTGCAAGCCGATCAGGTCTTTGGCGCGCTGTTCCAGTATCCCGGCACCTATGGCCATGTGCGCGACTTCACCCCGCAGATGGAGGCGCTGCACGCGGCCAAGGCGATTGGCATTGTCGCCGCCGACCCGCTGGCGCTGACCCTGCTGAAAGAACCCGGCGCCATGGGGGCTGATATTGCCATCGGCTCGACCCAGCGTTTTGGCGTGCCCATGGGGGCAGGCGGGCCGCATGCCGCCTATATGGCCACCAAGGATGCCTATAAGCGGGCGATGCCGGGACGGATTGTCGGCGTGTCGATCGATGCCCAGGGCAACAAGGCCTATCGTTTGTCGCTGCAGACCCGCGAGCAGCATATCCGCCGCGAGAAAGCCACCTCCAACGTCTGCACCGCGCAGGCGCTTTTGGCGGTGATGGCCTCAATGTATGCGGTGTTCCACGGTCCCAAGGGGCTGAAGGCCATTGCCCAGCGCATTCACCGCAAGACCGTGCGCCTGGCCCGCGGGCTGGAAGAGGCCGGGTTCAAGGTCGACCCCAAAAGCTTCTTTGACACCATTACAGTGGATGTCGGCCCGCTGCAGGCCGCAGTGATGAAATCGGCGCTGGACGAGGGCATCAACCTGCGCCGGGTCGGCGAGACCCGCGTAGGTATTACCCTGGATGAAACCACGCGCCGCGACACCACCGAGGCCGTCTGGCGCGCCTTTGGCATTACCCGCGCAGATGACGCGCTGGTACCGGAATATCGCGTGCCGCAGGATATGCATCGCAAATCCGACTATCTCAGCCATCCGATCTTCCACATGAACCGGGCTGAAACCGAGATGATGCGCTATATGCGCCGCTTGGCGGACCGCGATTTGGCCCTTGATCGCGCGATGATCCCGCTGGGCTCTTGCACCATGAAGCTCAATGCCGCCGCCGAGATGATGCCGCTCAGCTGGCCGGAGTTTGCCCATATGCACCCCTTTGCCCCGGCGGCGCAGCAGGCGGGCTATGGCGAGATGGTGACCGATCTGTCGGCGAAGCTCTGCCAGATCACCGGCTATGATGCGATCTCGATGCAGCCCAACTCGGGCGCGCAGGGTGAATATGCCGGGCTTTTGACCATCGCCGCCTATCACCGGGCGAAGGGGGAGGGGCACCGCAATATCTGCCTCATTCCGATGTCAGCCCATGGCACCAATCCGGCTTCGGCGCAGATGGTGGGCTGGAAGGTCGTGGTGGTGAAATCGGCTGAGAACGGCGATATCGACTTGGATGATTTCCGTGCCAAGGCCGAGAAACACTCGGACAATCTGGCCGGCTGCATGATCACCTACCCGTCGACACATGGCGTGTTTGAGGAAACCGTGCATGAGGTCTGCCAGATCACCCATGATCACGGTGGCCAGGTCTATATCGATGGCGCCAATATGAACGCCATGGTGGGGCTCAGCCGTCCAGGCGATCTGGGCGGCGATGTCAGCCATTTGAACCTGCACAAGACCTTTGCCATCCCGCACGGCGGCGGCGGCCCCGGCATGGGGCCCATCGGCGTCAAGGCGCATCTGACGGCGCATCTGCCCGGCCACCCTGAACTGGGCGGCGAGGAGGGTCCGGTCTCAGCAGCACCTTTTGGGTCGGCCTCAATCCTGACCATCTCCTGGGCCTATTGCCTGATGATGGGCGGCGCTGGTCTGACCCAGGCGACCAAGGTGGCGATTTTGAACGCTAACTACATCGCCAAGCGGCTCGAAGGTGCCTATGGCGTGCTCTACAAAGGGCCGACAGGCCGGGTGGCGCATGAGTGCATTCTGGACACCCGCCCCTTTGATGTCAGCGCCGGCGTGACCGTGGATGATGTAGCCAAACGTCTGATCGACAGCGGCTTTCACGCGCCGACCATGTCCTGGCCCGTGGCTGGCACCCTGATGGTGGAGCCGACGGAGTCCGAGACCAAGGCGGAGCTGGACCGGTTTGTCGATGCCATGCTGTCGATCCGTGCTGAAGTGCAGGCCATCGAGGATGGTGCCATTGATCCGCAAAACAACCCGTTGAAACATGCGCCGCATACCATGGAGGATCTGGTCAAGGACTGGGACCGGCCCTACAGCCGCGAGCAGGGCTGTTTCCCGCCCGGTGCCTTCCGCGTCGACAAATACTGGCCGCCGGTCAACCGCGTCGACAATGCCTATGGCGACCGCAATCTGATCTGCACCTGCCCGCCGCTGGAAGACTACGCCGAAGCGGCAGAGTAAGTGCAGCTGCAGCGGCGTTAAATTGGACGGGCCCCCAAGGGGCCCGTTCTGGTTTCTTGGCACTGCTTGGCGCCGGTTGTGATCGGGGGCTGGGCTTGTCATAGTTGGCAGATGACCCTGCCCCAAAGCCCAGAAGAGATCCCGGTGCAGTTTGCTACCGCCTGGAACGCCCGCGACGCCGAGGCGCTGGCGGCGCTCTTTGTCGAGGATGCGGATTTTGTCAATGTGGTGGGCCTGTGGTGGCACAATCGGCGCGACATTGAGCGCGCCCATGCCTATGGGCTGCGTGTGATTTTTGACCAAAGCACCCTGCGGGCTGGCGGTATCAGCATTCGTGCCCTGGGAGAGGGGCATGCCGTGGTGCATTGCCGCTGGCATCTCACGGGTCAGCGGGATCCAAAGGGCGCGCTGCTGGGAGAGCGCACGACGGTGATGGTCTTTGTGGCGCAGAAGACCCCGTCGGGCTGGCAGGTTGTTGCGGCGCAGAACACCGATGTGATTCCCGGGTCTGAAACCCTCGGGATAAAGCCAGAGGGCGCCGAGGCGTTGAAGTATAGCGAAAGCTGAGGTCCCAGACCCTTTGTTTGGCCCTGCGCCTTCCTCTACGCCTTTGGCACAGTGGGTTGTGCCGATGGGTGGTTTTCCCGCAAAAGCAAACCTCTCCCGCGACGTCAGGCTTGTTTGGAATCGCTACGGCTTCAATCCTGCCGGGAGGAGCGACAGGGAGATGCGCGCGATGAAATGGCTGGGTCGAATTCTCAAATGGATCTTGGTGCTGGCCGTGCTGGCCACCGGCGGGGTCTGGTATCTGTTGCGCCCTGAGCGGGTGCCGAGTCGGCTGATCCTCACCGGCGGGGAGATCATTCCGATGGCAACAGGCGCAGAGGCTCCCGGTCCCGAAGCCGTGCTGATTGAGGCGGGTGTGATCACCGCAATTGGCTCCCTGGCGGAACTGCAGACCAGCGGCGCGCCGGTGCGTGATCTTGGCGGAAAGGTGCTGACGCCGGGGTTGGTCGAGCCGCATACCCATCCGATTGCCACGGCCCTGCTGGGCGCGGTTGTGGATGTCAGCGGCTTTAGCCACAGCAGCCGCGCCGAGGTGATGCAGACTCTGACAGATGCGGCGGATGCCACCGCGCTCACGCCCTGGCTGGTGGCCTATGGCTGGGATCCGGTGGCAATCGCCGATCTTGAGGCGCCGAGCCTGGCAGAGCTGGACGCCATCGCGCCGAACCGCCCGCTGGTGGTGATCACCCAGATGCTGCACGAGGTCTTTGCCAATACCGCAGCCATGCAGGAAGCCGGAATTGAACTGGTCAGCCCAGAGGCGGGTGAGAGCCATCACGGCATCATTCGCGACGCCACAGGCCGCGCAACCGGGGCTTTCCGTGAGTTGGAGGCGGTGGATGCCATTCTGGGGGCCATGCCTGCCGCCGATCCGGCGGTGATTGAGCTCTTGGTGCGCAAGGAATACGCTGCCTATGCTGAGGCAGGCTATACCACCATTGGCATCACCGGGGCAGTGGGCAAACATCCCGACCCGGTTGGGCTGCTGCGCAATATCGGCGCCACGGACGCGCCACTGCGGGCCTATCTCTACCTGCTGCCACATCAGGGCAAAGATCTGGGCGGCAATGATGATTTCCAGGTGTTGGGCACCAAATTCTGGATGGATGGCTCGCCCTTTACCGGCGGGGCCGCCTTTGCCGATGCCTATGAGCACAGCGATCTCACTGAGGACAGGATGCATATCCCGCATGGCCATCTGGGGCCGGTCAACCACGACCCCGCTGATTTTGCCACCAAGGTTGCCGCCCTGCAGGCCGAGGGCCACCAGATTGCGGTGCATGGCCAGGGGGAACGCGCCATCGATCAGATCCTCGATGCCTTTGAGGTGGCAGCGCCAAATCCCGGATTGCCGCATAGGTTGGAGCATAACGCCCTGATCACCGAGGCGCAGATCCAGCGGGCCAAGGCGTTGGGCATCAGCCTCGGCTTTTTTGTGGATCATATCTACTACTATGGCGATGCGCTGCCGGATATCGTTGGCGAGCGCGCCGATCGCTATATGCCGGTGGGGGCGTCGATGCGGGCCGGGGTGGTGACAACGCTGCATGGTGACCACCCGGCCTCTCCGATTGGTCCGTTGCGGACCCTGCGCACAGCGGTGGATCGTAGATCCGTTTCGGGGCAGACGGTTACCGCGCCGGATCAGGCAATCACCCGCTACGAGGCTCTGTCGGCAATGACCTTACAGGCAGCGCAGCAGCTGGGACAGCAGGCACTGATAGGCTCGATTGAGGTCGGCAAACGCGCTGATTTCACCCTGTTCAATGGCAACCCGCTCAGCGCTGACTGGCAGGAGCTTTCGGTTGCGGGCACCTGGAAGGATGGCCAGCCGGTGCAGGTCGGTCTGGGCGGCTGGCTGCGTTTTGGACCAGCGCTGGCAGCGCTGAAATCCATGCTGTTCTAAAGACGCCCTGGCGGCGGGGTCAGTAGCCCCGCTGCCGGTCCACCGCATGCAGCAGGTCTTCTCCGGCGGAGAGGCGGCGGAAGTTCTCGGTCACATCTTCAAGCGCATCACCCAGATGCCAGCCCGAGACATGCGGCGTGATGGTGACCTTGGGGTGGGCCCAAAGCGGATCGCTTTCCGGCAGCGGTTCGGTGCAGAGCACATCCAGCACCGCATGGCCCAGGTTGCCACGATCCAGATCGGCCAATAGCGCCGCCTCATCCACCAGATCGCCGCGCCCGGCATTGATCAAGGTGGCGCCGGTTTTCATCGCCGCCAGGGTCTGGGCATTGATCAGCCCACGGGTTTCAGCGGTGGAGGGCAGGATGGCGCAGATATAGTCACATTGGCCCAGCATCGGCTCTAGGCTATCCGCACCATGGTGGCAGGTGACGCCCTGCATCTCCTTGGGGGAGCGGCTCCAGCCATGCACCTCGAATCCGAGGTCGCGCATCAGGGCGGCGGTCTCACCACCGATGTGCCCCATGCCCAGCACCCCGACGCGGGTTTTGTGGTTCTGCTTGGGCTCCAGCGATTCCCAGGCGGCGCGGCTCTGGCTTTCGGCATGGGCGGCCACATTGCGCTGCCCCATCAGAACATAGGTGAGGCAATACTGGGCGATCTCGCGGGCGGGCTCTTTGGGTTTCAGCCGGGTGACCTGCACATGCGGAGCCAGGGCGGGATGGGCCACAATGGTTTCCACCCCGGCGCCCAGTTTCTGCACCAGAGCGAGATTGGGCAGGCGGGCGGGCAGATCCGCAGCCAGGCCGGAAACCGCCAGCATGGTGATCTCGCTCAGATTTCCGGGCTCGTCAGAGCTGCGAATATCCGCATCAGGAGAGAGCTTGCGCAGCTCAGCTGCCAGCTCGACATCGCGGTACCAGCCGTTGTGTCCGATGTTGACCAAAAGCGCCATGCCCGTTCCCTTCCGTTGTTTTCCGCTTGCCAGCCCATGACGTTCCGTCACTGTGCTGGACAGTTGTCGCGCGACTAAGCCATGATTTTTGCAAAAGCGAAAGCGGCAGTGGAGGAGAATTTGAGATGGATATGAATTTTGGGATGCGGGCAGAGAACCGCAAGCTGCTGGAGCGGGTCTCCGCCATGGTGCGCGACGAGATCATGCCGCTGGAGGCCGAATACCATACCGAGATCGGTACTGGTGATCGCTGGCAGTTCACTGCGCGCCAGACCGAGATCCTGGAGGGGTTGAAGGCCAAGGCAAAATCGCAGGGGCTGTGGAACTTCTGGCTCACCGATAGTGACAAGGGCTTTGGCCTCTCGACCGTAGAATATGCCTATTTTGCCGAGGAAATGGGCAAGACGCCGCTGGGGGCCGAAGTGTTCAACTGCGCCGCGCCAGATACTGGCAATATGGAAGTCTTTGAACGCTACGGCTCTGAGGCGATGAAGAAACAATGGCTGGCGCCACTGCTCGAAGGTGAAATCCGTTCGGCCTATCTGATGACCGAACCGGATGTGGCCTCATCTGACGCCACCAATGTATCGATGGCCTGTGTCCGCGACGGCGATGACTATGTGCTGAATGGCGAAAAATGGTGGGCCTCGGGGGCGGGGGATCCGCGCTGCAAGGTCTATATCGTCATGGTGAAAACCGGCGGAGAGGATCTGCCCAAGCACCAGCGCCAATCGATGATCGTTGTCGATGCCAATACGCCGGGCATCGAAGTGCTGCGCCCGATGGAGGTCTATGGCCACGATGATGCGCCGCATGGCCATATGCATATCCGCTTTACCGATGTGCGGGTGCCAGCCGAGAACCTGCTGCTGGGCGAAGGTCGGGGCTTTGAGATCGCCCAAGGCCGCCTTGGGCCTGGACGGATCCATCACTGCATGCGCGCCATCGGTCAGGCCGAAAGCGCGCTGGAGCAGATGTGCAAGCGTTCGCTGCAGCGCGAGGCCTTTGGCAAGAAGCTGGCACATCTGGGGGCGAACTATGACATCGTCGCCGAATGCCGCATGGAGATTGAAATGGCGCGTCTGCTGTGCCTCAAGGCAGCCTGGTATATGGATCAGGGCGATGGCCGGGCGGCCGCACCCTGGATCAGCCAGATCAAGGTGGTGGCCCCGCGGGTTGCGCTCAAGGTGATCGACGAGGCAGTTCAGATGCACGGCGGCCAGGGCGTCAGCCAGGATACGCCGCTGGCGATTGCCTGGACCCATGTGCGCACCCTGCGTCTGGCCGATGGGCCGGATGCAGTGCACCGCCGTCAGGTCGCACGGGTCGAGCTGAAAAAATACACCCAGGAAAAGGTCTGATCCCATGACCTCCAGGGCCCTTTCTGCGCCACCGTTTTTTTCACAAGGCTCCGATGGGATCTTTGTGGGCAATGATCCGGCGCGCGGGCCCTGGTCCGCCGATCACTGTCACGCCGGGCCGGTCACTGGCCTTGCGGCCCGCGCCGCAGAAAAGGCGGTTGGAGCGGAGAAAATGCTCTGCCGTCTGACGCTGGATATCCTGCGCCCGTTGCCCTTGGCCGGTCTGCGAGTCGCGGCAGAGATCACGCGCAACACCCGCACCCTAGCCACGACGCAGATCACCATCCACGATCTTGACGACACGCTCTGCGCGCAGGGAACAACCATGCATCTGGTGCGCAAGGATCTGGGCGAGGTGCCCACGGCGCCAGTAACCCCATTGAACCGCGCCGCGGCAGAGCCGGGACCGTTTTCCATTGGGGCCGGGCTGCATGACAGACCCTATTTTGGCCAGTTTCTCGATGTGGCTTATCCGCCGGAGTTTGGACTTAATCCAGGCCCAAAAACGCTGTGGATGCGCACCACCTCTTTGGTGGAGGGCGAAGAACAATCGCCCATTCAGTCGCTCTGCGCCCTTGCGGATTGCGGCAATGGTATTTCCTGGAATGCCCGGCCTGCAGAGATGGGCTTCATGAACACCGATCTGACCCTGAATGTGCACCGCGAGCCCGTTGGCGACTGGCATGCATCAGAGTCGATTTCCCATTGGCACAGCAACGGAATAGGCATGTCGCAATCGGTTTTGCAGGATGAACAAGGCCCGGTGGCCACCGCGCTGCAAACCCTGGTCCTGCATCCGCCCAAGGCCTAGGCCAGGGTCAAGGAAGCCGAGATCTCCGCAGGGCGGGGACTAGTCCTGCGCGCCAAAGGGATCATCAGGATAGCCCACCCTCGCCAGATAGAGCCCCTGGCCGGGGCAAACCGGGCCGCAGGCGGCGCGGTCGCGGGCGTCCAACGCGGATTTCACATCAATCGGATCCCAGGCACCAGCGCCAACGCGCTCCAATGTGCCAACAAAACTGCGCACCTGATTGTGCAGGAAAGACCGCGCCCGCACGTGGAAATGCACCTCTGGTCCCGACAGGCCCACGACGCGTTCAATCCGCAGCTCGTCGAGGGTTTTCTGCGGGCTTTGTGCCTGACAGATCGAAGAGCGGAAAGTGGTGAAATCATGGTTGCCAAGCAGGTGGGCGGCCGCCTCCTGCATGGTCGAAACATCCAGGTCGTTTTTGACCTGCCAGACCTGACCGGCGTCATGAGTGGCAGGAGCGCGGCGCAGCAGAATGCGAAACAGATACTGCCGCTCAACAGCTGAAAAGCGCGCGTGCCATTCCGGGTCGACCTCCGCGCAGTCGACAATCGCCACTGGCAGGGGTTTCAACTGGAAATTCAGCGCCTCTGACAGGCGAAAAGGCGTCCAGGATTTTTGCAGATCGCAATGGGCTACCTGTCCCAGCCCATGCACGCCGGTATCCGTCCGGCCGGCGGCCGCAATGGTATGGGGGCCGGGTTCCAGCTTGGCCAGGGCGTCTTCAATCGCGCCCTGCACCGAGGGCTGATCCTTTTGCCGCTGCCATCCGGCAAAGGGCTTTCCGTGGTATTCGACTTTGAGTGCAAAACGGGCCATGGCCGGGCAAGTAACCCGGCAACAGGGGCGAGGCAAGTGTCGCAATGCTCTGGAAACAACGCGTGCGCCTGCCTATCTTGGGGGCTGACCAATAACAGCAGGTGGGCCGAGTGGTATTATCGACATTGACGGAGGGCGCGGCGCGCGGGCTGGACAGCCTTGGCAGCTCTGTCTCTTCGCGGTTTTTTGAACCTTCTCTGCGGCTTGGCGTCACCGGCCTGGCGCGGGCGGGCAAGACCGTCTTTATCACCTCATTGGTGGCCAATCTGCTGAACCGGGGCCGTATGCTGCAGCTGGAGGCCGCCCGCCAGGGCCGCATCGAAAACGCCTATCTGCAACCGCAGCCAGACGACACCGTGCCGCGTTTTGCCTATGAGGATCACCTCGCCGCCCTCACCGGGCCCGAGCCGCATTGGCCGGCCAGCACCCGGGCGGTATCGGAGCTGCGGCTGAGCCTCACGCTGCGGCCCTCGGGGCTGTTGTCCGGATTGCAGGGGCCGCGTCGGCTGCATCTGGATATTGTCGACTACCCCGGTGAATGGCTGCTGGATCTGGCGCTGCTGGACAAGAGCTACAGTGAATGGTCGGCAGAAGTGCTGGCGCGTCTGCCCGCACGCGCGGTGGCGCAGGATTTCCTGCAGCTCCTGACCACAGTAGAGGCCACCAGCCCCCATGATGAACCCCAGGCGCAGACGCTGGCGGCTGAATTCACCCGCTATCTGAACGCGGCGCGGGGTGCGGGATTTTACGATTGCTCGCCGGGGCGCTTCCTGTTGCCGGGCGATCTGGAAGGCTCGCCCGTGCTGACCTTTGGCCCCTTGTCGCCGGAAGAGGCCGCACCGCGTCGCAGCCTCTGGCGTGAGATGGAGCGCCGCTATGAGGCCTATAAATCCAAAGTGGTGCAGCCGTTCTTTCGCGATCACTTCACCCGCATCGACCGTCAGGTGGTGCTGGTAGATGCGCTCAGCGCCATTCACTCCGGCCCCCAGGCGGTTGAGGATCTGCGCCTCGCGATGGGCGATGTGCTTTCGGCCTTTCGCCCGGGTCGCAACGGGTTTCTCACATCTTTGTTGCGGGGCAAGCGGGTGGAGAAAATCCTGTTCGCCGCCACCAAGGCCGATCACCTGCATCACCAGCAGCATGGCCAGATGACCGCCATCATCGAGGCGCTGACCAGCGATGCCCGCGATCGTGCCAAGTTTGCCGGCGCCGAGACCGCCGCCCTGGCCCTGGCCTCCCTACGGGCCACCACTGAGGAGATGCGCGTCCATGAAGGGGCGGATCTTCCCTGTGTGCGCGGGCAATTGCTGAACACCGGCAAACAGGCGGCCTTTTACCCCGGTGCGCTGCCGACAGATCCTGCACAACTGCTGTCGCCAGCGCGGCAAGGTGCCACCAGCTGGCTGGAGGGCGACTATCAGGCGATGCAGTTTGCCCCGGCCGAGCTGAGCCTCAAACCGGGGGATGGACCACCGCATATTCGGCTGGACCGGGCGGCAGAGTTCCTGATCGGAGATATGCTGTGACCGGAGCGATACAGTGACTGTGCGATTGCGCCGGGCCTCGTCTCTGGATGCGGGCAGCACCGGGTGGATCCTGCAACGCTTTGCTATCGATACGGAGTGGATGCCGGTGCTGCAATCCGAGGCTGAGGCGATTTCTTTCTGCGGAGTGATGATTGATCGCGGCTGGGTCACAGTTGCGGAACGCGACGGAGAGGTGATTGGCTTTCTGGCCCGCGACGGGGCAGTGATTTGCAGCCTCTATCTGGCACCTGGGGCTTGCGGGCAGGGGGTTGGACAGGCCTTGTTGCAGCAGGCCAAAACAGAACAGCCGCAGCTTTGGCTTCAGGCCTTTGTCGCCAATGTGGGCGCGCAGCGCTTTTACCGGCGCGAAGGCTTTGTGGAGACGGCGCGCAGCGATGGACAGAGCAACGAGGAGAGGCTGCCGGATATTCGGTTTGAATGGTCCCAGGCCATCCAGAAGACCAACCAGCAGGAGTAAAAACAATGAGCCAGAAACCGGTCTTGTTTGATTTGGAACAGGAAGAGGGGGCCGGACAGGCGCCCGACGTGGCCTCTGCTCCGCCGGTGCCAGAACCCGTGCCTGTACTAGCGGAGCCTGCCTCTCCTGCGGCGATGGAACAGGCCGCGCGTCTGGCGGCCAAATCGCCTTCGTGGATTGCGCGCTGGTTCTGGGGGCTGGTGCTGGCGCTGCTGGGCTGCATGGCCTCGCTGGCGGCCTGGGATTTTGCGGTTGGGCTTGTGGCCCGTGTGCCGCTGCTGGGCTGGGCGGTCAGCGCTGCACTGGTGCTGGCGCTGCTTTTGGCGCTGGTGATGGTGCTGCGGGAACTCGCGGCTCTGGCCCGGTTGAAACGTGTCGATGGGTTGCGGCAGGGCACCGTGCAGGCCTGCAAAGATCTTGCCTCGGCGCAGGCCCATCTGGAACGACTGGAGCGCTTTTATGCCGGGCGGGCCGATATGAGCTGGCATCTGGAGCGGCTCAGGGAGCGCCAGGCTGAGGTGCTGGATGCGGATGCGCTGGTGATGCTGGCCGAAGAGGAATTGCTGGTGCCGCTGGATGCCCGCGCCCTGCAGGAGGTTGAGGCCGCCGCCCGGCAGGTCGCAACGGTGACGGCGCTGGTGCCGCTGGCGCTGGCGGATGTGGCGGTGGCGCTACTGGCCTCGGTGCGGATGATCCGGCAGGTGGCACATATTTATGGTGGGCGTTCGGGATTGTTCAGCTCCTGGCGGCTGACCCGCGCGGTGCTGGCGCATCTGGCGGCAACCGGCGCGGTGGCGGCCGGGGATGATCTGTTGGAATCCGTGCTGGGCGGATCGGTCCTGTCAAAACTGTCGCGCCGCTTTGGCGAGGGGGTGGTCAATGGTGCCCTGTCGGCACGGGTTGGCATTGCGGCGATGGAGGTCTGCCGACCGCTGCCGTTTTCGCCCGAACACCGCCCCTCGACCCGCCGGGTGATCAAAGGCGCGCTGGCCGGGTTGTTTCGCCGCGAGGAGGCCGCAAAGACAGAAGGCTAATCGCTAGGCTTTGGCCTGAGATTGATTCGAAAAGAAAAAATCGCGGATTTTCCTCAAATCGCCTCTCTCCACAGGCCAAAAGGACTTACCCACAGCGGTTCCAGAGGGAAACGGAAAACTCCCCAAGGCCACCATTTCAGGGGAGCACATTTGGAAGGTGGAATGGCTTGCCCTATTCGGACAATTTGGCAGCCAGGCGAGGGGCTCTTCCAACGTATTTTTGGCCTTTGGCCATAAGCGCGCAAAACCCTCTGCCCTGATCGCCCTGAACGGGATGGAAGATATCAACAGTTTGGCGCAGTCATCCTGGACGGGGCGCGGAAAACGCTAGAAAAGCCTTGGTGGGGCATCCCTGGGCTGGCGCATGGCAACAATCCCGGTGCGAAACCCCTCGCCGATCCGATCTGCCAAGGCGCCCCATTGCAGGGCGATTTCTGCAGGCAGTTCCGCCTTCAGCACCTCGTGGAACAGCCCGAGCCAAAGTGCAAAGTGATGCGCCTGAATTTCCGGCCGCGAGACATGTATCCGCATCGGATTGCCGGTGTAGCTTTTCTCCCGCAGGATCGCATTGCGCCAGAACCGCGCGATCTTGGCCTCATGTGCGGGCCAGTCATCGCCGGGCACATAGAGCGCAAAGACAGGCCCCAGTTCAGCATGGGCGCGAATGCGGATATAGAACAGCTGCACCACCCGGTCGATCTCATCTCCGGTGATGTCAAACCGCTTCATTGGGTGATCTGCGGGTTCGGGGGCTTGGGTCATATCGGTCTCTCGCTCAGCGCTGCGCCGCTGGTATCTGTGGCGCGACTGGCCAGACATAGTCACTAAGCTGAGGGAAAGGTAGGGGGCCAGACCTGGCGGCGTTGATCTGTCGCAAGGCAAAAGCGCGGCGCTGAGCTAGATGTAGAGACGCAACAAGAGAAAGCCCGCCATGGTCGATCACGGTCACAGCCCGCAGGAAATCAGCGCCCGCATCGCCGCACCGCCGGGGCGTGGCGTGCTGCGCGATGTGATTTATGGCGCTATCGACGGATCGGTCACCACCTTTGCCATCGTCGCCGGGGTGGCGGGGGCCGGGCTGTCGCCCTTTGTCATCGTGGCACTGGGGCTGGCCAATGTGCTGGCGGATGGGTTTTCAATGGCGGCAGGGAATTACTCAGGCACCAAGGCCGAGCTGGACAACCTTAAACGCCTGCGCCGGGTCGAAGAGCGCCATATCGAGGATTTCCCAGAAGGCGAGCGCGGCGAGGTGCGGGAAATTCTGCGCCTCAAGGGGCTGACTGGCCCGGTGCTGGAGGCCGCTACGGAGGCCATCTGCGCCGACAAGGACGCCTGGATCAATCTGATGATGGAGGGCGAATATGGCGCCAGCGCGGTTGATCCCCAGCCGATGCGCGCCGCCCTTGCCACTTTTGCCGCCTTTCTGCTGGTCGGGCTGGTGCCGCTGCTGCCCTTCCTCTTGGGGCTGGCTTCGGCCTTTGCGATCTCGATCTGGCTGACGCTGGTGACTTTCTTTGTCATTGGTGCGGTCAAAAGCCATTGGTCGCTGACGCCCTGGTGGCGGTCCGGTGCCGAAACCCTGGCAATCGGCGGCGCGGCTGCGGCGCTGGCCTACGGGGTGGGCAGCCTGTTTCAGGTCTAGCGACCCCACAAGATGTTTCGCGCGCGAAACGGTTTCATCTCTTGGCAATTATGATGTCTTTTCGCTGCCTGTGGTGTGCGCATTTGGGGCAACAAGCGGTTATCAGAACTGGACAACCCGGTGATCTGCGCGCAAGCCTGTCGCCAGAGATCCAAAGAGATTTTGACTATGGCTAATCGTGACAATCCAAAGGCTGCTGTCTTGGTGCTGGGCGGCTATGGCTTTATCGGAGCGGAGGTGGTGCGGGCTTTGACCCGAGCAGGCCATGCTGTGACGGTCTTTGGCCGGGATGCGCAGATGGCGCGGCGGGTGCTGCCGCTCACACCCTTTGTGGCGGGGGATCTGTGCGATTTTTCAACAGCACAGGATTGGCTGCCGGTGATACAGGGCTTTGACCTGGTGGTGAATGCGGCGGGGCAGTTGCAGGCCCCCGCAGCTGAGCTGGACCAGGTGCAGCATTTGGCGATAGCCGCGCTGGCACAGGCCTGCGCCGAGGCTGGCCCTGGGTTGGTCCAGATTTCGGCGGCAGGGGCAAGCCTTAGCAGTCCTACGGAGTTTATGCGCAGCAAGGCGGAGGCTGATGCCGTGGTGCTGCAACAGGCTGCCCACACAAAGGTCTGGGTGCTGAAGCCGGGGTTGGTGCTGGGGCAAGGGGCCTTTGGCGGGACCGGGCTGTTGCGGATGTTGGCGGCGGTACCTCTGGTGCAGCCGCTCACCCTGGGGCAGGTGCAGATCCAATCGGTCGGTCTGGAGGGCGTGGCCGGGGCCGTGGTGCAGGCGGTTCAGGGTGATTTACCCTCCGGCAGCTATGATCTGGTCGAAGACCATCCCCAAAGCTTGCAAGAGATCTTGGCGGCGACACGAGCCTGGCTGGGATTTGCGCCTGCGCGGGCGCAGATCTCCCTGCCCAAACCGCTGGTGCGGTTTACGGCTTGGATCGCTGATGGGCTGGGACACCTTGGCTGGCGTTCCCCCCTGCGCAGCACTGCCATTCGGGTGCTGGAGCAGGGGGTCGCGGGGGATGCAGCACCCTATCGGCAGGCTACCGGGCAAGGTCTTGCCGCGTTGCCGCTGATCTACGCAGGGCTGCGGGCGGGGCGCGAACACCGGCTGGAGGCACGGATGCTTTTGGCGATGCCCTTTGCGGTGACGGTACTGGCTCTGTTCTGGTTCCTCTCGGGAGCGATTTCTCTGTTCCAGCTGGAGGCCGCAGCCAGACACCTCACGCAGCAAGGATGGGGCGGCGGCCTCGCACGGGTGAGCGTTGGTTTTTGGGCGTTGGTCGACATTGGCCTGGCCTTGGCGCTGTTGTGGCGTCCCTGGGCGCGAGAGGCCTGCCTTGGCATGGTGGCGGTGACGGTTTTCTACCTCGGCGCGGCCACACTGGTGACGCCGCAGATGTGGAGTGACCCGCTGGGCCCCTTGGTCAAGACCCTGCCGGGGTTGATGCTGGCGCTGATCACCTGGCAATTGCTGCAGGAGCGCTGAAATGGAGTTTGATCTGATCCTGCGGTGGCTGCATGTGCTAGGGGCTTGCACCCTGTTGGGCACCGGCACGGGCATTGCGTTCTTCATGCTGATGGCGCATCGCACTGGCGATCCCCGCCTCATTGCCCATACTGCCAGCATCGTGGTGCTGGCGGATCTGTTGTTCACCACTACGGCCGTGGTGATCCAGCCAATAACCGGGGCCTTGCTGGCCTGGGAACTGGGTTGGAGCCTTTGGGAAGGCTGGATCCTGCTGTCGCTGGCGCTCTATGTGGTGACGGGACTGTTCTGGCTGCCAGTGGTCTGGATCCAGCTGCAGCTGCGCGATCTGGCCCGCGAGGCTGTTGCTGCACAGCGCGACCTTTGCGGGCGGTATCATCGCCTGTTTCGCATCTGGTTTGGCTGTGGCTTTCCCGCCTTTGCTGCCGTGCTGACCATCGTCTGGCTGATGTTGGTGCGCCCGGACTTAGGCCCATGGTTTGGCTGAGGGCGCAAGAGGGTTCTGGGGTCTCGGGCAAGAGTGGCTTTACCCCTGTCGCGGAGCAGCCTATAAGGCGGCTATGTCCCATATCGCGGCCATCATTATTCGAATTATATCCCCGGCGCTCTGATAGCATGAGACGCCGGGCAAAGGCGCTTGAGCCATCGCGCTGCTCCGAACATTCCAATTTGTGAACCGAACATCCAAAGGACGCCACCCATGTGCGCCGAGACCACCGACACTCCTGAATACAAACAGACCCTGAACCTGCCCAAGACCGATTTCCCGATGCGCGCGGGCCTGCCCAAGCGCGAGCCAAACTGGCTGGAACGCTGGGCCAAGATCGGCGTCTATGACCGGCTGCGCGAAAAAGAAGGTCGTAGGCCTTTCACGCTGCATGACGGCCCGCCCTATGCCAACGGCCATTTGCATATCGGTCACGCCCTGAACAAGACCATCAAAGACATGATCGTGCGCAGCCATCAGATGATGGGCTTTGACGCGCGCTATGTGCCGGGCTGGGATTGCCACGGTCTGCCCATCGAGTGGAAGATCGAAGAGCAGTACCGCAAGAAGGGCAAAAATAAAGACGCGGTGGATGTGGTCGAGTTCCGCCAGGAATGTCGTGCCTTTGCCGACAAATGGGTTGATATCCAGCGCGAAGAGTTCAAACGCCTGGGCATCACCGGCAACTGGGCCGATCCCTATCTGACGATGGATTTCCACGCCGAGGCGGTGATCGCGGCGGAATTCCAGAAGTTCCTGATGAACGGAACGCTGTATCAGGGCTCCAAACCCGTCATGTGGTCACCAGTGGAAAAAACCGCCCTGGCCGAGGCCGAGGTGGAATACAAGGACAAGGACAGCTTCACCATCTGGGTGAAATTTTCCGTCTCCGGTGGCTCTGACGATCTGTCCGGCGCCAGCGTTGTGATCTGGACCACCACCCCCTGGACCATCCCTTCGAACAAGGCAGTGGTTTACGGCGACAGCTTTGACTACGGCCTCTATGAAGTCACTGACGCCCCCGAGGAATGCTGGGCCGCCAAGGGCGATCGCTTCATCCTGGCCGACAAACTGGCCGCTGACGTGATGAGCCGCGCCCGCCTTGAAGAGGGTCAGTATACCCGTGTGCGTGGCGTGCCGGCAGATGAGTTGGCAACGCTGCAACTGTCGCACCCGCTGGCCGGGGCCGAAGGCTCCAACGGCGAATGGGATGCCCCGCGTGATTTCCGCGCAGCACCTTTTGTGACCGACGAAGAAGGCACCGGCTTTGTGCACTGCGCGCCGAGCCATGGTATGGAAGAATTTGAATTCTACCGTGACCTGGGCATGCTGGAAGACATGATCACCTATAACGTTCAGGACGATGGTGGCTTCCGCGCCGATCTGGCTTTCTTTGGCGGCAAATACATCCTCAACCGCAAGGGCGGTGAGGGTGACGCCAATAAGTGCATCATCGACAAACTGGTCGAAGTCGGCGGGCTGCTGGCCCGTGGCAAGATCAAACACAGCTACCCGCACAGCTGGCGCTCTAAGGCGCCGATCATCTATCGCAACACGCCGCAGTGGTTTGCCTCTGTGGATCGCGCGGTTGGTGATGGCCAGGATGAGATGGGTACAACCATCCGCGAACGTGCCCTGCGGTCCATCGACGAGCTGGTGAAATGGACGCCGCAAAAGGGCCGCAACCGGCTTTACTCCATGATCGAAGCTCGCCCCGACTGGGTGCTGTCGCGCCAGCGCGCCTGGGGCGTGCCGCTGACCTGTTTTGTGAAAAAGGGTCTGCTGCCTACGGATGAGGGCTTTATCCTGCGTGACGACGAGGTGAATGCCCGCATCGTCGCGGCCTTTGAGGCCGAGGGCGCAGATGCCTGGTATGCGGATGGTGCCAAGGAACGCTTCCTGGGCGGTGACTATGCGGCGGATGACTGGGAGCAGGTCTTTGACGTGCTGGACGTCTGGTTTGATTCCGGCTCCACCCATGCCTTTGTACTGCGTGACCGCAAAGACGGCACCGAAGACGGCATTGCTGATGTCTATATGGAAGGCACTGATCAGCACCGTGGCTGGTTCCACTCATCCTTGTTGCAGGCCTGTGGCACCAAGGGGCGTGCCCCTTACAAGAACGTTGTAACCCATGGGTTTACCCTGGATGGCAAGGGCAACAAGATGTCCAAATCCCTGGGCAATACCATCGTGCCCGAGGAAATCGTCAAACAGTACGGCGCCGATATCCTGCGGCTCTGGGTGGCGCAGGCCGATTATACCTCGGATCAGCGCATCGGCCCTGAGATCCTGAAAGGCACCGCTGACAGCTACCGTCGCTTGCGCAATACCATGCGCTATATGCTCGGCTCGCTGCATGATTTCAGCGAGGATCAGCGGGTGGACCCCGCCGATATGCCCGAGCTGGAGCAATGGGTGCTGCATCGCCTGGCGGAGCTGGATCATCAGGTTCGCACCGGCTATCAGAGCTTTGATTTCAACGGTGTCTGGCAGGCGATCTTCACCTTTGCCACTGTAGATCTCTCGGCCTTTTACTTTGATGTGCGCAAAGACGCGCTCTATTGCGATGGCGATACGCTGAATGCCTGCGCCGCCCGGACGGTGCTGGACATCCTGTTCCACCGGCTCACCACCTGGCTGGCGCCAATCCTGGTCTTCACCATGGAGGAAGTCTGGCTGGAGCGCTTCCCAGGTGACAACAGCTCGGTGCATTTGACCGATATCCCTGACACGCCGGCCGATTGGCTGAATGAACCGCTCTCTGCCAAATGGGCGCAGATCCGTCAGGCCCGCCGGGTGGTGACAGCCGCGCTGGAAGTCCAGCGTATCGACAAGGTGATCGGAGCCTCGCTGGAGGCCCATCCGGTGGTGCATATCCGCGAGCCCGAGGTGCTGGAGCTGCTGAAATCGGTGAATTTTGCCGATATCTGCATCACCTCCGATATCAGCCTCACGGGCGATCCAGCCCCGGCAGAGGCCTTCCGCATGCCCGAGGTCGACGGCATCTCAGTGGTCTTTGAAAAGGCCGAGGGCGCGAAATGCCAGCGCTGCTGGAAGATCCTGCCAGATGTGGGCAGCCATGCCCATGCGGGCGTCTGTGGCCGCTGCGAGGCCGCGCTGAGCTGAACCTTATTGGTCCGGTGTGAGACGGATAATAGTGAAAGGCCCCCAGAAATGGGGGCCTTTTTGCGTCACTGGCCCTCTCGAAAGGGGGAAACTGCTACGCGAGAGAGGTCTGGATCACCGGTCTGTTGGCAATACTCCGGGTGGCGCGGTAGTTGTTCTCCGCCGTCAGGACGCTGGCGGGTTTGGGGCCGGGCGCGTGACCGGATGCCAGCACCAGATATTGCGAGACCAGAGCTTGTTCGCTGTAGATGCCAAGCCATAAAGCCGCGTCGCGGGCAGCTGCCTGCGCTGGCCCCATGGCCTGGTTCATCTGGCTGATGTTGCTGAGAGGTGGAGCACTATTCTTCACCCCTGAAAGCGCCTTTTGCCGCTGCAAAGCACGGTCCAAGCCCTGTGATTTCCCCTCGTTGAGACTGGCATCCACCGCAGGCACACCGGCCTTAAGGGAGACCGAGATACTGGTGACGCCGAAGCCGGGACCCATTGCAGACATCATGTTTTCACCCATTCCAATTTGATGGTTCCTTTTTAGATGAATTTTAGCAAAATTGGCCGGTCCCTTGGGTCAGCGCAGCACTCAATCAGGATGATTTCCTATACGAATGAGACTCTTTTTTATGGGTGCGCTGGGTATCTCGTGGTTAACTGCGCCACATCTCTTTCTCCAACTGGATCCAGGTTCCCATGCCTTCAGCTATGTTCGACAGTCTTGTTGGTCCCCTATGTGTCACGGAAACGGATGGCGCCATAACGACGCTGTCTTGGCATGGGGCTACGACGCAGACCAAGTCAGACAGAACGGCCCTGTTGAACCTAGCGATTGCGCAGCTTGACGCCTATTTCGCCGGTGAGCTCCAGGTCTTTGATCTGCCGTTATATGTGGCGGGGTCCGATTTTCAACGCGCAGTCTGCGACGCCATGCTCGCCATACCCTTAGGCGAAACCCGTACCTATGGCGATATCGCCAGGGACCTCAAAGCCCCCCCACAGCCCGTGGGCAATGCCTGCGGTGCCAATCCAATTCCGGTGATCATTCCCTGCCACAGGGTGCTGGCAGCCAATGGGCTGGGCGGGTTTTCCGGCCAGGGCGGGGTCGAGACCAAGGTTACCCTGCTGAAACACGAAGGCGCCGCCAGCCTGCTGATCTGAGCCAAACACTCAGCTCCGCAGACCCCCTGTCATCATCTTTCTGATAAATATTCCGGGGTGAATGCGCCCGGGCGTCAGGCCGGGCGCAGAGGGGCTGGCCCCTTAACACCCTTTTCCACGGCCTCTGGCATCAGCTGCGTTCTGGCAGGATCTGCTGGGCGATGCCGACAAAGACCAGATAGACTGAGGTCACAACCAAGCCCCAATGGGCCCAGCTCTGCGGGTGGAAATCCACCCAGGCGGCCCAGCCGGCAAAGAAGGTCCAGGCTAGGGCAACGGGCAGCGAGACCTTGCGCCAGCGCACCGTGCGCACGGGGTGAATGAATTTCAGCGGCAGGAACATCGCCACCGATAAGAGCGTCACCAGTACCAGAATGGTCCAGTGATTGGGTTCCAGGGCAAAGATCACCAGCACCAGCATGTTCCAGCAGCCGGGAAAGCCGGAAAAGGAATTGTCCTTGGTCTTCATCCTTGTGTCGGCAAAATACATCGCACTGGCAAAGGTGATGACGATGATGGCAAACCAGCCGGTCCAGCCCGCCATCAAACCGGATTTGAACAGGGCAAATGCTGGGATGAAGACATAGGTGAGATAGTCGATGATCAGATCCAGCAAGACGCCGTCAAACTGCGGCGCATAGCGGTTCACCTGATAGTGCCGCGCCAGCGGCCCATCAATGCCATCCACCGCAAAGGCCACAACCAGCCAGACAAACATCAGGCTCCATTTGGCATCGACAGCGGCCAGCATCGACAGCATGGCAAAAACTGCACCGGTGGCGGTGAGCAGATGGACGGAGAGGGCGCGGATCTGTGGTGTCATTTCCCTGTGATGGCGAATTTCATTCGCGCCTGCAAGGCTTCAGTGCAACCAGGTCGGGTATTCCTGCTGCGACTGTGTCAACTGGCCCATTTCACCATAGCCGCTCTGAGCCCGAAGCAGTACCATCTTGGTGCGCGCACCACCGGGGACAGGAAATTCTGGCAGGCGATTCTTATGCGGGCCACGGGGAAAGCGGATTTGCGACGGGGCCGGTGCAGGGGCTGCAGGGGCGGGATGAAGGTCAAGCGTCATCGCTGGGGTCATCTGGGGCATCCTTTCTGGAGCGAGGGGTGCCCTCAGATAAACCGCCAGATGTTAACCATAGATGCAGCCTGGCAGGGAAAACTATCTCGAATTTTAGCAGTTTCCAGTTGCGCAACAATTGATGTCCGCGCTGATTGATGCAGGTCATTACATTCCATGTTGGGAATGTGTATAATATCCGACACAGAGGGTGATCAAGCTGGGAGTTCAGCAAGGGAATTCAGTAGGGGAGATCTGAATGTCACATCGCGCAGAGCATTGGAACACGGTTTATCAAAGCAAAGACACAGAGACAGTGAGCTGGTTTCAAGCCGACCCCGTCCCTTCTCTGCGCGCCATTGCGCTTTGTGGTCCGCGTTCTTTGTCGGTGATTGATGTCGGCGGCGGCGCCTCGCGTCTGGTTGGCGCCCTGCTGGATCAGC
>NZ_JBDWPJ010000032.1:0-21786 GCF_039971195.1 Pseudophaeobacter sp.
GATCCGCGACGCTTCAACGCTTCATTGTAAGCCGACCAGTTCTTGGTCTTGTATTTCGTAGGGCCCCAACTGCTCATAGCCTCTAGTTATCATCCTGGATTCACAAGATGAATCCCCTCAGGCTATTTGTGCAACAAAGCCGTCCGGGGCCTTCAAACCTCTTTGAACCCTATTAAAAGCCATTTGTATCAAGGCTTCATCCGGCATCTTCCAGGATCATCCAGGGTCTTCCGGTTACTGCAATATCAAGTGTCTCCTAACAACCTTTCTCAAGTACCCTTGGCACCTAGCGTCCGGAATACAAGGGATTTGTCCCGAATTGAATGGGAGGCACCCCTACTAGTTTATCAAAACATTGACAGCTGGCAGTGTATCAGTGCTGTAATTGCCTGGCCCATGGGCCGCGCCTGCTGACCTGGAGTAGAAATGTTTGCCTTCCTCTTACAAAGCTTGATTTCTCTTTCAATGGCAGGCGGTCTGGTATTTTCTATTCTGACTTGGGATCGCCTAAGAGGTCGCAAACACGCCCAAAAATCCCTCATAGGTGTTGTTTTTGGGGTCGCGGTGATCTCTCTCAGTATGAATTTTGTCACCGTCGGCCCGATGAATATGGTGCTGAATGCCTTGTCGGGGGTTTTGTTGTTTGCCGGCTATCTCGGAGGACCATTGGGGGCCCTGGTGGTGGGAGGCTGTGCGGTGGGCTACCGGATCGCGATTGGCGACCCGCTGCCTGCTTTGGGGATTTTCTTGGTGGTATCCATTTCCTCAGTTGGACTGGGGGGGAGCTACCTAAAAGCGGCCCCAAACTGGCCAGAAATCCCGCAGCGGGTGCTTGGCACTATGTTATTGGTCTATTCTTTGTTGTTCCTGGTCCCTTTGTGGTTGTTACCCAGGGATCCCGCTACCGAACTCTCGATGGCGGATACTGCCATGGTTGTGGCGATCTTTTATGGCACAGGTGTATTGTCCATTTTGGCCACCTGGAAAATCATGCAGTTTGCCATCCGCTACGCCGAGAAGGCCAATAGCGCAGCCGAGCTGGCAGAGAGCCTTGATCTGGCCATGCGGGTTTCGGGCATGGGACGATTCAAGCGTGCCCGAGGTGATCGTCGCCCCTTCTTTGATTCCGGAATGGTGGCCATCTACGGATTGGAAGATTCCGTCTTGCCGAGCACCGGAGAAAGCCAGGGGCTCGTGCCGATTTCGGATTGGGAAGAGCTTGTGCACCCGGAGGATTTTCCGGCCATTAGTGCCGAAGCGAGCCAGGTCTGGGAGGGTGAGAAGCTTGTAGGACAAGGCGAGTTTCGCGCCCGTCGACCTGATGGCTCAATAAGGTTTATCCGGGCCGTCTGGATCTCGGATTCCAAAAACGGCAGCCTGCCGACCCGCGTGATGGGGGTCCATACTGATCTGACCGATGCGCTGACGGTTGAAAAGCAAAACCAGGCTTCACTGCAACGCCTGGCAATGCTGGTGGAGAAACTACCGGGCGTAATCATGGAGTTTGACGCAACCGATACGCAAAAGCCTGAACTGCTGTACGTGAGCCCTAAGTGCAAAGAAATCTTGGGTGTCACGGAAGACAAGTTTTATCAAAACCCATTATTGTTCTCCAAGCTGCACGACCCAGATGATCTGGATGAATTTATGAGCCTGCTTATTCACAGCTGCGAAACTGGCGGTTCTTTTTATCACCGATATCGGGTGAATGCGCGCGGTGGCGCGGTGCTTTGGCTGGACTATTATGGTGCGTCTACCATTGAAAGTGATGGCCGGGTGGTGCACCGCGCAGTTGTGTTGGATGCGACCCCGGAAGTGGAGGTGCAGACACAGGTCCAGCAGGAGCGTGAAATTGCTCGCCGGGCGCAAAAATTTGAAAGCATTGGTCAATTGACCGGCGGGGTGGCGCATGACTTCAACAATTTGCTGGCTGTGGTCCTTGGCAATCTGGAACTGCTGCGGGAGGACGAAGCGCTCAAAAACCAACACCGGCTGGTTGACGCCGCGATCAAGGCGACCCTTCGGGGGGCCGACCTGACCCGGAATATGCTGTCCTTTGCCCGCAAAGCGCCGCTGACGCCGGTACAATTGGATCTCAACGCGGTGGTGCGCGAAGCCGGGAGCTGGATGGGGCGTACGCTGCCGGAAAGTGTCACGGTGGCAACCGCGCTGGCGGAGGGATTGTGGCTGATCGATGCAGACAGATCCTCGCTGGAAAGCGCGCTGTTGAACCTGACACTCAATGCCCGTGACGCGATGGAGGGGCAGGGCAGCCTGACCATTGAGACCGCAAATGTGCACATCGATGAGGAATACCTTACCGCACACAAAGAAGACTTGCCTCCGGGCCGCTACGTCATGCTGGCGGTGAGCGACACGGGTCCGGGCATTCCAAAAGAAATCCTGGCCTCCATTTTTGAGCCTTTCTACACCACCAAACCCCCCGGAGTGGGTTCTGGTCTAGGTCTCTCGATGACCCAAGGGTTTGTGCAGCAGTCTGGCGGGACCGTTCAGGTCTATTCTGAGGTGGGTGAAGGAACCTCATTCAAACTCTATTTCCCTGCCACATCAGCCCCCTCCGATCACCCGGAGAAACCCACGCGGTCTACGCCATTGACCGGCGGAGCAGGGCTGAAGCTGTTGCTGGCTGAGGACGAGGAGGAGGTGCGAAGCACGCTGGAGAATATCCTTGAACGCGCAGGCTATCAGGTTACAGCGGCCCCTTCTGGTGATGATGCCTTTGCAGCCTTTGCTGAGGATCCGAGTTTTGATTTGTTGCTGACGGATATTGTAATGCCGGGAACCCTGCAGGGCACCAGCCTTGCCAAGGCGCTGCGGGCGCGATGGCCAGATCTGCCGGTGGTGTTCATGTCGGGCTACGCAAGCGAGGCCACGGTACATGGCAACGGGCTGAGACCTGAGGACATCCGGCTAATGAAACCGGTTCAGCGCGGTGATCTCCTGGCGGCACTGGAAAAGGCAGCCAGCTATATCAAAAGCTAGGTTTACACAGGCAAGGATGCGCCGCGTGGATCGCGCAGATATTCGGGAAATGTGAAGTCGAAGCCAGACAGTGACCGACCTGCTATGCGCTAAGTGTCGCTTGGCAGGTCTTCTTCGGCTCACCGGTGTTGCATGCGCTGAAGCAAGGATCGCCTCATTTTCTTAGCCCATGAGATGGTGCAGCAGTTACAGGCCCTCCGCAGTCCAAAAGCCAGAGACAGAAGGAGGGGATAAGTGGCCAGAATATGCGCATCCCGCACGATTTTGGCAAGGAGTGCCAGTCCTTTCGCTGAGGCAGGGGGGAAGGTAGGCCCCCAATGATTCGAAGGCTCCAAACAACCCCTGCGCGTACGAGGTGTCAACCTGATCCTTAAAGCGTCAAATTTGGCCCGAAATTGCAACCTTAGACGGATTAAGACCCTGTTATCATTTCGGAAACCTACTGGCTGCATGATGTTGCATATTCGATGTTTTCAATGAGTTGCACCGAAGTAATCGGTGTCTGGTTTTCCAAAAATGTAGACTGCCTGCGCAAAGCGTATCCTGTGTTTGATCAAGAGTACGCAGGCAGTTTCCTAAGGTGAGCCAGGTTGGAGCCTCTGGATGGGAGGGACGATCCTGCGCGTCTTTCTTGGAAGGTCGGAGTGAGTGGAGAGCACGAAAGTGCGAAGGTGGACTGGACGAAGTATGAGTTATATTGATCGCGAACTAAGCAAACGCCCAACCAGTGGAGATGCGCCCTTTGGGCTGAATGAAATCTTCTTTTCCAGAACGAATGACCGGGGGTTGGTCCAGTCTGGCAACGAAGTTTTTCGCCGGGTGTCGCATTTCGAATGGGAGGAACTGCTCGGCTCTCCCCATAAAATTATTCGCCACCCGGACATGCCACGGGGCGTTTTTCAGTTGTTTTGGGAAACAATTAAACGCGGCGAACACATTGGTGCCTATGTAAAAAACAAATCTAAAGATGGGTTGTACTACTGGGTCTTCGCAGTGGTTATCCCCTGCGAGGGTGGCTATCTGTCGGTTCGGATCAAACCCTCCAGCCCCCTGTTTGAGGATGTCAAACGGGCCTATACTACCCTGCTGGGGGCTGAGAACGACGAGGAGTTCACGGCGGAAAACAGCCGCGACATGTTGCTCAAATGGGTGACCGAGAAGGGCTTTGATGACTACGAGCACTTTGCCACTTATGCGCTTCAGGAAGAGATGATCCGGCGCGATGCCAGCCTGGGTCGCGAGACCCATGTTGAGAGCGAGATCCTGCGCAGGGCCTTTACGGACGCCGCTTCCCTGCGGAGCGAGACCAGCGGGCTGGTCAGCGATTTCTCTGCCATGCGCACCATTCCCCATAATCTGCGTGTCATCGCCTCCAGAATTGAACCTTCGGGCGGGCCGGTTACGGTCCTGTCGCAGAACTACGGGGTCATGTCGCGCAGTATGTCAGAATGGTTCGAGGCCAATGTGATTGGGCCAGACAGCAATTTCTCAAAGCTCAAAGACCTGGTCAATAACGCCAGTTTTGTCGATGGGTTGGTGCGCGTTTTGGAAGAATGTGTTCAGCAGTTCGAAGGCGAAGAACGCACCGGGGCAGCGATCAATGTTGAGAGTGAACTGGAACTGCTAGGCGTTCTGTCTTCCGAGCAATCAACTGAATCTGAAAGAGGCCTGCAAGAGGTCTACGATGAGGCCACCCGCATCACCGATGCCTGCAAGACCATGCAGCGGCAGTTTCTGGGGCTGAGCTCGACGCGGGTTCTGTGCAAAATCGAAAGCGCACGGTTGCCGGAATCTGGTGAAACCCTGTCTGAAATTATTGACCAGCTTGGTGCTTTCCAAGAGAAAATCATGCAGCGCCTCGAGCGGATTACCAAGCTTTGTGAAAGCATCCGCGGCATTTCCGACGCGTAGCCCCAAGGCAAGTGATCCCCACCACGATTTGTTTAGGGTGAGGCAGCCAAAAAAGCTGCTTCGCCCTGAATGCATTTGGAGAACCGCCAGCCTTGCATGTCGCAGGGGAAATCAAAGCCGACAGGTATTGAGTTGCCAAAGGCCTGAGCCAGAACGCAACACTCCCGCCTGTTCTGAAACCAGGCGGGAGAGGTGTTGTCGCAATGCGCTAGGCGGCTGCGGCTGGGGCGCGCTCAGCGCAGCTCGTGCAGCATTTTCTTTTCATAGGCCAGCAGATCCTCGGTCTGGCCTGATGCCACCTGGTTGGCCCAATCCGGGTTGGCAATCAGGGCGCGGCCCACGGCGACCAGGTCAAACTCGTCCCGTTCCGCACGTTCGATCAAACGGTCAAGGCTGGCAGGTTCAGCGCCCCGAAAGTCTGCGGTACCATCATTGGGCAGGAAGTCGGCGTTCAGACCCACGCTGCCAACGGTAATCGACGGCTTACCGGTGAGTTTGCGGGTCCAGCCAGCCAGGTTGAGGTCGCTGCCCTCAAACTCGGGCTCCCAGAACCGGCGGGTGGAGCAATGGAAGATGTCAACGCCAGCCTCTACCATCGGCGTCAAAAAGGCCTCCAGGGCCTCGGGCGTTTCACAAAGCCGGGCGCTGTAGTCCTGCTGTTTCCACTGCGAATAGCGGAAGATGATCGGGAAATCCGGGCCCACGGCGGCGCGTACGGCCCGGATGA
The DNA here is from genome assembly GCF_039971195.1 of Pseudophaeobacter sp. Classification (GTDB taxonomy): domain Bacteria; phylum Pseudomonadota; class Alphaproteobacteria; order Rhodobacterales; family Rhodobacteraceae; genus Pseudophaeobacter. The sequence goes on from NZ_JBDWPJ010000032.1 coordinate 5,642, forward strand.
TTTCCAGGGCAAACCGTGAGCGATGGGCCAGATCACCGCCATAGCCATCTTCGCGTTGGTTGGTGCCCTCCCAGAAGAACTGATCGATCAGATAGCCATGGGCGCCATGCAGTTCGATGGCGTCAAAACCGATTTCCTTAGCATCCGCAGCAGCCTGCGCAAATGCAGCAACAACATCGTCGATATCCGCCTGGGTCATTGCGTGACCCGTAACCTTGCCGGGGACAACCATGCCGCTGGGGCTATGCCCGGGGGTGTCACCACCGGGCATCACACCGGGGCGACGGATGGCGCCCACATGCCAGAGCTGCGGAGCAATTTTTCCACCGGCTTCGTGCACCGCATCCACAACTTTTCTCCACCCGGCCAGGGCCTCTTCTCCAAAAAAGGCCGGCACATTGGGGTAGCCACTGGCGGCCTTGTGATTGACAAAGGTGCCTTCGGTGATGATCAGGCCAACGCCACCCTCGGCCCGGCGACGATAGTAGGAGATCACCTTTTCGTTGGGCACATTGCCGGGCGAATAGGTCCGTGTCATCGGCGCCATGGCAATCCGGTTCTTCAAGCTCAGCTTGCCGAGGGTGACAGGGGTAAACAATGTGTCGACGCTGCTCATTGCGCGTTTCCTTTCCAGAATTCTTGCGGTGACCTGCGGCCAAGACGCGGAGATTGATTTTATCCCATGAAATAGCAGTCGGGTTTTGCGAGATATGTTTTACTTTGGGTCAAAGCCCGTGTGACCCAGCGTTTTTTCCATGATCAGCGTTTCCTGCTGCCGGTCATAAGAAATGGGGGCGGGCCGAGTTTTCAAGACAGCCTGGATCAAAAACGCGTGACGCGGTCATTGGTGGCGTAGGAAAGCCGCCTAGTATGGGTGCAGATCGGCCTATGCCGCAACTGTTGCTTGACCCTGGCGACGGCAAAGCCCAATTTGGCGAAAAACTGCGAGCAGGAGCCAATATGGCCAGGACCCCCCCGCCTTTTGCGCGATTTGAATGGATGATTGCCTGGCGGTACCTGCGGGCGCGACGGGCCGAAGGTGGCGTGTCGGTGATGACCTGGATCAGCTTCATTGGTATTACCCTGGCGGTTTTTGCCCTGATTGCCACCCTTGCGGTGCGCTCGGGCTTTCGCTCTGAATTTGTTGGCACCATTCTTGGCGCCAATGCCCATGTCACGCTCTATTCCCATGGAAAACTCAATGAGGCCGGGCAGTTTGAACGCAGCCTCAAGGATTTTGACGCCATGGCGGCGCAGGTTTCTGAAGTGCCGGGCGTGATCCGGGCGGCACCGCTGATCAAGGGGCAGGTGATGGCCAATGCCCGCCAGCGCAACGCCGGGGTCGAGGTTTTTGGCATTGCCAAGGAGGGCATTCTGACCATCCCCGGCGTGGCCCAAAGCGATGGCGCCATGGGAGATCTTGCCCGTTTTGAGGAGGGGGTTGCCATTGGATCTGGTGTGGCCCGCGAGCTTGGCGTCAGCCCTGGTGATCGGATCAAGCTGATTTCCCCCAATGGGGTGAAAACCGCCTTTGGCACCAGCCCTCGGATCAAGGCCTATGAGGTGGTCTATATCTTCACGGCTGGCCGCTATGACATCGATCGCACCCGGCTCTATATGCCCTTTGCCGAGGCCCAGAGCTTTTTCAACCGCGAAGGGGTTGCGGATGAGATTGAGGTGATGATCGAAGCGCCCGAGGAGGTCGATCTGATGGTGCTGCCGCTGCTGCGGGCTGCTGGCGGAAACGTCGGGGTCTGGACCTGGCGCGATGCCTCGGGTGGATTTCTGCGGGCGCTGGAGGTGGAGGACAACGTGATGTTCATCATACTGTCCATCCTGGTGCTGATCGCGACGATGAATATCGTCTCTGGTCTGATCATGTTGGTGAAGAACAAAGGCCGCGATATTGGCATCCTGCGCACCATCGGGCTGAGCGAAGGATCGATCATGCGGGTATTCTTTATCTGCGGTGCCTTTACCGGCGTTTTGGGCACGCTGTTTGGGGTCATTCTGGGCTGTCTCTTTGCCACTTATATTGACCCGATCTTTTCCTTTGTGAATTTCCTCATGGGCGGTGGCGTCTGGGATCCGTCGATCCGGGGCATCTATGCGCTGCCAGCCGAGCTGAACCTGCCGGATGTGCTTTCTGCCGTGGCCCTGTCATTGGGGCTGTCCTTTGTGGTGACCATTTTCCCGGCCCGGCGCGCGGCCCGGCTCAACCCGGTGGAGGCTCTGCGCTATGAGTGACGCTGTTCTGGAGCTGAAATCCGTTACCAAATCCTATAACCAAGGCCTGCCCAACCAGATCGATGTGCTGCGCGGTGTGGATCTGGCATTACAATCCGGCGAGATGGTGGCTCTGGTGGCGCCTTCGGGGGCGGGGAAGTCGACTCTGTTGCATATCGCCGGACTGTTGGATGCGCCAGATGGTGGGTCTGTTCATGTGGCCGGGCAGAATGTCAGCGGCAAGGGCGATGGCACCCGCACCAGCCTTCGACGGCAGGATGTGGGCTTTGTCTATCAGTTCCATCATCTGCTGCCGGAATTCACCGCGCTGGAAAACATCATCCTGCCGCAGTTGGCCAATGGCAGCTCTCAGGCCGATGCGGCGGCACGCGCTGCTGAACTACTCTCTCTGGTTGGCCTGTCCGACCGGGCCGGGCATCGCCCGGCAGCCCTTTCTGGGGGGGAGCAGCAGCGGGTGGCTTTTTGTCGGGCCCTGGCCAATGCGCCGCGGGTGCTTTTGGCGGATGAGCCCACAGGCAATCTTGATCCCGGCACTTCAGATCAGGTCTTTGCCGCCTTGATGGATCTGGTGGCGGGCACTGGGCTCTCTGCCCTGGTGGCGACCCATAACCCCGACCTGGCAGCGCGGATGGACCGTAGGGTCAAGCTGGAAAATGGCGTTCTGGTTGACCTTTAGACATTCAAGGTTCGGGACATTCAGGCCAGCTGGGTGATCCAGACGCCCAGTGCCATCACCGAAATCCCCGCAGCGCGCATCAGGGTCAGCGGTGAGACCTGCGCGCCAAACAGGCCAAAGTGGTCGATGGCGGCGGCGCTGACCAATTGCCCCAACAGCACAAAGAACACGGCGTTGCCAATGCCAAAATGCGGTGCCACATGGGTGATCGATAGCACATAAAAGGCCACCAATAGCCCGGCAAGAAACAGGTGTTTGGGTGCCTCGGGGAGCAGCATGAGCGCAGCGGGACCCCGGATCACGCTATAGATAAGGGCCGCCGCAAAGGCCACGGCAAAAAGCACGACCCCAGCCGCCGCAGGGGAGCCGATGTGCTGACCCAGGGCCGCATTTAGTGCCGCAAGAACCGGGATGCCAAGGCCCGCGGCCAACATGATAAGGGCGTAGTGCAGCATGGGATCTCCGGCGTCATAACGGGCCCAAAGTCTGGGCCTTTGCATTGGACTTTGGCAGCGAAAGCCGCGCCACCACAAGAGCGAAAACAGCGAATAGCTTCAAAACCCAGCGTTTTTTCTGTCGAACCCGGATGGAATAGATGGTTTAAAGAGACCAAGGGCGGGCTGTTTCTGCCTCAAATGGATATCCGGCACTTGCCCTGCGCAGGAGGCCAGCAGATCTTGCCACCACGAAGAACAAGGAAGCAGATAGATGAAATCCTCCGGTGCGATTTTGGGCGCAACAGCGCTTGTCCTTGGTCTATCAAACTGCACACCAAATGATGTTGATATGCCGGAACCTGTCGAGGGCGCGGCGCTGTTCAATCAAAACTGCTCGGCTTGCCACGGGACCAATGCCGACCCGGCAGAGCGCGAGCTCTCGGTGGGGGCTCCGGATCTGCGGCGCATTGCGGCCCGCAATGGCGGAGAGTTCCCACGGGCCAAGGCGCTGTCGCAGATTGATGGCTATGGTCGGGGCCGGGTAGGGGCTGAACAGATGCCAGAGTTCGGCGCCTTGCTCGAAGGGGATCTGGTTCCGGTCGAAGTGGATGGCATTCTCACCCCGACACCGCGCCCCCTGGCGGCACTGCTTGCCTATCTGGAAAGCATCCAGAGCTAAGGCCTCCCTCTAGATTCAGCTACAAATGCCGTTCAGTTCTGCTTCTTTCCAGGGCAGATAGACATCGCTTTTCCGTGTCTGCGGCAGATCCGAGACTGGCATCACAGCTTTGAGCATCTCATGCAGCCGTTTGCTGCGGGCCGCCTGCGGCGCAAGAGCGCGGCAACAGACGTATTCTTCCACAATGGCGCCCTGTTGTTCAAAGCCGTAGCTGAGGAAATCGGGGCTATTGTCCAACTCGAACAGATAGGGGTCAGGACTGGAGCCATGTTCGGCGGCGGCCAGCAGCGGGTGATAGCCAGTTACCTTGCGGTTTTGCCATTGCCAGACATGGGTCATTTCATGAGCCAGCAGCATTGCCTCTACCAAATAGAGCCGGTCAGGGTAGGCGGGCATATAGTCTTCGGTGTACCAATCCTTGACCAGAAAAATTCGGTTGAACAGGGCCACGGCCGCCGGAGAGGAGGTGACAATCTTCTCTTCCTTCACCGGTGGCAGAATACGTTCACGGCAGGTGACCCGCGGGCGGGGTTTGCGGCGAAAGGTAACGGCTGAGACAGGCGCACCACGCACCAGCCGAACCCTGTCCATATTCAGACTTTCGCCGTGAATATCCGACAAAAAGCTGCGCTCGGATTCACTCAATGGGCGGCCGCAGGACACCAGCAGCGACAGGATTAGGCAAAGCCGCAATATCATCGTTTTGGCCCATTGGGGCCACGCTGGTGGCCCGTGCAACTATTGCTCATGTTCATTTACCCACCCGCGCCCCTATCCACAGCTAAAGCCCAGCACTCGGCTGATCTCCATCAGGGAGCGTCCGGATTGCGCCTGCCATGTGTTGAAACTGGCCTGCACGGATTTAAGCGCAGTCTTTGACGTGGCTGGTTTATCAATCACCCCTTCAGCGATGAGTCGCCCGGTGACATCCTTTGAGAGGACAAATCCGTCAACCCCGGCAAAGCGCATCACCATCTGGCCGGTTCCACCACCCAAGCGGCTGCCGCGCTTTTTCAGCATGTCGAGCAATCCGATAAAATCATCAGAGGGCCAATTGGCAAAGACTTCAGCCGCGCCGCCTTCTTTTCGAAGATCCATCAGGAATATGGCATTGTCGCGCACCGTCTGGATCTTGGCCCCATTGCGCACGATATCAGTGTTGCGCAGCAGGCTATCGAGTTTCTCGTCATCCATAAAAGCATTGCGACCGACCTCAAACTGATCAAAAGCCGCTTCAAAACCGGGCCATTTGGCCTCGATCACTTTCCAGCTGAACCCGGCCTGAAAGATACATTTGGTCATCAGCGACAGCCAGCGATCCTCTGCCAATTGGGCAGCGGCTGGGTCCGGGCGCTGCAACTTGGCTTCCAGAGCCTCGGCGCCGCCATGACGGGCGGCGGAAATATCAAAGATCTCATCAAAGCTGCGCATGGGGCGGGTCCTGTCCTATGGGGCGTAGAAGGTGGCTGTGGCGGTCGAGATCAGTTTGCCGCTGGTCTCTTCTGTCATTTCGGCGCGGGCAAAGACCAGCGCCTTACCGGCGCGCATCACCTCGGCCTTACACAGGATCGCAGTGCCGACACCTGGGCGCAGGAACTGCGTGTGCAGATCTGTGGTAGCAAACATCCGCATCTCGCCGGCATGGGCGATAGCCGCCAGCACCATGGCCGTATCCGCCAGCGCCGCCAGTGCCTGGCCAGAAACAATGCCGCCCACCCGCGCCAGATGTGGCGCCAGCGGCATATGCAGCACCGCGGCTTCTGGGGTAAACGCCGTCACCGTCAGGTCCAGGGCGCGGACCCAATCGGCAAAGTTCTCGTCTAGGATTTGCTGCGCCCCTTGGGCCGTCATCTCTGGTGTGGAACTCATTGCGCCCTCAATTTGCTGCTCATTTCAAAGGAGACTAGCCGTCAGACTGGCGCAACTCCACTACCGATTTTCCCAGCCTAAACGGGGCGGCAAACCCGACGAGGCAGAGGGCAAAAAGCTGCAGTACCAGGATATAGGCATTGTCCTGCAGGTAGTCCCATTCCTGTTTCAGCCGTTGGATCTGGGTGATCAGATCCTCATAGGCGCGGGCAAGGATAACAAAATCTCCAGCAATGGTTGGCACCCGGCTGCGCAATGCCTCAACCGCCTGTTTGGTGGGGGCGTCCAGAGCTGAGAACACCAAAAATGCCTCCGGGTCAAAAGCGCTGGCACTGGCGGCCTTTGCACTCATTTCCTCAGCGGCAGGGCCAGAGCCCGCCAGAAAGCTGATCCCCTGCAGCGGCGCAACCTCATCGGTGACGGCAATAAACAAGGGCAGCTCGGCATTGCCTGCGGTGGAGGCCGAGAGGAATTCGATCTTCTCGCAGAGCACCGCAATATCGCCATCATAGGCGGGATCACAAAACCGCAGCCGAAACCGCGCGGCGTCGCGGTCAAAGGCAGCGGTGGCGGCATAGGCCACATCGATCTGACGTTCCAGATGGCCGCTGTCGGATTTGTAGATCCCGGCAATGACAGCGGCCAGAGCACCGATGCCGCCCAGCAAAATCCAAACCAGATCAGCGTATTTCCAGGCCCGGTGATGGGCGGGTTTGCGTAGCAAAAAGCCGGTCCCGATGAGGCCAAGGCAAAAACAGCCCAGGATCAGGAAAAGCTGGTTGTCGGCGATAAAGATCATGTCTTGTTCCTTGGCCAGGTCGGTGCTCTCGCCCTTCGACACTAAGAAGCCCGCAGGGTTTCTTGCAACAGGGTTGAAGGAAACGTGATCACGCGCAAAGCGGGCTGTTTTCTTCACCGCAGAGCAGAGGCAAGCTGGTGGCCAGGGTTTGGGCAAAGCGATCGGAGTATCTACAGCCATGCGTTTTGGAATTGCAGTCATCTGGCTTTTGGTCACCTGGGCAGGGGCGGCGCTGGCGCAGCCGATCAGCTATGAGGTTCGCGGCTCTATGTATGAGCAGGTGATCATCGCCTATGTGAACGGCACGCCCTACCAGGCGCTGGTTCCCGAAACCGGAATTTCAAGCAAGATTTTGGAGGCTGATTTTGATGGCGATGGTCAGGTGGATCTCTTGCACAGCTGGAGCGGCGGCGGCAATTGCTGCGCCCCCAGCTACGCGGTGCTGTCGCTGCAAAATGGCCGCTTTGTCAATGCAACCCATCCTGAGTTCTCTGGCTGGTCCGAGCCCGAGGTGCAGCAGGCACCGCAGGGCCACCGCTTTGTGATTGAAACAACCCAAGCCGGGCACGGCCATACCGATCTGAACGGGCGCTTGTCCAGTTTTGCCTTTGTGCGCGGCGCGCTGCAACTGGTTGAGAGCCGGGTGCTGGACCAGATGCTGCCTGCCCTGGCGCAGCTTTCGGCCGAGGATTACAATCGCCCCGGTTTTGACAAGCAATTTCCGATCTCGATGAACTATGATCTGGACGGCTCCGGCACCCCGGATCTGCTGCTGTGCCGCTGGTGGGAGCGTTGGGGCGCGATCAACTGTGAAATACAGATGGCCACAGGCCGCCAGATCGCCATCAACAACAGCTGTGTACGTCTCGGCATCCTGCAAAGCCGCACTGCTGGCATGCCCGATCTGGTCTGCGGCCGCGAAGACATCCTGCGCTTTGATCCCTTCACAAATAGCTATCAGTGAGGCGGACTGGCGCAGAAGCGGTCACAACCGCTGAGCAATGACGGGCGGAGCCCTTCGCTGGTGTCCGCAGCTTTGGAAGGTGACAGTTGCAGGTGCTCACCTGGGCCGCCAGGCCTGCGCCTGACCTTCCCCCCGTGGAGTTCAAGCCAGTTCCCGTAGGGACAAACAGTCCGGGGGACTGTTTGAGGCGTGGACGGGCGGAGCCCTTCGCTGGTGTCCGTTGCTTTGGAAGGCAACAGTTGCGAGGTGTTCGCCTGGGCCGCCAGGCCCGCGCCTGACTTTCCCCAGGGGAAGGCGCATTCACGCCTCCCTAAGGTCAGGCGGGGGTCTTGTATTGCGAGTTTTTAGTACTGTTTCTGAGTGTGCACCTTTTGGCGAAACAACGCGCACTCAATCTACGAAAACAGTTTAACTATCAGATGCACGCCAATGATAATGGCCAGCGACAAGACGACAGCTAGAAAGATGATCCCCATAACAACGGGAGTGGCTTTCAATAACATCCACAAGAACTGATAATAGTTGCGGATCCATCTTATCATACTGCGCGCCTTCAAAAAGTCTAAACTGAAATAGTAGTGTTTTTGTCGCCGTAACCTAGGCGTGACTGGAGCGTATGGAAAAGTTGTCTCAAGGGGGTGAGGCGCTGATCACTTTGTTTTGCTACCGGGGAGAGCGAAAAGTCCTAAAGAAGGACGGTAACCTGCTCTTTCACTACAAATACAACAGGTCTATACATCCAACTCCTCCACGAACTTTGCGTTCTCTTGAATGTATTGATAGCGTAGTTCGGGCTTTTTCCCCATCAGGCGCTCGACCAGATCGCCGGTCTCGCCGGGCTCATCCTCATCAATTGTCACCCGGATCAGTTTCCGTGTGCTGGGGTCCATGGTGGTCTCTTTCAAATCCTTGGCATCCATCTCACCCAGACCCTTGAAGCGGCTGACATCAATCTTGCCCTTGCCGCCGAGGCCCTTCTCCATCCACAGATCCCGCTCGGCCTCATCCAGGCAGTAGACCCGCTTGGCCCCCTGCGTCAGGCGAAACAACGGCGGGCAGGCCAAATACAAATGACCACCGTCAATGAGCGGCCGCATCTGGGTAAAGAAGAAAGTCATCAACAAAGAGGCAATATGGGCACCGTCAACATCCGCATCGGTCATGATGATGATTTTGTCATAGCGCAGATCATCCAGCACAAATTTGCTGCCCAATCCAACACCTAAGGCCTCGCAGAGATCATTGATCTCGGCGTTGGAGCCCAGCTTGTTCGAGGCCGCCCCCAGCACGTTGAGGATCTTGCCTTTTAGCGGCAGCAGTGCCTGGTTGACCCGGTTGCGGGCGCCCTTGCCGGAACCGCCTGCCGAGTCACCCTCGACGATGAACAGCTCGGTGCCAGCGCGGTCCTTGGAGGTACAATCAGTGAGCTTGCCCGGAAGGCGCAGCTTCTTGGTGGCTGATTTGCGCTGGGTTTCTTTTTCCTGCTTGCGACGCAGCCGTTCCTCAGCCCGCAGCACCAGGAAATCAAGGATGGCACCGGCGGATTTGGTATCCGCCGCCAGCCAGTTGTCAAAATGGTCGCGCACCGAGTTTTCCACCATCTTATTGGCGGCCTCGGTCGACAGGCGATCCTTGGTCTGGCCAACAAAAGCCGGGTCGGCGATGAAGCAGGAGACCAGCGCGCAGCCGCCCACCATCAGGTCATCGCGGGTGATGCTATTGGCCTTCTTGTTGCCGACCAACTCGCCATAGGCTTTGATACCCTTGAGGATCGCCGCCCAGAACCCCGCAACATGGGTGCCGCCCTCAGGCGTCGGCACGGTGTTACAGTAGCTCTGGGTGAAACCATCGCGCGAGGGCGTCCAGTTGATCGCCCATTCCACATAGCCGGCCTCGCCAAATTTCTCCCGGAACTCCACCTTGCCGGCAAAGGGCGCATCGGCATAGACCGAGGCCTTGCCCAGCACCTCGGTGAGGTAGTCCTTGAGCCCGCCGGGGAAGTGGAACGTCGCTTCGACAGGGGTTTCCTTGTCGTCGATCTCTGATTTCCAGCGGATCTCAACCCCAGAGAACAGATAGGCCTTGGAGCGCACCAGGGTGAACAACCGCTTGGGCTTGAAGCGGTGGGAGCCAAAGATCTGCTCATCCGCGTGAAAGGTCACAAAGGTGCCGCGTTTGTTTGGTGCCGCCCCGACCTTTTCCACCGGTCCCAGCGGCAGGCCACGGGAAAACCGCTGTTCAAACAGCTCCTTGTTCTTTGCCACCTGCACTACAAGACTATCCGAGAGCGCATTCACCACCGAAGAGCCAACCCCGTGCAGACCACCAGAGGTCTGATAGGCCTTGCCCGAGAATTTGCCGCCCGCGTGCAGGGTGCAAAGGATCACCTCGAGCGCGGATTTATCCGGGAACTTTGGATGCGGGTCGATAGGGATGCCACGTCCATTGTCCGAAACCGTGACAGAGTAATCGGCGTGCAGCGTCACTTCGATCCGGTTGGCGTGGCCGGCGACCGCCTCGTCCATCGAGTTGTCGAGGATCTCAGCCACCATATGGTGCAGCGCCCGTTCATCGGTGCCGCCAATATACATACCGGGTCGTTGGCGGACGGGTTCCAGCCCCTCCAGCACTTCGATCGAGGAGGCGTCATAGGTTTCGTCGTCGGGTGTGCTGAGTAGGTCGTTGGCCATCGGCGGGAGCTGCTCTTTGTTTGTTATGGTTGGCACCATTATGGCAGGTGTTGTGGCCTTGCGAAAGAGCCCCGCGCCGGGCTGTGGATAACCTTGGCACGCTGTGATTGTTCTGGGCTGTGGCCCGGCGCTAGCAGGTTGCTGTGGTGCTTTTGAGGGCGGATCTGAGGAATTTTGCAGCAGAGCGAAAATGGCTCGGGCCTGCGGCCTCGGCCCAACGTCCCGGTGTCCAGGCGTTTTGGGCGCCTTTCATCGGCCCGCCGTAAAGCTCTGCATCGCTGCACCCATTGATGAAGGCCACAAGTGCCTCATGGTTCTGGTTTAGCATGTCCCTTGCCGCGGCCCAGTCCAAATCCGCCTGGCGCTGCCGTAGGTCTGCATTATAGCGTTTCAGATCGTTCCATTTGTAGCCTGGCGCCGGGAAAAAAACCTCTTTGTCGGCCTGCCCGTCCGCGTACCAGCCTAGGAACAGCGCGATCCAATGGGCGCGATGGGCCACAACATCCTTGATCGAAGTATCCTCGTCACGTTTCTTCATCGCGGTTTGGTGGTCAATTGACGTGATGAGCTTTGTCAACTTGGCGAATTCTTTCTGGGTCACGTCGAGCAGTTCGTCTTTGGTTGTTGCGGCCATTTGTATCTCCTTCTGGTTGCAATCAGAATAGGAGAATGGCGGACCCTGACCTTGCTCCAGATCAACTCTGTGTCCAAAGCGGCGAGTCGAGGTGCGTTTTTGCTTTCCCTTTTTGAGTGTCTGGCTAACGTGCGGGGAGATTTGAACAGAGGAAGAAACAATGGCGTGGATCAAGACCGTTCCGTTTGAAGAGGCTACAGGTAAGCTGAAAAAGCTCTATGAGCGGGTGACCGGGCCGGGCAATAATGTCGATAACATCATGATGGCGCATAGCCTGCGGCCTCATTCGATGGAAGGCCATATGGCGCTGTACAAAAACGTGCTGCATCACACTGGCAATAAGATCCCCAAATGGTTTTTGGAGGTGCTGGGTGTCTGGGTCTCGTCCCTGAATGACTGCGACTACTGCGTCGAACATCATTTTGCCGGGCTGCAGCGTCTGTTGGCAGATGAGCCACGTGGATTGGCCATTCGTGCCGCCATCGAGGCGCGCGATCCATCAGCTGCCCCGCTGGATGCGGCGCAGCAAGCGGCGATGCTCTATGCCCGCAAGCTGACCGAAGCCCCTGCCTCCTTGGTCGTGGGGGACATAGATGCCCTGCGCCAGGCGGGCTATGACGATGGCGAGATCCTCGAAATCAATCAGGTCAGCGCCTATTTTTCCTATGCCAACCGCACGGTTCTGGGGCTGGGCTGTTCCACTAAGGGCGATGATCTGGGGCTGAGCCCGAACAATTCGGAAAATCCCGATGACTGGGGGCATTCTTAAGGGCGGCTTCACCGTGGTTTTGAACGTAATACTGGTTCCCTTTAGGGGAGCCAGTCCAGAATAGCCTGGGCGACCTCTTGCGGTTTCTGGTGATGTAGCCAGTGGTCGCAGCCTTCAAGGGTGATCCGGGTGAGATCTGGGGCAAAATCTTCCAGCCCTTTGGTGGTTTCCGGCAGCAGGGCGGTATCGCCATCGCCCCAGAGCAACAGATGCGGTTGTGGCACCTGCAGCCGCTTCAGGGGCAGGGCGGGCATCTCGATGGGCATTCCCGGACGGGCCACCTGCAAGGGCGAAGCGCGATACCAGTTCAGCATCGCCTGCATGCGGCCCGGTCTGGCCCATTCGGCCCGATAGGTATCCAGCCGCGCACCTGACAGCCAGGACATATCCATATGGGTGGCAAATAGCGCCTGGAGTTTCTCAAACCCATTGGCGCTCAGTTCAGCCTCAGTGCCTTCTTTGCGCAGCCAGGGGATATATTGCGATGCGGCGCTTTGGGCTCCGCCCTGCGCCAGGGCGCGCTGAAAGGGCACTGGGTGCACCCCATTGGCAATCACCAGCCGAGCAACGTTCTGCGGATGAAACATCGCCAGCCCATAAGCGATCGCCGCCCCCCAGTCATGGCCAAAGACCATGACCGGCGCATCCTCGGCCTCGATCAGTGCCAGCATATCGCCGACCAGCGCCGCTGTTGTGTAGTGATCCACCCCCTCAGGGGTCCAGCTTTGGCCAAAGCCGCGTTGATCTGGGGCAATACAGTGAAACTGCTGGCTCAGGCGTTCGGCAACCTCTTGCCAGGCCAGGCCATATTCCGGAAACCCATGCAGCAACAACAGCCGGGGCAGGGCGGGGTCGCCCCAGCGCCGGACAAAAAACTGCTGCCCATTTAAGGTCTCAAAAGCCTGTTCCATGTTATGTCCTCCCTATCGAGAAAGGCTGCGACTGCGTTGGGCTTCAATCAAGGGAGCCGTTGCGTCACCGGCCAAAGGAAAATCTCGTTAAAATGCACCTGATGTAACAATTTTTTGACACAGGTCAGCGCGGCGCTGATTTGGCGCAGTTATGGTTGGCGCGAACAGTGTAAAAGGGAACAGAGATGCCAGAGACCACCGCCAAGACCACCGCCAATGCAGCTCCCAAGACAGCCAAGCCAAACGGGGCTGCGCCAGACCCGGCACCTGTGATGCCGACTCCTCCCGTGAAGCCTTCGCCCGAGGAAATCCACAGCGCCTTTGAAAGTGGTCGTTACCCCTACAAGAAGAAGATGTCACGCCGCGCCTATGAAGCCGAAAAGGCCCGTCTGCAGGCGGAATTGCTGAAGGTACAGCTCTGGGCGCAGGACACCGGGCAAAAATTTGCCATGGTCTTTGAGGGGCGTGATGCGGCTGGTAAAGGCGGTACCATCAAACGCTTCACCGAGCACTTGAACCCGCGTTCTGCCCGGGTTGTGGCCCTGAACAAACCCACTGACGAAGAGCGCGGCCAGTGGTATTTTCAGCGCTATATCAACCATCTGCCCACCAATGGTGAAATCGTTTTGTATGACCGTTCCTGGTACAACCGCGCCGGGGTCGAACGGGTCATGGGTTTCTGTGAGCCGGATGAATACCTTGAATTCATGCGCCAGACCCCTGAGCTGGAACGCATGCTGACGCGCTCTGGCATTCGGCTTTATAAATACTGGTTCTCGGTCACCCAGGAAGAGCAGCTGCGCCGTTTCCAATCGCGCGAGACCGATCCGCTGAAGCAGTGGAAACTGTCGCCGATTGATAAGGCCTCCTTAGGCAAATGGGACGATTACACCGAGGCCAAAGAGGCGATGTTCTTTTACACCGATACCGCCGATGCGCCCTGGACGGTGATCAAATCCAACTGCAAGAAACGCGCACGTTTGAACTGCATGCGCCATTTCCTCAGCACTGTGGACTATCCCGGCAAGGATCCGGAGATTGCCCAGGATCCCGATCCGCTGATCGTGGGACAGGCGCATCATGTGATCCACCGCTCGGATCATATTCTGGGCAAGGCGCTGCATCCGGAAACAAAGGCGCGCTGAGCCCGCAGATTTCTGTGTTTTAGCGAAGACTGACCTGTGCGCACGCTCTGCGCTCTCGGTGCTTGCCGGGGGCGCAGTACCTGCTAAGACTTCTCTATGACAGAGGTATTGCATCCCCCCGTTTCCGCTCTTGTGATGAGCACCGGTGCCCATGTACGCGCCGTCTCCAGACTTGGCTTTCCGCTGGTCGGCGGCCATGTGGCGCAGTTTGCCATTGGCATGACCGATACGGTGATGTTGGGTTGGTACGGCGCGGCGGCGCTCGCGGCGGTGACGCTGGCGGGCTCCTATTTCTTTGTGTTCTTTCTGATGGGCGCGGGATTTGCCATTGCGGTCATGCCCTTGGTTGCGGCCGCTGCCGGTGCAGGCGAAGAGCGCCAGATCCGGCGCGCCACCCGCATGGGGCTTTGGTTGTCGCTGCTCTACGCTGTGGCGGCGATGCCGATGCTGTTGTTTTCTGAGCAGATCCTGCTGGCGCTGGGGCAAAAGCCCGAGGTGGCAGGTCCGGCCTCCGCCTATCTGCAATTGGCGGGCTGGGGGCTGTTCCCGGCGCTATTGGTTATGGTGCTGAAATCCTATCTGGCGGCGCTGGAGCGCACCCAGATCGTGCTTTGGATCACCATTCTGGCCGCGCTGGTCAATGGATTGGTGAACTATGCGCTGATTTTTGGCAATTGGGGCGCGCCAGAACTGGGCATTGCCGGGGCTGCCTATGCCTCGATTGCAACCCAGACGGTGTCCTTGCTGGCGGTCACGGCCTATGCGCTTTGGGTGCTGCCAGAGCATGAAATCCTGAAGAATTTCCACCGCCCGGATTGGGAGATGTTTGCCCGGGTGTTCAAACTGGGCATGCCCATTGGTCTCACCAACCTGAGCGAAGTGAGCCTGTTTGCGGCCTCGGCGATGATGATGGGCTGGCTGGGCACCATCCCGCTGGCGGCCCATGGCGTGGCGATGACCCTGGCGGGGCTGACCTTCATGGTGCATCTGGGCCTCAGCAATGCGGCAACCATCCGGGCGGGCAATGCCTACGGGCGCGGTGACCGCGCCCACATGGCGCTGGGCGCCAAGGTGGTGATTGTGATGTCCCTGGCCATGGCACTGATTGGCTCTGCGGTGTTCCTGCTGTTCCCGGATCCGCTGATTTCCCTGTTCCTGGACCCAGGCGAGCCCAACAAGCCTGAGATCCTGATTGTTGGCGCCAGTCTGTTGGCCATGGCGGCGCTGTTTCAGCTGGCGGATGGAATGCAGGTCATCGCCCTGGGCCTGTTGCGCGGGGTGCAGGATACCAATTGGCCGATGGTGATTGCAGCGCTCAGCTATTGGGCCATCGGCGTGCCGGCTTCCATTCTGTTTGGTTTCACCTTTGGCTGGGGCGGGGTGGGCGTGTGGTCCGGCCTGGTGCTGGGGCTTAGCTTTGCCGGGGTCTTCCTGATGCTGCGGTTCTGGCGCCATTCGATCAAACGCACGGGCACAGCTGTGGGAACCGAAGCCCCTTCCTGATTTTGATGCAAGAGGCAGGCGCAGCGGCGTCTTTTAGTCGCCCTTATGACCCTTCATCAGCCGGTCGGCTTTTTTGCGCACCAGGACGCTGCGCAGGTCATGCATGGTGAGCAGCAGGTCATCCGTCACCGCTTCGAGCTGCTCATCAGTGGCCTTGGTCTGGGCCCATTGGGCGGTGAGGTTCAAATGATCCACCGCCCGTTTGATGTCATCAATATCGCGCGCCGCCAGTACTGCGGCGCGCTCTGCCATCCAGTTTTTGATCTCTGCCAGATCACGCTCTGACAGCACCCGCCCACCATGGGGTTTGATCTCCCCATTGCGGATGTTTACTGCCGCGATCTGATCCATGTCGATGCGCCGCTGCCGGTTCTCGGTATCGACCCGAAACACAAAGGCCCCGTTTTCACGGACACGAAAGAAATACTCGGGCAGAGAGGCAGCCATCAGAAAGGATCCTTAGACCTAGGAGAGTGCAGCGCAGAAGGCCGCGATGCGGGAACAGGCCTCGGTGAGGGCCTCGTCCGAGGTGGCATAGCTGACGCGGAAGTTGGGCGAGAGGCCAAAGGCCGCACCAAAGACCACCGCCACATCTGCCTCGGCCAAAAGCGCGGTGGCAAAGGCCTTGTCATCCTCGATCACGGTGCCTTTGGGCGTTGTCTTGCCAATCAGCCCCTTGATGGAGGGGTAGACATAAAAGGCGCCTTCGGGCGTGGGGCAGGAGATGCCCTCGATGGCGTTGAGGGCCGCAACCACCAGATCGCGGCGGCGTTTGAAGGCGACATTATTGCTGGCAAGGAAATCCTGCGGCCCGTTCAGCGC
>NZ_JBDWPJ010000033.1:0-22022 GCF_039971195.1 Pseudophaeobacter sp.
GCGACCGCCTGAACAATACGCCCCGCAAATGCCTCGGATGGAAGACGCCGGCCGAAGTCTTCCGAGAAAAGATGTTGGAGGAAATGCGATGACCACCCTACCCTAAAGTCAACAAGAGTCGCAGTTCAGATATCGCTCACATCGGGCTCCGACACAAGTCAATATGGGTTCAAACCGCACATTTTCGTTCCACCGAGTGCCGACACTCTCTTTTCCCACAAGGCTTATCAACCCTGCGATATTTGGCGTCTCCGGGCTGCTAAGCCTTGCTACCGTCAGCGCCCTTGGTGACATTCCTGTTTTGCGCAATCGGTGACATTTCTGAATGCCGTTTACAATGATGTGGCCGGGTGCGCCCAAAAATCCCTGCGCCTGACGGGCTGACTTGAAACGACCCAGTATTTTATCCCGCATCCGTGTTGGCCTGCTCGATCCTTCGATACGATTATTTAGCCTTTTGTTCGCCCGATGATCCACGTCCAGCGCTAGCTTGCGTAAGGCAGCACCGTAACTGCGCAACCCATCCTGCCAACGTCCTTCCTTTCTCACTTGGTTTGGAAACCACGCCACGCAGTATACGCGCCATTCGATGAGGCAACTTGGGTTTACCCTTCAGAGCCGCTCCCTTTCTCACCAAATCGGTCATTGAAGGTCGGCATTCATGTGCAGGAAATTCTTGCGCCTAAATCCCATTCATGCGCATAAATGCTTATTGTTGCGTGTAAGTTGTTTCTTGCGCGTAAGAATTTTGGCGCAAGAATTGGGGAAATCATGGATGGCACGAGAAGTTCCAGCAGATGAACACAGTGATCTAATCCGGGTTCTGACCGAATCCGAGCACGCCCTGTCACTGTCTGACATCCATGAGATGCTCACAATCCAAGTGCCGAGGCGCACACTTCAAAGCCGGTTGAAAACACTGGTTGAGAATAAGGTAGTGATCCGCGAAGGTCAGGTTCGGTCCACGAAGTACCGCCTTGTGTCAACATCATCAGACGCCCCAGAAACACCTTCCGCCCCCCTGCCCCTCTCGGATGCGGGTCGCGCTGCATTGGCACAGGTTTCGCAGAATATCGCCGCCCGAAACCCCGCCGGTTACAACCAAACTTTCCTTACAAACTATGTGCCGAATGAATCGCGCTATCTGCCGGGTGACCTGACGACAGAGCTCTTAAATCTCGGATCAGCCGGAACGCACGAACAAGAGGCAGGCACCTACGCCAAACAGATCCTGCAGCGCCTGCTTGTTGACCTCGCTTGGAATTCAAGCCGCCTTGAGGGAAATACCTATTCGCTACTGGATACCCGCAGGCTCATTGATTTTGGGGAAGCCGCCGAAGGGAAAGATCAACGCGAAGCGCAGATGATCCTGAACCACAAAGATGCCATCGAATTTTTGGTGCGCAATGTCGAAGATACGGGGTTCAACAGATACACAATTCAGAACCTGCATGCCCTACTTGCCAACAATCTGTTGTCCGACCCAGCGGCTCCCGGGCGGCTCCGTAGCATCGCAGTTGGCATCGAAGGTTCGGCGTTTCACCCGTTGGAAAACCCACATTTGATTGCCGACAACTTCGACACTATCCTTGAAAAGGCCACATCTATAGATGACCCCTTTGAGCAGGTGTTTTTCGTCCTTGCCCACTTGCCCTACCTTCAGCCATTTGAAGACGTGAACAAACGGGTGTCGCGCATCGCGGCCAACATCCCGATGATCCGCGCCAATCTTGTGCCGCTCTCCTTTGATGGTGTGCCTCAGGATCTCTACACGAAGGCAATGCTTGCCATCTATGAAACCAATGACATTGCATTGCTGCGGGACGTATTTGTCTTTGCCTACCGACGGTCCATTCAAACCTATGCTGCTGTCCGCCAATCTCTCGGAGAGCCTGATCCGTTTCGCATTAAGTACCGCACCGAGATCACAGAGGTTGTGTCGCAGATCTTATCAACGCCAATGTCACGGCAAGATGTTGTCGCCTTCTTGAAACCCTGGAGCGCTGATAATATGCCCGACTGCGACCAAGCGAAGTTTCGCAGAACTATTGAGGATGAACTCCTCGCCCTGCATGAAGGCAATTTCGCGCGCTATCGCGTCAGACCATCGGAGTTTCGCGCGTGGCAAGCTCTGTGGTCAGAAATCAATTCCCAGAATAATTGAAGCAAGGAACATACGGGATCATTTCATCATGTCTATTCGATCCTTTGCCCTTACTGTTCAGTGACCTCCTCACACGGTTCTGTTGCAAACTTTTGTGAGTTGGGCAGTGAGGTCGTGTTGTGTTAGCAGCGGGTCTTTGAATTTGAAGGCAGTTGCCCAAACATAACGATTGATTTCAAGGGCAGCCATTATCCAAAGTCGGTGATCCTGTATACCGCGCGGTTGACCGTGACGGGCAAACCCTTGATTTCATGTGGTCTGAGGGGCGCGATACGGCTGCTGCGCGAAGGTTCTTCAAGCGTGCCGTTGGCACAAATGGTGTCCCAGAGCGTATCGCCATCGATAAAAGCGGCGCCAATTTGGCTGGCCTGCGAAGTCTAAACGTCATCCTCAAATTCACAGGAGCTGGTCGGATTATCAACATCGTTCAATCCAAATACCTCAACAATATTGTTGAGCAGGACCACCGTTTCATCAAGAAGATTACTCGGCCAATGCTCGGCTTCAAAGCCTTTCATTCAGCAGCCGCAACACTGGTTGGGATTGAAGCCGCGCACATGATCCGCAAGGGGCAGCTCGGTCAAAAAGATGTGTCACCTTTCAAGCAGTTCGCGGCCCTCGCCGAATAATTGTGTCCAGTGTACGCTCTCACTCAGCCTCCAATAATATTTGCGACAGAGCCCCTATTCCGAGCCCACCATCCCCCGTCTCATCTGGGCTGCGATTTCTTTCCGTGTTGTCAGGACATGCCGTCGCAACGTTTCTACTGCTTCAGCCGTGTTGCCCGCTTTGCATGCATCCAGAATTTCCCTGTGCTCTGCCTGCGGCCGCTCCAACCCGCTCACCTCGGTGACCAGCAGGCGGAGTTGCGGGCCGATCCTTTGCTGGAGGTCGGTGATCATCTGCAACAACAGCGGGTTGGAGCAGGGCTCGTAGAGTGCCTGGTGGAAACGGATGTTCATATCGCTCCACTTGGCAGGTTCGGTCTGCCGGGAGTATTCATTCAGAAGGGACTGTTGCATTAACCAGTCTAAGATTGTGAAGTGTTTTTTGAATGGACAGTTCATGCCAAATAATCAACCATTCAAGCGTCATCGGTTCCCTGCTGCGATCATTCTGTGTGCCGTGCGAATGTACTTGCGATATCCGCTATCTTATCAGGACGTTACCGACCTGCTGGTGGAGCGTGGTCTTGATGTGGATCGATCGACTATGTTTCGGTGGGTGCAGAAATTTGGACCCGAAATATCCAAGCGCACGGAAAAGCATCTCCGTCGTGCAAGCCTGAATTGGCACGTCGACGAGACCTATATTCGGGTTGGTGGCAAATGGTGTTTTTTGTGGCGAGCAATTGATGCGCACGGCCAATTGGTGGACTTTCGACTGACAGCCCGACGCGATGGCAAGGCCGCAAAAGCCTTTTTGAATAAGGCCATTGAGCGTGTTCGGTTACACCGCCCCGTCTCAATTTGCACAGACAAGGCCCCCACGTATAGGAAAGTGATCCGCGAGATAAACCACCGATATGACCCGCATTTTGACTACATCACGCATATTGATCGAAAGTATCTCAACAACCGAGTGGAAAGTGACCACGCAGCATTGAAACGCCTACTGGGCTACCGAAAAAGCTTCCGATCGTTGCGAACTGCAAAGGCCACGCTTCGAGGAATAGAAACGATCAGAACAATCAAAAACGGACACGTACAAACCAAGCAACCGGGCGTCCGGGGCGAGATTGTCTTCGTCCAAAGTCTCTTCGCATTGGCAGTGTAACATGCCCAAATCAGCGACCGTCCAGCATCCTGCCTGATTAATGCAACAGTCCCCTATGGGCAATTGGGAGTGTGGTCAACAACTTGACGATCCCCCCTGCCCTACTGTACTAACCGGTCGGCTCTCTCAGCAGCCGCAGCAGCATCTGACGGATGTGATCCTGACCGCCATAAAAAATCGCAAGAACCAGAATGGTCTCGGTGTCGTCCTGCAGCTGATACCAGTAAATTGCGCGGCCCAGAGACAGGTGGCGCAGCCCGGGCAACAGCTCATCATGGACCTCTCCACGATACGGGGCCGTGGCGATGCGCTCCATTGCGTCCAGAATCTTGTCAATTCGGCCGACGGCCTGTGCGGCGGCAGCCGATCGGGACTCGCCAAATTCGACATAGCTATCCGCCAGGTGGTCGAACAATAAATCAGCGTCGCGCTCAGCCTCTGCTGAGACCTCAATGGTCCAAACCATACGCCCGCCGTTTATCCTCTAGCCGTTTGGCCACACGGGATCTGAATGTCTTTCCGTCCACAAAGGGCCCTTTCGCCCGCTCCTGCAGCACTGCCCGAAGTGCGTCGGTGTCGGCGCGCTCGACTTCCTGTCGTTGCCGGACCAGTTCAATCCCGTGCTGTGCTACGGCGCTGAGTGATGGAAACAAACCTTGCTCGACAAGGTCTTTGGCAAATTCGGCCTGGGCGTTTGGCAAAGATATCGATGTTTTGATCGTCATGAGAACCTCCAATACTTACAGTATGACGCAGTAATACCGAAATCAAGTGCCGGAACGCGGTAACCCGCATCACGGCCTCAGTCTATGGGACCCATGGAAATCTGGCGAAATATGCGCCTGTCACACAGCCGTTGGCTACTATTGAACACCAACAGAACAATCACTCAGATAGCTTTTGAATGCGGTTTCTCAGACTGCGCTCATTTCAGTCGCTGGTTTCTCAAGAAATACGAAAACAGCCCGACAAAATTTCGAGGTATGCGGAAGGCCTCAGACAAAACTCCATAGATCGTGTGCTCCGTGACAAATGACTGTCGGTACAATTTTTATGCTTTTAGAATAGCTACTTGGGTGTGCGCTACCCTGACTTGCGACTTTTGAGTGATAACAGCCTGTTGGCATTCAAAGGGACAAATGATGAAACGCCCCTATAAGCAGCTGAGTCGTCCCATAGGTGTGATGGAGCCGAACTGGCCTGTAACGAGAACATGAGCTGCAGGAAGGTACGCTGATCAAACCGCCGAGTAAGTCCGATATCGTAAAAACGTTTGTCATGCCGCAGCCCCAATTTTCGACCAGTCCCTAGGCTCAGGACCTATTAATCTGATTGAGGTTGTCGGTTCGGCGTGATTCAGGCAGCTTGCCCTCCTTGTCGCGGACAACCGCGATGGGGTGGTTGGCAATATCCACCGTGACATAGGATCCGGGTGTCCTTGTTTTCTCCACATGACACACCCATTGCCAAGTCTTTGAGATGACTGATTTTAGATCAGCATCAAACCACTTCTCCTGGGTATAGGCCTCTACCCGCAATGAGTTTGACCGCGCCGGGTCAGGATCATAGCCAAAGGAAATTGAGTCCGTGTTTGTCATGTTATCCCTCCCTAAGTTGGGAGAAGACTGAAGTGGTCCTGCTTTCTCGGACAGTTTTGCGTCTCAGCTAAGATGTAATCCGGTTGGTTTCATGCCGCCTTCTGGGATCGTTCTGTGTCAAAGAATGCGTCGTCAGGGGTTCGTTTGTCGAGAGCCGTATGAGGCCGCTCGGTGTTATAGAAGCTGACGGGTTCGGCAGTAGGTAAAGAGGGGCGTCAATTGAGCTGAATTCTGAGTTTTGGCCATTTTCCTGAGGCTAATATACCCTTTCAGCCAGCTGCTGGCATGTTTCGACTTAAGTTTTTTGCCCTTAAGGTGATCCAAAAATTGCACCAAACCGTACTCTTGGTATGATGCAGACAGTGTTAGAACATCACCATGTAGGCCAGGAGCAAATGGGCCCGCCCAAAACAGGACGAGCCGTGCCGCAACAAGCCCCGCAAATGTCCCAGATGACGGTCTGGTTGGTCGCAGTGCGCGATGAGCGCGATCGCGATGCCTTTGGGTCATTGTTCGATTACTTTGCGCCTCGTTTAAAGGGCTTCATCATGCGTTCGGGAACAGGCGCGGCGCAGGCGGAAGAAATCGTGCAGGATGTTATGTTGACCGTTTGGCGCAAGGCCACGATGTTCGATCCACATCGCGCCCAGGCTTCTGCCTGGATTTATCAAATCGCTCGAAATCGGCAGATCGATATTATCCGCAAAGAAAACCGACCTGTTCCTGATGAGTTGGCACAGGATCCGTGTTCTGAACCGGATGCCAGTCAGATCTTGGCGTTTGATCAAGAGGCAGAGCAGTTGAAAAGCGCTCTGGACCAACTGCAACCCGACCAGAAAGAGATGATCGAGAAAGCCTATATGGGGGATCTCACCCATCAGGAAATCAGCGTTCAGACCGGGTTACCGCTTGGCACCGTAAAATCACGAATTCGCCTTGGCCTTAACCGGCTGCGCAAAGAATTAAAGGGGTTGCGATAGATGTCTGCAATCACACACCACATTCCAAACGATATGATGGCGGCCTATGCCGCAGGCACGCTGCCGCATCCTTTTGCCATGGTTGTTGCGGCCCATGTATCTCTTTGTGAGGATTGTCGTGCGACTTTGGGATCCTATCACGCTGTCGGCGGAGCCTTGCTGGAGCAGACTGCAGATGTCGCTGTCTCTAATGACTTGAAATCCAATTTGATGGCGCTGTTGGATGCCCCTGTGCAGCCTGAACCAGTATACGACGCACAAGGCATCTACCCAGGTCCGGTGATGGAAGCATTGAAAGGAGGGGCGCCACGCTGGAGAACACTTGGGATGGGGGTGAAACAGAGCATCCTTTCAGAAACGGACGGTGGATCAGCGCGGTTGCTGTACATCCCGGCGGGGCAAGCGGTTCCTGATCACAGCCACAACGGGCTGGAGTTGACACTGGTTCTACAAGGGAGTTTCAGTGATGAGACCGGTCGCTTTGGCGTTGGAGATGTAGAGATCGGCGACGAAGATCTTGAGCACACCCCAATTGCCGACGCTGGCGACGCCTGTATATGCCTAGCAGCAACAGACGCGCCATTGCGTTTTAACGCATTTATGCCGCGATTGTTGCAACCACTGTTTCGCATTTAGGTCCTGCCATACACTTCCTTTAAAAGCCCGCAATTAGCGGGCTTTTTCCATTTAAGAACCTGTATTTAATAACATATTCGTGATGTTGAGATCTGCCAGACCTCCTGCTGCGTACCCTTAATACGATCCAAAGAGAAATGAAAACACACTCAATAGTCTGCTTGGAGATAGATCATGAAAACCACACTCAAAACCGCCCTCGCCGCCCTTGCCCTAGCAACATCTGTCAGCGCAGCACAGGCCAATACAATCGTAGAGATCGCAGCAGGGGACGAGCGTTTCTCGACCTTGGTGGCAGCAGTTGGCGCGGCTGGTCTGGCCGATGCACTGTCTGGGCCGGGCCCCTTCACGGTCTATGCGCCGACGAACCAGGCCTTTGCGGCATTGCCAGAGGGCACGGTTGAGACTTTGCTGAAACCGGAAAACAAGGCCCAGCTGACAAACGTGCTGTTGTATCACGTGGATGACAGAAAGCTGTCTGCTGATATGATCCCAACCGGCTCCAACTACTTCAAACCGCTGCTGACCAGCGAGCGCCTGTGTATCACTGCAGGCACAGAAGGGGTGAAGATCGCGGATGGGTCCGGGCAAATGGCCAATGTCTTGGTCGCAGATATCCAGGCGGACAATGGCGTGATCCATGTGATTGACAAAGTCCTGCTACCCGGAAGCCGCCCAGCCTGTCATTAAAAAATAGGCCCCGCATAAAGGCGGGGCCCGTCTATTTGAAACGATAGACCAGCCAGTCTGGTAAAAGTGCCAAGGTCTTGATGACCCAGGAAAAGGGCCACGGAAAATCTGTCCGAAACCGCTGCCGTTGTATGGCCCGGAGCACATGATCTGCGGCCTCCTCAGCTGACATCAACTGCGGCATTGAAAAATCATTTTTGTCCGTCAGACGAGTCTCTATGAAACCGGGGTTAACAAGACGTACGGCCACACCGCTGCCTCGCAGGTCGTGGCGCATGGTTTCAGCCAGACTGATCAGCGCCGCCTTGCTTGCTGCATATCCTACGGCTGCGGGCAATCCGTGATACCCTGCCAGTGATCCGACCAAGGTGATGTCCCCTTGATCCTTGGCGATAAACGGGGGCAACACATGCCCCAGAACCCGCACAGCCCCGGCAAAATTCACCTCCATCATTGCCAGGGCTTCTGCACTGTCCCAGTCTTGGCTTCGCATTGGGGTATAGGCGCCGGCATTGTAGATTACCCCATCGATCGGCCCCAGGTTTTTTGCAGCCTCAGCAACTGAGCGATCATCTGTAACATCCATGACCAGTGGTGTGGCAGCCCCAAGAGCCCAGGTCAGCTCTTGTAGCCGACCCTGTGATCTGGCGGACAAAATAACGTGCGCACCGGCGCCGACCAGGCCTTTGGCGATTTCTCGCCCCAATCCTTCGCTGGCGCCAATCAGCCAATAGGTCTTTCCCCTCAAATCACTCATGAGTTGACCTTTGAGGGGGAATTGTCAGAGACAAGTGGTTCGGGAGGTTTGGGTTTGCGCAGGAACGGCGCACCTTTGAGCCAGAGCTTCACAGCCTGCCAGTAAATCAGTGCCACAACCCGCATTGCCCCAAAGGGACGGCGAAAAGCGACCCCGGCCAGACGCGCTGCCGTCACCGGGCGGCGCAGCCCGTTCAAGGTCGCCAGAACGCCCTGGTCCCGATTTTGATAAGATATGCGAATATTGAAGGCGCGATCTGTCATTTCAAAATTGAAGCGATAGGTGCCTGCTACCTGCTGAAACGGCGAGACATGCATCAGTTTATCAGCCTCGATTTGATCGCAGCGCTTGATGGGGCGGAAATCACTATGTGCACAGAAATAGCAATGGCGGTGGCCAAAGGTATTGTTCACCTCCGCAACGAATGCGCAGGGCGCACCATCTATAGTCGCAATCCAGAAGCTCACGGGATTGAAATGAAATCCCAAGAAGCTCGGCTGGGTTAAAAGCAGAAGCTTTGCCTGCTCAACCGGAAACCCGCGCTGTTGCAGCAATTGTCGAAACCAGACCACCCCCTGTCCCTTACCACGAGGACCGCCGTGGTGATGGTCATGTAGCGAGAAGAGGTTGAAGCGGTTGCGCGACAACAAAGGTGCAGCGCCCTCAGTCAGATCGGTCAACACGTAATCCACTCCATATCGGAAGGCGTTTTTCAGACCTCCGCGACGGGCGTGATAGGTTTGGGCTGTGACAAGTTCAATCATAGTTAGGTTACGGGAAAAAACAGAAACTGGATCACCTCACCAACTGTTTTTTACAGATGAAAGTGATCCGGAGCCGCCGTCCAAGCGTAATGCCTTCATTACCTAGCCTAAAATGAGGACAGCATGCTGGATCAAACTCAAGGCCCACGCCGTAAAATTGCGATTGTAGGAGGCGGCATTTCTGGACTGTCAGCAGCCTACTATCTCTCCGCCACACAGGATGTGACCCTATTTGAGGCCGCGCCGCGTCTGGGCGGACATGCACGCACTGTCCTGGCAGGCAGAAACGGTGACCAGCCGGTTGATACAGGCTTTATCGTCTTCAACTACGCCACATACCCCTATTTGACGCGGCTGTTCCGGGATCTCGACGTTCCTGTGATCAAAAGCGAGATGAGCTTTTGCGCCAGTATTGATGGTGGTGAAATCGAATATGGGCTGAACAGCCTTTCTGCGATCACAGCGCAAAAGCGCAATCTCGTCAGGCCACAGTTCTACAAGATGGTTGCCGATATCCTGCGTTTTGGTCGCGAGGCTGAGGCGGCAGCGACAGAGGATACAAAAACCATCGGTGAACTGGTGGATGAGCTGGGGCTTGGACAGTGGTTTCGCGATCACTACCTCCTGCCTATGTGTGGGGCGATTTGGTCCACTCCGGTAACCGATGTCGACGCCTTCCCGGCAAAATCACTGGTTCGGTTTTTCCGCAATCACGCCCTTTTGGCTGGGGCTGGTCAACATCAGTGGTGGACCGTCAAAGGCGGCAGCATTGAATATGTGCGCCGGCTGGAGGCAGCCATCCTGGCGCGCGGGTGTACCGTTCATACCGGGGCACCGATTGAACAGGTCGCCCGAGACAGGCGTGGTGTTTCTCTGGTGGTGCAGGGGCAAGGTGCGCAAAGCTTTGATGAGGTGGTTTTTGCCTGCCACTCGGATCAGGCGCTTAAAATTCTTGGTCAGTCTGCAACTGCGGCTGAAACAGCGGCCTTAGGGGCTATACGCTACCAAACCAACTCCGCCGTTCTACATTGTGACGAAAAGCAAATGCCCAGGCGCCCCAACTGCTGGTCAAGCTGGGCCTATCGCAGCCAGGATGGGGGTGTGGGAGTGACCTATTGGATGAACCGTCTGCAAAGCATCCCTGAAAGCGATCCGCTGTTTGTGACGTTGAATCCAACCCAGCCAATACCCGACAGCAAGATCTACGATGAGGTCACGTTCTCACATCCCGTTTTTAACCAGGCCGCGTTGCAGGCGCAACGTGAGCTGCGCGCCATGCAGGGTCAGAACCACTCCTGGTTCGCAGGTGCCTACAACCGCCATGGATTTCACGAAGACGGCATCGCCAGCGCGATGCGGATTGTCCGCCTGATGAACTCCCCCGCCACTTTGACCGCAAAAGGACCCCAGCATGACAGTGACGAACAAAGCGATGAAAACGCAGTTTCTGGCAACCTGCGCGCAACTGCGTGAAGGTCGCCTGACCCTGCGCACTCCTGATGGCGCGCGCTATCAGTTCGGCGATCACGGCCCCGAAGCCGAAATGGAAATTCGCGATTGGGCTGCGGTCTCTGCGATGGCGGCCCACGGGCAGGTTGGGTTGGGCGAGGCCTATGTTCAGGGGCTGTGGGAGACACCGTCGATCGAGGGGCTGATGTCGCTGGCCATGGTAAATCGGGAATATCTGGCCAGTTATGATCAGGCCAGCCCGTTTAACCGCGTCAAGTTTCGCATCGTTGACCGCCTGTTACGCGCCAACTCCAAACGCGGATCACGCAATAACATCCGCGCCCATTATGATGTCGGAAACGAGTTCTATCAGCTCTGGCTGGATGAAGGCATGACCTATTCCTCGGGTCTTTTTGGAGACACGGGCGATGACCTTGCCCAGGCGCAAACGCTCAAAAACCAACGTGTCCTGTCCCACCTCAACCAAGGTGAACGCGTTCTGGAGATCGGCTGTGGCTGGGGCGGCTTTGCCGAACAGGCCAGCGCCGAGGGGCGCGATGTGACGGGAGTTACCATTTCGCGCAATCAACATAGCTATGCAGACTGTCGGCTTGATGGGCGCGCTGACATTCAATTGCGCGACTACCGCGATGTGCAGGGAACTTTTGACAACATCGTCTCTATCGAGATGATCGAAGCCGTGGGCGAGAAGTACTGGCCTAGCTACTTTGATACATTGAAACGCAATCTGTCAGCAGGCGGCCGTGTCATGCTGCAGGCCATTACGGTTCCCGACAGTTTCTTTGAGACCTACCGGACCTCCTCCGATTACATCCGGCAATACGTCTTTCCGGGGGGCATGTTGTTATCGGATCAAATGATCGCAGCCCAGGCGCAGGCAGCGGGCCTACAGGTGAGGAACACATTTTCCTTTGGTCAGGACTACAGCAAGACCTGCCGGATCTGGGCACAGCGTATGGTGGCGCAGAAGCGTAAGATCAAGGAACAGGGCTACGACGAAGGATTTTTCCGCAACTGGCAATACTATCTGGAGATCTGTGCAGCCTCCTTTGCAATCGGACATACAAACGTCGTCCAGGTCGAGCTCGCACATGCGTAGCCTGTTGTTCAGCACCTGCCTCGCCCTATTTGTTACCGGGGCTGCGCTGGCCAGCAACTTGCCGAAAGGGGTAGAGCAACGCGGTGAAGCTGCCTTTAGTTTCCTGGGGTTTCAGATCTACAAGGCTCGGCTGTTCACTCAGGCTGGTCGACCGCTGGATTGGTCCCAGGATTTTGGACTTGAGCTGACCTATCAGCGCCGATTGAGCCAATCTGATCTGGTGGAGGCCACCCTGCGCGAAATGGCCCGCATGGGAAATGCGCTGCCCATTCGGGATCAACTGGAGAAATGCTACCGACCCGTTGCACCCGGAGATAGCTATCTGGCAGTCAGTGACGGGCCCGACCGGCTCGCCTTTTGGCGCAATGGAGTTGCGGTCTGCGCCCTGTCCCATGACAACATCAAAACCCATTTTATGGAGATTTTTCTGGGCAATGACAGCCGGTCTGCGCGGTTCACGCGGGCACTCTTGGGCCAATGATGCTGTATCCCAGGGTCAGCCTTTACGCCCTGATGCTGGCCAGTGCCGGGATCCCATTGTATATTCACTTGCCTCAATTTGCAGCAACTGATCTGGGTTTGAGCCTCGGTTCACTCGGCGGTGTTTTACTGGCGATCAGGGCCTTTGATCTGGTGCAAGACCCTCTGATTGGTTGGGCGGTGGATCGCTGGCCACAATACCAGTCCAGCTTTGGTTGGGCTGCAGCCCTCGGTCTGGCTCTGGGGTTCCCGCTTCTGTTTGGGTTGCAGCAGGGGGCCAATGTGTTGGCCAAAGTGATCCTGATCCTGATGCTGTTGTTCTCGGCCTATAGTCTGGGAATGATCTTGCTTTATGGGCGCAGTGCAACGCTGAGTGTCTCAACGAAGCCCCGCGATTTGATGACCCTCGCGACATTTCGAGAAAGCGGCATGTTGATCGGAGTGATCTTGGCCGCAATTGCGCCGGCTCTTCTGGTTGGGCTCGGCGCCAGTGGGCAAGGTTATGCTGCATTTGGTCTCTTTCTGGGGGGCTTGGCATTGGCCACGGCCCTACTGACCCGGAAGATTTGGCAGCGTCAGGCTGCGGTTGGGCGGACCTTGAGCTTTGCCAACCTATGGCAATCCGGGGCGTCAAACTTGATCATCCTAGCCGTTCTGAACAGCTTGCCAGTGGCGCTAACCTCCACCCTGTTTCTGTTCTTTGTTCAGGACTACTTAGCGCTACCCCATCTGGCTGGCCCACTGCTGGTGCTGTTCTTTCTGTCTGCAGGGCTCAGCGTGCCCCTGTGGAACCTGCTGAGTCAAAGGATCGGTGCAAAGCCTGCGCTTTTGATCGCAATGCCATTGGCAATCGTTAGCTTTGTCGGGGCAGCATTTCTGGATCCGGGGCATGCAGTAGGGTTTACCTTTATCTGCATGGCTTCAGGGGCCGCGCTTGGCGCAGACATGCTGCTGTTGCCGACTTTGTTCAGCCTCACACTGGTCAAAGCGGGTCTCAGCGCAGGCGCGGCCTTTGGCATATGGTCCTTTGCCGGGAAGCTCGCCCTGGCCCTAGCAGCTGCAATTGCATTACCTCTGTTAGAGATCCGAGGTTTCACACCCGGAGCAGATAACACACCAGCAGCTCTTGCGGCGTTGGTCACGGCCTATGCCATCCTTCCCTGTTGTCTAAAAACTGTCGCCCTCTGCTATGCGCTGAGGCTGCCCAACGAAAGCCCTCCATCATGAAACTTCTTGCTGCCTGTCTTGCCATTTTGCTGCTTGCCATGATTGCCAAAACCTATCTGTTTAGCTTCCGGTTCCAATCCCCGCGCGACTATGCAGAAACCGGACCGCAGTTTGATCTCAGGACCCATCTGTCCGGGGAGATCCTGTCCGAAGGTCTGATCTTTGGGCCCAGCGGAAAAATGACCAACAGTTTCACC
Organism: Pseudophaeobacter sp.; assembly: GCF_039971195.1. Taxonomy (GTDB): domain Bacteria; phylum Pseudomonadota; class Alphaproteobacteria; order Rhodobacterales; family Rhodobacteraceae; genus Pseudophaeobacter. The sequence continues at coordinate 13,839 of NZ_JBDWPJ010000033.1, forward strand.
GCCAAGATGGTTGGCACCTGGGAGGGCAACACAGGGACTTTGACCGAGGAATTCACCTATTCAAATGGAAAAACTCAAAAACGAAAATGGTATCTGACACTCGGCCCCAACAATAGCTTTACGGCCACTGCAGATGACTTGGTAGGGGAAGCTCAGGGCGTTGTATCCGGTTCAACTGTGCGCTTGAGCTATGAGATCATTCTCCCTGAAGAGTCAGGTGGCCATATCTTACAGGCCACAGATTGGATGTATCTAACCGCAGATGGAGCGATCATGAACAAATCAGAAATGCGCAAATTCGGCCTGAAGGTTGCCGAGCTTATCGCAACGATGCGATCCATTTGAAAACTTCGCAATATTCCAAACTAAGAGCAACCAACCTGTCTGGCCAAGGGACTTAGTTGTTGCAGCCGACAGGTACGGGCCTAAAATTTGGAGATTTGAACTTTTCTGGTGTTACCCAGGCTCTAAAGGCGAAAGCGAATATCTGGAGCGGTGAAGGGCAGCTATGCTCCTATTCTCTCTTGGTCAATGCTAGTGCAGCGAATGTCTTCAAGCTGTCGTTCGTAAATTGCCTTCCTAGAGTGCGGGGCAAGGAAACAAATGTCCAGAAAGGGCTGACAGCAGTCAACCAGGTCTGCCGATCAGACCGACGACAGAGTGTTCAGGGTGAAAACCACACGCCGCATCGCCGCATGGCGGCTTTGAGCCCATTTTGACCTATGCTGCGGTTGCAACGAACGTCTGTTTTCTTGCTGATCCGATTAGAGCTCTTGAGATAGCGGCCATAGATGCCAAAGGGTCCCCGCCGTTAGCTTGCACAAGGGAAACAAACGGGCTGGCTAAAGCGACTTTTACGAATCCGTCGTGACGGGTCGGCATATGTTCTCCTCAAGGTTTGGACTAAGTTAGCGGAAATCTGAGGGCTGTTTCGGCCACTTTTGTTCGATCACAGTGGCCAATCTACCCAAAAGTGGCCAACATTGATCAATCCGGTGCGTTAACTTGCTGGTAAATGCTTCACGTAGGCACTAGCTAATTCAAATTCGCGCTCCTCTACGCGTCAAACGTCTTCCGAGAGACCGCCCGTTGATCGTCGGCAGTAATAGCCCCGGCATCTACTAGAAACTGTTCAAGCAGGGCAGTTCCAATCTTGGCTTCTCGAGCAGCTGTACCAACAGAATGCAATTTCCTCGTAGGTTGGAAGTATCCGAGAACGGTTTCACCAGGCGCTATTGGCCAGTGATCAAGGATGCAGTCTCTCATGATTTTCCGAAAGGGAGCAAAATCCTCTTTGGCTAGGTGAAATTGCGCCGACTCTACGTACAGTTTTCCAAAGGCTTTGTGAGGCTCGTCGGTATTTCCGCTCGCGAGCAAGACCAATGCATCCAATGCTTCCCGGATTTAAACCTCACCACATCGAACGATATTGAAGCCGAGGGCTTGGCCACACCTAATCTGAACCTCTTCGCCTAAGTCAGATGTATCTTCCAATCGAAAAAGTTCTGCCCCCAAGGACACCGCGATGCCGGTCACCAAAGCAGCCCTTGAACCTGTTGTGCAGCGTTCACGGATAGTCGAAGGTTCAAAATGCAGACGAAGCAGGCATGTCTGACTTTTCATTCAACATCTTAGCAAAGCAAAAAAGGGTCGAATGGATTGAAGTCGCGTCAGGTGTTATTTTTTTATCAGGCTTTGAAACGCGACGCGGCGCTCGTCTTCTATTGGGGACGGCAGGTGGGTTTGGCGATTGACATAGACATGGATAAAAAAGCCCTCAGCCGTGGCCGTGTTCTCGTCATTTCGGAACAAGGCGACTTCGTATTTGATTGAGCTTGAGCCCAGCCGTGCCACCCGAAGACCGGCTGTTACCGTGTCAGGAAACCCCATTTCGGCATGGTATTTGCAGCCGCTTTCAACCACCAATCCATAGGTTTCGGAAGTGCGCGGATCCAACAGGCCTCGTTCGATCAGCCACCCATTTACTGCAGTGTCGAAGAGAGAATAATGGACCACGTTGTTCATATGGCCATAGGCGTCATTGTCCATCCACCGGGTTTGCAGCGGATAGAAGTCCAGGTAGTCCGCGCGTGTGGTGATCGGTGCCTTACCTCCCATCACCAGGCTGCCTCGTAGATGTCAAACGCATCCCTTTCAGTGACCGCACGGGGGTTGTTGACCAGAAGACGCTGTTGAACCATAGAATCCGATGCCATTTTCGCGATGGCCTCTTTGGGAATATTCACGTCTCGCAGGCGGGTCTGCATACCCAGATGTTTGGACAAATCAGCCAGCGCGTCGATAAAGGCGGCACAACGCGCTTGGCTGCCTTCGACCTTGGCTATCTGTGGAAAGGCGTCTACGGCAATTTCTGCATAGAGCATATGGGCGTCGGGCGCGTTAAAGCGCAGCACATGCGGCAGAACCAGCGCGTTCGACAACCCGTGCGGGATGTGGAAGGTGCCGCCGATAGGATAGGCCAGCGCGTGTACCGCAGCGACGGGCGAATTGGCAAAGGCCTGCCCCGCCAGCATGGACGCCAGCAACATCGCCCCGCGCGCGTCTTTGTCCTGACCATTGAATACCGCAGTTTCGATGTTGGCGCCTAGGAGGCGCAACGCTTCGCGCGCCAGCATTTTGGACAGAGGATTGTTGTTGGCTGATTTTGAGGCGTAGGCTTCGATCGCATGCACCATCGCGTCGACACCGGTGGCCGCTGTAATATGGGCCGGCAAACCCACAGTCAGGTCTGCATCCAGAACAGCTATGTCCGGTAGGATTATAGGGGAAGAGACTCCACGCTTTTCCTCGGCACCCACCGTGATGATCGAGACTGGTGTAACCTCAGATCCTGTGCCAGCGGTGGTCGGAACCAGAACCAATGGCAGGCGTGGGCCTTTGGCCTGCGCAACACCCCAGGCTTCGTCCAGATCCTCATTGGATCCCAGTAACAGGGCCACCAGTTTAGCCACATCAAGCGAGGAACCGCCGCCGAATCCCAGGACACCCGTCACCCCGGCCGCGCGTCCAGCCTCCACCGCCTGCATCAGCGTTTCAAGAGACGGATCGGCCTCTACTTTATCAAACACCGAAACCTTGTGCCCCGCAGTTTCCAGGGAGGCGATGGCAGGATCTGCAAGCCCCAGCTGGCGAAGGCCAGGATCTGTTACCAGCAAGACCGATTTGCCCAGCGTTTGTCCTGCCACTTCAGCAAGACGAGCCGAAGCGCCGGTTTCGAAGATCAGAGATTTAGTGGTATTGAAAATGAAAGGTGTCATTTCGGTCTCCTTGAGTGCTGAGTCACGCCTCTTCCTTGTCGATATCATAAAGATTGAACCGTATGATCTTATCCGATCTCCTACGCAAAATTTTTGGGCCGTTCTTTCAACAATAATATGTTTTTAGGAGGAAGGCCGGTCTCCACAATAGGCATGTTTGGCTTCAAGATCCGGTGACGTTCCGTCACGGCAGTGCAGCACATCAAAGCGTCATCATGGTTTTCGCTTTAAGCGATCTGCTTCAAACTCCCTGCTTGACAGCCCCCCGAATGCCCGACTAAGTCGCCACCATTCTGGTCCGGCTGGGAAACCACCCGGTTAAAAGGGAACACGGTGAGGTGTAGCCAACAGGCGCCTATTCCGTGACTGCCCCCGCAACTGTAAGCGAAGAGCAAAGCTGCATTTTGCCACTGTCCATCGGGGCGGGAAGGCGCAGCGGAGCCTCGACCCGCGAGTCAGGAGACATGCCAGGATGATCACCCTATCGCGGTGCGGGGTGCGCCGAAGATAACGGATTTCCGTAGTGGTGGCGTTTTCACCGTCTGCGGAAGTGACCCCTTCTAAAAAGGCCTAAATTCGTTTTGCCCTGCAGTTTTGCAGGTGCCTTGGCCGTGTCCGCATTTTCGCGCGTCCGGAAGGAATGGAATATGAGCAAGGTTCACTTGTCCACTCTGGCGACCGTTGTCGCTATTGCCCCCGCGCTTGTCTCCGCCCAGGAGGAAGATGTTTTTGACCTGGGAGAAATCATCGTCTCCGGCGGGTTTACCCCAATCGCAGCGCAGAAATACGGCCGCTCTGCTTCCGTGACCACCAGCGAAGAACTTGAAAACCGAGGGATTACCTCAGTGAAGGACGCATTGCGCTCTGTGCCCGGCCTGATGGTGAACGGATCGGGAGATACTTTCACCCAGGTGCGTATCCGGGGTGCCGAAGCAAACCATACGCTGATCCTGATCGACGGCACCGAGGCCGCCGGCGGAGACGGAGAGTATATTCTCACCGGCCTGGATACTGCCAACATCGAGCGGATCGAAGTTATGCGTGGTCCTCAGTCCGTATTCTACGGCTCCAATGCCTCGGCTGGTGTCATCAATATCATTACAAAAAAGGGTGGGATCGGTACCGAATATGGCGGCAGCATTGAGGCTGGCAGTGACGGCTATCAGGCCTCGGCACGGGCTTCCATGCGGACCGAAACCGGCGGGATCTCACTCAACCTGTCGCATGTGAATGACGATGGCTATGATGCCTCTGGTGATGGCGGAGAAGAAGACGGGATCGAGCGGTCTACAGCCCAGCTGAGCGGCGACTACAAGGTCCTGCCGAACCTCAAGATCGGCTTCACCTTCCGCCGGTCAGAAGTACGCTACGACCACGACAGAACCTCTTCAACCGCAACTGACGCTGCCGGATAGGGGAACATCTGCTTAGCCCTGCAATTCTTCTATAGCCTGGAGGAGTTGCAGGGTTGCTGGGCTAACACATGCACGTCTCCTGTTGCCAAGAAGCTACGAAGACGTCTCTTCCAGATTGAGCCAATAACGTGTGTACCGCAGTTCCCCTGTGCGCGTGAGGGCGTTCATTTCAACCAGATCGCTCAGGTCCCGTGTTGCTGTCGCACGCGACGTCCCGGTGATTGAAATGTAGTTCTCGGCACTCAGGCCACCCTTGAACCCGTCCGGCCCCTCGCGGAACATTCGCTCGATTACCTTGACCTGCCGGCGATTGAACTGGTCGCGATGCCGGTCGTAGAAATGAGCCTTCGCGATGAAGAACCCCACCCGATCCAGCGTCACCTGCTGTGCCGTCAGTACGGTTTCAGCGAACCACTCCAACCACGGTGTGACATCCAGCGTCTTCTGATGGTGCTCAAGCTGGTCATAGTAGGCCTTTCGCTCCCGCTCGATTGTAAAGGCCAGTGCGATCAGGCTCGGCTGGCCAGATTTTCTGGGCCAGGGATTTTTCGGCCAAGGCTCGACCCAAGCGTCCGCTTCCATCCTCGAATGGGTGGATGCTCTCGAAATAGAGATGGCTTAATCCCGCCCTCGGCAACGCCGGCAACGGCTCTGTCGCATCAGGTGCCGTCTTGTTGAACCAGTGAACATATCGGTCCATCTCGTCCAAAACCTGCGCAGATGGCGGCGCCTCAAAATGCACGGTCGGGCGATCAAACCGGCCAGACACGATCTGCATCGCGTCTTCGTGCTGCCGATACGCTCCGATCGTCTCAAGACGCCGCTCATGGGACAAGAGCATCTCATGCCAGCGAAACAGTGTCTCCTGTGTGAGCGGTTCGGCGTAAGTGGAATAGACATCCACCATCATCTCGGCCACGCCCTGCTCCCGGGGCTTGGTCGGATAATTGTCAGGGGACAAGCCCAGGTGACGCCGCAATGACGATTGCACGCTTAGCCTGTCCAGCGCTTCTCCTTCGATGGCACTGGTCTTCATGGCCTCATCGCCTAAAAGATCGATGCACAGTTGGTCACGTTCAGACGGACCAACATGATGGGCAGCACCCAGAATTTCACCCGAAGACAGCAAGAAGCTCTGCTCGAACGGGGCAATGGCCGCAGCATCGTATCGAAATCCCGGCCAGCCCGGTGTTTGCCAATTCCACATCATGAATTATAGAGCCTTCTTCTATAACTCACAATGTTCCTTCAACTGAGCTATAGAAGTCAGCTCTATCGCTCAGAGGCTCAGAGAATCCCTTCGCGATCTGCCCGACAGCTTACCGATTTGCGACAGAGCTAGGCTGCTCCAATCCCCACATCCTAAAGCGACCTTGCCAAGTTGTTTGTAGGTTAATGAGAAAGGTAATACTTCGGGCCGTCTACCCCTCCTGTGAGCAGTCCGCCACTGTGAGCCTGCAAATTGTTCTTGGCCTTCAAACGGGCGGTTTTGGTCCACTGAGCTTAAGAACCTCAAAAGCCGCCACCAGGTCCTGCAGGATTAGCCCATGGGATTTATAGGCGGTGATTTCCTTCGCCGAAGCGCGCCCTGAATGCAGCCCCAGCAGCACCTGACCGATCTCCGTGACCGGATAGTCTGCCGGGATTTTTCCGGCGGCTTTTGCCTCCAGTATTTCGCCGGATTCACGGCTGCTGCTTTCCGTGGAATCCGTGAACATGGTGACACGGGCAACTCCGGTGTCATCCAGCTCGCGGCTGTCAGCAAGGCTGGCGCCCACAAGGTTGATATGCTGGCCAGCCTCCAGCCACTCGCCGGTGAAAAAAGCGGATTTGGACGCAGTTGTGGTGTGGATCACATCCGCGCCTTGCACGGCCTGCGGCAGATCCGCGATTGCCCTGACCTGGGGTGTCCCATCTGCGATCCGCTGCACCAGATCTTTGGCGGCCTCAGCGCGGCGGGCCCAGATGCGGATCTCTGCCGTTGGGAAACAGGCCAAAGAGCCGCGCAGGTGCCACTCGGCCTGTTCGCCAGCGCCACAAATGGTGATGATGCGCGGATCAGGTCGGGCCAGCGCTTGGGTTGCCAGCATCGACATGGCAGCGGTGCGCAGGGCGGTCAGCGCATCGGCGTCACAAATGGCCATGGGCCGCCCATCCTGACTGTCAAACAGCACAACAAATCCCTGATGGCTGGACAGACCCATGGCGGGCGCGCCGGGAAACAGGCTCAGCACCTTGGCGCCATGCAGAGGTGGCTCTTGCAGAGAGCCATACATCAGCCCCATGCGGCCCTGCGCATTGACCGGCGCGGCAAATCGCGGCGGGTGGTTGGCGGTTTTTTGCGTCACCGCCTGCATCGCTAGGGCCAGCGGCTGCAACAGATCGGTGAGCTGCACCGAGGCAAAGACATCTGCGGCGGAAAAGACGGCGGGGCTGGTCATGTCGCGGGTTTTTCCTTGGTCAAAAGTGCTGCCAGATGCAGCAGGATCACGGTGCAGCTGAGCGGGACGATGGCCCCGACAAGGGCCATATTGATCCCCATCCCCTGCGACAGACGATTGCTGCTGCGCCACAGGAAACCGCGTTCAAAATTCATGTTAGGCCCATAAAAGGAATAATAGAGGATGGGCAGCAGAAAGATCAAAACCGTCAGGGCAAAGATCACCTTGTGGCCCAGGCCCCTGTCCTCCGGGTTGACCTGTACAACTGTTGGGTCGAGGCGACGTTTGAAGGCGCAGGTGGCCCCCAGCAACCCGGCCCAGATCATCAGGTAGCGCGCCAGCTCTTCGGTCCAGCTGAAGGGATAGTCAAATCCGTAGCGGGCCCAGATCTGCAGCAGCACGGTGAGCGCCATGCCCACCAGCGCCAGTTTGGCGATACTGAGGCAAGCGCGGTCTACCTGCGCGCTTGCCCCGGCGAGGATCATCCTCACCGTGTTTTGGCGGCCAGGGCGCGGAAGGCCTCAACCGAATCTGCTGGCATCAAACCGGCCCAGGCCTCTTCGCTGCGGGCCTTCAAATCGGCCAGCGCCTCGGGCGACATGGTGGAGATGGTGACGCCGGATTTCTCCAGACCTGCCAGCTCTCCGGCGGCGGCTTTTGCGGTCCAGGCGCGGTTCTTGGCATTGGCCTGATCCACCGCCTGATCCACCTTGGCCTTATCCGCATCGCTTAGATCCGCGTACCAATCCGCCGACATCAGCGCCGAGCGGAACGGGGTGCCGGCGCCAATATCGGTGTAGTGCTTGAGGAACTCTGTGTGGCGGAAGATCAGCGCCACCACCGGTGGGTTGTAGTAACCGTCCACAACACCCTGCTGAACCGCCCCGGCAAATTCCGGCATATCAACCACGGCGCCCTGCACGCCCCAGTTCTTGAACAGTTCAATCTGAGTGGCATCAATCGCCCGCAGGCGCAGGTCGGCCATGTCTTCGACCTTGGTCACCGGAGTTTTGGCGTTGAACACCCCCATGGTGCCGCCCAGTCCTGGCA
>NZ_JBDWPJ010000034.1:0-71551 GCF_039971195.1 Pseudophaeobacter sp.
ACAACCTCGTTGCTGTCGTTGACAAAGTTGAAGGGAGGATAGGCACCGCTCATGGCGATGCGGATAACGCCGTTTTCCTTGATGGTACCCAGCTCTTCTGCTGCAGCAAAGCTGGCTGTGGTCAGGCTGGCAGTCAAAGCAAAGCCGGCGGCCATTGCAGTTTTGATAAAAGTTCTACGTTGTGTCATGGGTCTCTCCAGTGTCGGTACTATATCTGCTCTTTCAGGGCCTGTCTGGCAGGTGCCTCGGGCCCTCGGCGTTTATGAGGAGAGGCTTGCACAGGCCGCCTCCATTGGACAAACAGATAATGAGAATGATTATTATTGATCTGACCTATGATCGAACTGTGCTGGGGCTGAGTCTCCTTTGCTTCCGCGTGCGACAATCCGCTTGAGCCTGCCAGCCTGCTTCTGCTACCCGGCACAGAGCAAGGCGAAGGAAGGCGGATCCCATGCAAAACACCCCCATTCAGGTGGTCGACCGAGACAGCGGCACCGTGTTTGACGAGGTCATACTTGGCGAAAAGTGGATCCGCTGGGCCTATCAGGACAGCAGCTCCAACCTGATGGAACGCCTATTGTTCCGTTCCAGCCTGATCAGCCGTCTGTTTGGGCTGTGGTACGACAGCCCGCTGTCACGCGGCAAGATCAGATCGGTGATTAATGAGCTGTCCATTGACATGGCAGAAGCCGTCAGACCAGCAGAAGATTACAAGTCTTTCAACGACTTCTTCGCCCGCCATCTAAAACCCGAGGCCCGCCCCTTTGACCCGGACCCCACCCAGATTGTCTCCCCGGCGGATGGTCGGGTGCTGGTCTTCCCCGAACTGGACAAGGATGTCTTTGTTCCGGTCAAGGGCCATCCGATGTCGATAAATGCCATGGTGCCCGGCCTCTCACATCAGTTTCTTGGCGGTGCCTTGGCCATCGTGCGGCTCTGCCCGGCGGATTATCACCGCTACCATTTTCCAGCCTCTGGCCAGATTGAAACCAGCGAAGACATCGCCGGGGCACTGCATTCGGTAAACCCAATCGCATTGGGGGCCGGTCCGGATGTTTTTGGTGAAAACAAGCGCTGTAACACCCTTATTAAAACAAACAACATCGGCAGCTACTGTTTCAGCGAAGTCGGAGCTTTTGGGGTCGGTGCCATCATCAACACCAAGACAGCAGGCACCGTTAGCAAGATGGACGAAAAGGGTTATTTCAAATTTGGCGGCTCCACCGTGGTGGTGGTGTTTGAACCGGGCAAAGTTGCCTTTAGCCCGGATCTGGTCGCCAATAGCGCGCGGGGCCGCGAGACCTTGGTCAAAGTGGGCCAGCCCCTAGCCTCAGCGGTGATTTGACGCAGCGCGTCGTCGCTACCGCTCTGGCGGAATGGAATAGGTCATGGTGGAACGCGCCACCAGTTTATCCGACCCTTCGGAAAACATATGAACATCCCCTACCGCCAGGCTGCGCCCCAGCTTCAGCAACTGTCCACGCGCAATGATATCGCGGCCGGATTCCGGTTTGCGCATAAAATCCAGCGAGCAATTTGTGGTTACTGCCAAGGCTTTGGCCCCCAGGCGTGACAAAACAAGCGCATAGACGGTGACATCCGCCAGGGCAAACATTGATGGCCCAGAGACCGTGCCACCAGGGCGCAGATGGCGCTCTGCCACTTTCAGCCGCATGGTGATGCCGTCCAGCGACAGCGCATCAATGGCAAAGTCATTTGCAACCTGCGGAAAAATCGCCGCCATATAGGTTTCCAGCTCGCCCGCTTCATATGCCAATCCCATGCTTTTCCTCTCCTTCTTTGCGTCCTAGTGTTCACCCAGAACCCAAGAGGAGAGCAAGATGGCAATTCTGGAACGTGACGACAAAGAGGCCGTAGCCCACCTGCGGATGAATGCGCCGGAACGGTTAAACGCCCTCTCCGACGAGATGCTGGCCGCGCTGCAGGCCCAGATTGACAGCCTGATGGACGACCAGAGCATCAAGGCGGTGATCCTCTCTGGAAATGGCAAAGCCTTTTGCGCCGGTCACGACATTCGTCAGATGACCGCCGGACGCGCCGCCGAAGATGGCGGGAAATCCTATTTCGAAGGGCTATTTTCACGCTGCACTTCGGTGATGCTGGGCCTGCAACACCTGCCCCAGCCAGTGATCGCCCAGACCCATGGAATCGCCACCGCCGCCGGCTGCCAGCTGGTGGCCTCCTGTGATCTTGCGATATCCAGCGAGGACTGTCGTTTTGGCGTCAATGGCGTCAATATCGGCCTTTTCTGCTCTACTCCGATGGTGGCCCTGTCACGCACTATCCCGCGCAAACACGCCTTTGAACTGCTCACCACCGGTGACTTTATGTCAGCGCCACGTGCGGCAGAACTTGGCCTGATCAACCGCGCGGTGCCCGCCGACCGGTTGCAGACGGAAACCCGTGCCTTGGCGGAAAAAATCGCCGCTAAGCTCGGCGCTGCCGTCAAAGTGGGCAAAGAGGCCTATTACCAGCAGCTTCAAATGCCCATTGAGGAGGCCTATGCCTATACCAGCGAGGTCATCGTAGAGAACCTTTTGCAGCGAGACACGGTCGAGGGCATGCAGGCCTTTATCGAAAAAAGAAGCCCCGATTGGGAAAAATCCTGAATTTTGTGAAAATTTTAGTCTTTGTTTACCATTCGGGATTTATTGTTTCTATATCGGGCCTTTTAATCGGGGCAAGATAATGGCAAAGATTGGGCACGGGTTACGAACCAGCTTCTAACCCCGACACAATTTGGGCCGCTGCAGCGGAAGGTCCCTCCAACCGGGAATCTCTCTCCCCGGGTGACATTCCCGCGCAGCGGCCCCAAATGCCCCCTCCTCCCCATCAATTTGCCAGAGGCGCCGTTGATTTTGGGAGTTTTCTGCGATCTGGTCGCAGATTTGGAAACATTCCTTTTGCCTCCGGCTCATTGTTTCGCGCCATCCTAGACCAGGGCAAAAACGTCAGCGCGCCAGGTTTCAGAAACGTAGACCTGAACCTGCTGCCTTCTTTGTCCTCATTTGCCCCTTTCCCGCCACATTTGCCGCGCTGCATTGTTGCGTAAACCGCGCCCCTGCCCTATTTGCCCCCCATGACACAAACATTGCATATCGTGGGCGGCGGCATGGCCGGGTCCGAGGCAGCCTGGCAGGCTGCGAATATGGGCGTAAAAGTGGTGATCCACGAGATGCGACCCAAAGTGGAAACCTTTGCCCATCAGACCGGCAATTTGGGCGAGATGGTCTGCTCCAACTCCTTCCGCTCTGACGATGACGAGCAAAACGCCGTTGGCCTCTTGCATTGGGAAATGCGCGCTGCCAATGGCGTCATCATGGCCACGGCCGAGGAACACCGTCTGCCCGCTGGCGGTGCCCTCGCCGTAGACCGCGAGCCCTTTGCCGAGACGGTCACGGCCAAGCTCAAGGCGCATCCAAATATCTCTGTTTCATACGAGGAGATCACCAGTCTGCCTGAGGATGGCCACTGGATCTTTGCCACTGGTCCATTGACGTCCAGTGCTCTGGGCCAGGCCATTCAGCTTGAGACCGGCGCCGAGGCGCTGGCCTTCTTTGATGCCATTGCGCCGATCATCTATGCCGAAAGCATCGATATGTCGAAGGCCTGGATGCAGTCGCGCTATGACAAGGGTGACACCGAGGAAGAGCGCACCGCCTACCTCAACTGCCCCATGACAGAAGCCCAATACGAGGGTTTCATCGACGCGCTATTGGCGGCAGACAAGACAGAATTCCACGAAGGCGAGACCGCCGGCTATTTTGACGGCTGCCTGCCGATCGAGGTTATGGCGGAACGTGGTCGCGAAACGCTGCGCTTTGGCCCGATGAAGCCCGTGGGCCTTACCAATCCGCATCAACCAGATGTCAAAGCCCATGCCGTGGTGCAGCTGCGCCGCGACAATGCACTTGGAACCCTGTTCAACATCGTCGGCTTCCAGACCAAGATGAAATACGGCGCCCAGACCGAGGTCCTGCGGATGATCCCAGGGTTGGAGGAGGCCAGCTTTGCCCGGCTTGGTGGTATTCACCGTAACACTTTCCTCAACTCCCCCACCCTGTTGGACGCTCAGATGCGGTTGAAATCCAAGCCGCATTTGCGTTTTGCAGGCCAGATCACCGGGGTGGAAGGCTATGTGGAAAGCGCCGCCATGGGGCTGCTTGCCGGTCGCATGGCCGCCGCCGAGATCCTCGGGCTGGAGCTGCCGACCGTACCACAGGATAGCGCCATGGGCGCCTTGATCCACCACATCACCGGCGGTGCCGAGGCCAAGACCTTTCAGCCGATGAACGTGAACTTTGGCCTATTCCAACCGGTCGAAGGCCTCAAAGGTGGCCGTCGCGGCCGCAAAGATCGCTACAAGGCCTATACCGATCGCGCCAAGGCAGCCTGGACCAAGTGGCTGGAAACCTTCGCCTGAACCGCTAAAGAGAGGGCAGATCCTGTGACTTTCATTACCCGTTTCGCCCCCTCGCCCACCGGCCCTTTGCACCTGGGCCACGCCTATTCCGCCCTGTTGGCCCATGATATGGCAATGGAGCAGGGAGGCACATTCTTGCTCCGTATTGATGATCTGGATCAGTCCAGGTCGCGCTGTTCCTGGGAAACCCAGATCTATGAGGATCTGCACTGGCTCGGACTCTCCTGGCCAACGCCAGTGCGCAAACAATCCGCCTGTCAGGCAGATTATGATGAAGCCCTGGACGTGCTCTGGCGCAAAGGCTTGCTTTATCAATGCTCTTGCTCGCGCCGTGACATCAAAGAGGCTCAATCCGCGCCACAGGAGGGTGGGCTACAATTTGGGCCGGACGGGTTGATCTACCCGGGCACCTGCCGCCCGCAGACTCGCCCCTCCGGACAACGCCCTAAAAACGTCACGCTCCGCTTGGATGTCGCCAAAGCACTTGCAGGCCACGACCTGCGCCCTCATTTCATCCAGCGCGCCGGAGAACGCCTAGACTTCTCATCCTTCATGGAAACCGGGCCGCACGCGAACACAGCGATAGAACAATATGAATTCACCTCAGAGTTCATTCTCAACCAAATCGGAGATTTTGTGGTCGCGCGCCAGAATATGGGCGCATCCTATCATTTGGCTGTGGTGGTCGACGATCAGGAACAGGGGGTGACACATGTCATCCGCGGCGCGGATCTTTTGGAAGCAACCATCATCCAGCTTCTCATTGGCTGGCTCCTTGACGATGAACTCTACCAATACTGGTCCCAGCCAGTCTACCACCACCACCGCCTGATCCGCGACGATCAGGGCAAACGCCTGGCCAAACGCGATGATGCCCGTGCCATTGCCAAATACCGTACCGAGGGCGCCAGCCCGGCAGACATTCGCCAGCTTGTCGGCCTGGGCTAAGTTCCAGCTCCCATCATCATCTTTCTAAAAATATTCCCGCCGGCGGCAGCGGCGCCCCGGGCGCCGCCCCCTTTTCTGAAAGCCGAAACTCACGCCATCGGCGCCATTAGTTCCTGCTCTTCCCCATCCCGAACAGCCGTGTAAAAACATGTGCGGCGGTTGGTGTGACAGGCGGCTCCAACCTGATGTACCAGCGCCAGGAGGCAATCGCGGTCACAGTCCAGGCGCAGATCAACAAGCGTCTGCACATGGCCCGAGGTCTCTCCCTTGATCCAGAAGGACTGGCGAGAGCGGGACCAATAGGTCACCTTACCTGTCTCCAGCGTCTTGGCAACACTTTCAGCATTCATCCAGGCCATCATCAGCACTTCACCGCTGGCTTCGTCCTGGGCGATACAGGGGATTAATCCGGCGGCATCATACTTCAGGCTATGGGGATCAAAGGACATGGTAAAAACCTTTTGCATCTTGAATTTGCCTGCCTATGTATAGGGGAGAAACCCCAAGGGAAAGCCCGAGACAGCCCATGTCCAGCGAAACTGACCTGATCAAACTCTACTCTGCCCGCATTCTGGCGCTGGCCGCAGATATCCCCCATCTCGACAGGCTGGACAGCCCGGATGCCACCGCCAAAAAACGCGCGCCGCTCTGCGGCTCCACGGTGACCGTTGACCTCACACTTGAGAATGGCCGGATCACCGGCTTTGGCCAGGACGTCAAGGCCTGCGCTCTGGGGCAGGCCTCTGCTTCGGTGGTGGGGCAAAACATCATTGGACGCAACCTAAAGGAAGTTGAGACTGCACGCGATCAACTCAAGGACATGCTGATTTCAGACCAACCCGCCCCAAAGGCACCCTTTTCCGGGCTGGAAGTGCTTATTCCGGCACGAGAATTCAAAAACCGCCACGCTTCGATCCTACTGTGTCTCGAAGCCTGCCTGGAAGCCTTCAAGGCGGCCTCGCAGAAGAACTGCGCTTAACCTCACCTTTATTTTAATCAAATATGCTGCCTCCCGTAAGTGTTATACGGGTTCAAAAGATGCAGCTAAATTCATCCCAATTGGAGCCGTCTCAGGACGGTGAGACGCCGCAGGACGACAATGACGCCATGGCTCAGGCGGTGAACCCGCAATTGAACCAGTTGACCCAGGTCTCCTCCAAGCTCGGCTACGAGATTGTCGACATCGCCGGCTTTCTGGATCTGATGGACCAAAAATCCCAGGGACAGCTCTCGTCTCTGCAGGACCTCACCCGCGAAGCGGAACGAGTCATCTCCTCCAATGATCAGGTGCTCGACACGATTCAAACGGTTTCGGTCACCACCGAAGAAACCCTCCAATCTGTTCAAACTTCCGTGAAATTTGTCCGCGACAATAGTGGGCGCAGTAAGGAGGTTGCCGAATGGGTCAACGATCTGGAAGAGCGCACCGACCAGATTGGTGAGACCGTAGACGCGGTCCGCAAGAACAACGAGATGATCACCAGCATTGCAGCCCAGGTGAACATCCTGGCGATCAATGCCAAGATCGAAGCCAGCCGTGCAGGCGATGCAGGCCGGGGCTTTGCCGTGGTGGCCGAGGCGATTAATGACCTGTCCAAACGCACCCAGACTGCGGCCAAGGAGATTGGCGACAACATCGAGAACCTCTCCAATTGGGTCACGCTGCTGCATGACGAAACCGTTGATGTGTCCCGGTCAGCGGAGAAAATCCTCGGCCAGGCCCGTGATACCGATACCTCGCTGCTCAGCATCGAAGAGAAGGCGACGGATGTGAACACTCAGACCTCGCGCATTCTGAAAGAAGCCGCGCAGGTGAAGGAAGCGGTCAGCAGTTTTGCCCCCAACATCAATCGCATCAGCAAATCCGTGCAAGAGACCACCACCGGCATTCACGACACCCACACCCGGGTTGAAAACCTCATTGTCTCTTCCGAACAGCTGGTTCAGGGCACCGTTGCCTTGGGCGGGCAATCCGATGACAAACGCTTCATCTCTTATGCCAAGCAGGTCAGCAAACAGGTCAGCGCAATTTTCGAAGAGGCTTTGCGCACTGGAAAAATTGCCTCCAGCGCCCTGTTTGACAAAACCTACCGGCCCATTCCCGGCACCAACCCGGAACAGTTCACCACTGGCTTTTTGCCATTGACCGACACCATGCTGCCGCCCATCCTGGAAGCGGCTTTGGAATTTGATCCGCGCGTGGCCTTTTGTGCTGCGGTTGATACCAATGGGTACCTGCCAACCCACAACAAGATGTTCTCGCATCCGCAGAGCTCTGATCCGGATTGGAACATGGGAAATTGCCGCAACAGGCGGATTTTTAACGACCGGGTTGGCCTTAAGGCTGGGCGCAACTCCGAAGCCTTCCTGATGCAGGTCTATCGTCGCGACATGGGCGGTGGCAATTTTGTCATGATGAAAGATCTCTCGGTGCCAATCTTTGTCGAGTCCCGCCATTGGGGCGGCATCCGCATGGGGCTTAAAACGACCGGTTCCTAATCCCCCTCCCCCCATGCCCTGCGGCCTGAAAAAAAAGCCGCCACACATCCGGGCAGATGGTGGCGGCAGGAAATGCGTCTTCATGCGGGGATCAGATGCGGCTTCCGGTTGATAGGCGCAACCGGCAGGATTTGGTACAGGCGGGACTCCTGTTCACATCAAGGATGTGGGCGCATCTGTCATAAAGACAGCAGGCAGTAATTCAGCAGTGTTTCAGGTCCTTACATGGGGATGGGCAGGTTGAGTTTCAAGAAACCCGGAATACAGGAAGCCAGGGTCACAAGAAGCCAGGCAGATGCAGCGCAACAACCAGCATGACAATCAGCGCTGCAGCGCCCAGGGCATCCTGCAGCAGGGTGGATTGAGTATTGCTCAGCGTCGTCTTCAATTGCGTCATCATTGTCTTGCTCTCCGCTACTCTCTGTCAGGGTTCAGGCTTTCGCCGCGCCGCTCTTTGTCGGCCTTGTTGCTTATTTGTTCTCACTTTACGTCAGCTCTGTAAAGAACTTTTTGAGAACATTTGCGAACTTTATTGGAACCTGAACGAGGGTACGCGGAGAAGAACAGGCTAACCGACTGAAATCAAACGAATAGCCTGATCCTGTTTCATTAGCCACAAAAGAACACGCGCGGCACGTCCCCGATCAGAGGCAAGGCCAGGGTCAGTTGTCAGCAGGGCGCGGGCATCGCTTTGCGCGATTGCCATCAGGGGCGCCTGCCGCTCCAGATCTGCAATATGGAATCGCGGCAGGCCTGATTGCGCCGTGCCAATCACATCTCCGGCACCGCGCATCTGCAGATCCGTTTCTGAGATCTTGAAACCATCTTCGCTCTCACGCAGCACCTCAAGACGCCGTCGCCCGCCCTCGGAAAGTGGCGGTTGATACATCAACAGACAAGTAGATTCAGCGCTGCCTCGCCCCACCCGCCCCCGCAGCTGGTGCAATTGCGCCAGTCCAAAGATCTCGGCGCGTTCAATCACCATGATCGTGGCATTGGGAACATTGACCCCCACTTCGATCACCGTCGTCGCCACCAAAACCTTGGTCTCTCCGCTTTGAAAGGCGGCCATGGCTGCATCTTTTTCTGCCGGGGGCATCTGGCCATGCACCAGCCCAACCACGCCTTCGCCCAGGGTAGCGCGCAGATGTTTGAAGCGTTCTTCTGCAGCGATCAGATCCATCACCTCGGATTCGCCCACCAGCGGGCAAACCCAATAGCATTGGCGCCCCTCGTCGATGGCACTACGAAGATGGTTGACCACCTCTTCCATGCGTTCGGTGCTTAGAACGGCGGTTTTTACCGGTTTGCGGCCAGGAGGCTTTTCGTCCAGCACCGAAACATCCATATCGCCGTATTGTGCCAGGGCCAGCGAGCGCGGGATCGGCGTGGCGGTCATCACCAGCACATCGGCCCCCTTGCCCTTTTCGGCCAGCTCCATGCGTTGGCGCACCCCAAACCGGTGTTGTTCATCAACGATGGCCAGATGCAGTTTGTGAAAGGCTACGTCCTGCTGAAACACCGCATGGGTACCAACAAGAATCTGAATATCGTCGGCCGCCAGCGCTGCCAGTTTGGCGCGTCTGTCAGCGCCTTTGTCGCGCCCGGTCAGCAGTTCCAGCACCACGCCTGCCTCTTCGGCCAGGGGGCGCAGACCTTCAAAATGCTGCTGCGCCAAAATGCCAGTTGGCGCCATCATCACGCCCTGGCCCCCGGCCTCAACCGCGACCAGCAAGGCCATAAAGGCAACCAGAGTTTTCCCCGACCCTACATCACCTTGCAGCAATCTGTTCATGCGCCGATCCGAGGCCATATCGGTGGAAATTTCCTCGATCGCGCGAGCCTGGGCATTGGTGGGGCGATAGGGCAAGGCCTTGAGCACCCGCGATTGCAACCGCCCTGTGGCAGTGCTGACAATCCCACGTGTTTTCCGCTCTGCCTGTCGCGCCAGGGCCAGGGTCAGCTGATGGGCAAACAGCTCGTCATAGGCCAGACGGCTGCGCACGGGCGCCTCTGATGACAGCTCTTCCAGCCCTTGCGGATGATGCGCAGCACTCAGCGCCTCTTTCCACGCAGGCCAGCCTTCGCGGCGGGCCTGTTCCGGGTCGATCCATTCTGCCAGATCTGGCAGGCGATCCAGGGCGCTTTGCACCGCTTTGGTCATCGCCTTCTGAGTGACGCCCTGAGTCAGCGGATAGACCGGCTCATACTCTGGGATCTCCTTTGCCTCAGCCAGCGGAAGCATGTGATCGGGGTGGACCATCTGGGCCATGCCATCAAACAGCTCCACCTTGCCAGAGACCAGACGCCGGGACCCTTCGGGGCACTGCGCCTCTAGATACCGGCTACGTCCATGAAAGAATACCAGTTGAAACTCAACCTCTTGATCGGCGACATTGATCCGGTAAGCGCCACCGCGATTACGGGCGGGAACATGGCTGCCCACCTCCACCTCCACGGTGGCAATGGCGGGCAGATCCAAGCCTTGGATACTGTCGCGACGGCGACGGTCCAGGATGGAATGCGGCAGCGAGAACACCAAATCACGTGGGGTTTCCAAGCCGATCTGCGCCATATTTTGAGCAGTCTTTGGCCCCACGCCTTTGAGCGTCTCCGCATCGGCAAACAGCGGGAACAGAATTTCCGGCCGCCCGGTCATGAGGTGGAAATCTCGGCCAGCCAGCCGTCTTCATCGAGGATGCGAATACCCAGATCCTGCGCCTTTTTCTCTTTTGAACCTGCCCCCGGCCCGGCCACCAGAATATCCGTCTTTTTGGACACCGAACCCGAAACCTTAGCGCCCAGCGATTCCGCCCGGGCTTTGGCCTCGTCACGGGTCATCTTCTCCAGCTTACCGGTGAAAACCACTGTCAGCCCCGCAACCGGGCTTGCCTGCGAAGGGGCAGCTGGGGCGGCAATGGTCAAGTGAAACACCAGATCGTCAATAACTGCGCGCTCCTGCGCATTGGCCAGCGCATCCGACAGCGACAGCCCCACAGTGGCGCCAATCCCATCGATGCCAATCAGGTCTTCCCAAGCGTCACGCGCCTCTGGAGGCAATTCAAAAAGCGCAAGCCGCGCCGCGCGTGATTCCTTGATTTTGGCGCGGCGTCCCTCGCTCAGGGCCTGCGCCCGTTCCTCATCCTCTGCCAGATCCGCAGCGCGATGCGCCAGGGCCACTGGCCGCGCCAAATCCAGCGCCTTGGCCAAGGCTTCCCAGGAGCCAAAGTGCAGTGCAAGATCCTTAGCCGCGACCTCGCCCACGTGGCGAATGCCAAGGGCAAAGATCATCCGTCCCAGGGGAATATTGCGCTTTTCCTCAATCGCGGCAAAGAGATTGGCCGCACTCTGATCACCCCAGCCATGGCGGTTCTTCAGCTTGCCAAAATTGCCCCTATCCCGTTCGGCCAAGCGGTAAATGTCCACCGGGGTGCGAATGGGCAGATCCTGATCCTCGTAGAAGGCCTCAATCTGCTTGGCGCCGAGACCCTCAATGTCAAAGGCCTTGCGGGAGACAAAATGTTTCAGTTTTTCAATGGCCTGCGCCGGGCAGATAATGCCGCCGGTACAGCGGCGCACCGCGTCTCCTTCCTCGCGCACGGCCTCAGACCCGCATTCCGGGCAAAGTACCGGGAAGGCAAAGGGCACAGCCTCTTCAGGGCGTTTTGACAGATCCACATCGGCGACCTTTGGGATTACGTCGCCTGCACGGTAGACCTGCACCCAATCGCCAATGCGGATATCCTTACCGCCACGGATCACCTCGCCTTTGGAATCCCGTCCTTTGATGTAGTCCTCATTGTGCAGGGTGGCGTTGGAGACCACAACGCCACCCACAGTGACCGGCGTCAGCCGTGCCACCGGGCTCAGCGCGCCGGTGCGCCCCACCTGAATGTCGATAGCTTCCAGCCGGGTCCAGGCCAGCTCAGCCGGGAATTTGTGGGCAATGGCCCAACGTGGTGTGGTTGAGCGGAAACCAAGCCGCTCCTGCAGGGTCAAATCATCCACCTTGTAGACGACACCGTCGATGTCATAGCCCAGCGTGGCGCGCTGTTCTTCGATCAAACGGTACTGTGCAATCATCTCTGTAACCGAGGCGCAGGTCTTGGTCAGCGGGTTTGTCTGAAATCCCAGCGCGTGCAGGCGCTCGATCGCTTCGGCTTGCGTTTTCCCCAAGGGTGCAGAAAGATCCCCCCAGCTATAAGCAAAGAAACGCAAAGGCCGGGCGCGGGTGATTTCGGCATCCAACTGCCTGAGCGAGCCGGCAGCCGCATTGCGCGGATTGGCAAAGATCTTGCCCCCGCGTTCAGCGTGACGGGCATTTAAGGCGGCAAAATCTGCGTGGCTCATATAGACTTCGCCCCGCACCTCTAGCACTTCGGGCGCACTGCTGAGGTGTTGCGGAATATCGGCGATGGTGCGGGCATTGGCCGTAACATTCTCGCCGGTCTCGCCATCCCCACGGGTGGCGGCCTGCACCAGGGCGCCATTCTCATAGCGCAGCGACAGCGACAGCCCGTCGATCTTTGGCTCCGCCGTAAAGGCGATCACCTGCGTCTTGTCCTGCCCCAGATATGTGGCAATGCTGCGGGTGAAATCGGTAACATCCGAATTCTCAAAAGCATTCCCAAGGGAGAGCATCCGCACCACGTGCTGGATCTTGCCAAAACCGGAACTGACCGGCGCGCCGACCCTCTCCAGCTGCGTCGCGGCGTCTTGCAGCTCGGGGAAGGCCTCTGCCAACTGACGATAGCGTCGCCGAGCCAAATCGTAGTCCGCATCGCTCAGAATCGGCGCGTCATCCTGATGGTAAGCCAGATCAGCTGCCGAAATCTGCTCTTGCAACTGTAAAAACGCCGCTCGCGCCTGCTCTGGCGTCAGCTTCGCCGGGTCAGATGTATCAATTTGGTCCACGCGCGGCCCCCCAGGTTATTCTCACTCTTGGTGATAAGATGCCACCGGCTTCAGGTCCAGAGAGGCAGAGGGAAGAAAACGCCGTTAACGGGCTCCAGGTTCAAAACAGCAAAAAACCCGCCGAAGCGGGTTCTTGTGAGCAGGTTCAAAACCGCCTGCATTAACCTTGATTTCACTATCCAAACATTCACCGAGAAGCAGCAAACCCAATCAGGGGTTGCCCAGGTTCTCTCCGGGCTGGGAGTGTCGTGATCAGACTCTGTCGTTTCAGGCGCCTACGGCCATCCGCTGACCGCCGGCCATCTGATCATCCTGCGGGTCCCGCAAAACATAGCCCCGGCCCCAGACTGTTTCGATGTAATTGTCGCCACCAGTTGCTGTGCTCAGCTTTTTGCGCAGCTTACAGATGAATACGTCAATGATCTTCAGTTCGGGCTCATCCATGCCGCCATAGAGGTGGTTCAGGAACATTTCTTTGGTCAGGGTCGTGCCCTTACGCAGGCTTAGCAGCTCCAGCATCTGGTATTCTTTGCCAGTGAGATGCACAGTCTTGCTGTCCACTTCCACGGTTTTGGCATCCAGATTAACCGCGATCTTGCCGGTCTTGATGATCGACTGCGAGTGACCTTTGGAGCGACGAATAATCGCGTGGATCCGTGCGACCAGCTCTTCACGGTGGAAAGGTTTGGTCAGGTAGTCATCGGCACCAAAGCCAAAGCCCTTGATTTTATTGTCGGTATCATCAGCGCCCGACAGGATCAGGATGGGCGTTTCGATACGTGCCATGCGCAGCTGACGCAGAACTTCGTGACCGTTCATATCCGGCAGGCCCAGATCAAGAAGGATCAGATCGTAGTCATAGAGCTTTGCAAGATCGATCCCTTCCTCACCAAGATCCGTCGAATAGACGTTCAGGTTTGCATGGGTTAGCATCAGCTCGATGCTTTTTGCTGTTGTTGGATCATCCTCGACCAGAAGAATGCGCATGTTGTAAGTCTCCGCCTGTAACTGTTTCCCTTAGGTTGCGTTAACCCTGATGGAAAAAGGTTAATGGCCCGTTACCATAATCGTTAAATATCAACTTTGACTCAAGTGTTCACTGAAAAAGAGCCTCAGAGTTTACGGTATTCTTTTAGTCGAGTGGTCTTCAAAGCCTCTTCTCCGTGGTCTGCCACGGCTGCAATCCAGCTGCGAAATTCCTCTTCGCTCAGGCCGTACCGTCGCAGGGCTTCGGTCTGTGGGAGCAGCCCATACAGCACGCCGCGCACCACCGCAGCCTTGCGCGACGCAACCCAGCGGCGGGTTGTTTCCGGCGGCAGGTCCGCGCGCGTCATCGTCGAGCCATCTGGCAATGTCACGGCACGAGGCCCCTCAACTTTCTTCAGGAACATGCTCTACCCTTGTTCGCTTTGGTGATTTTCATCGGTCAACAACAGCATTTGTCCAGTCTAATTAAAGAGCGATGAACCTGCCCCCTTGAGAGTCTGTAGGATTTTCATATATTCTGCGACGCTTGCCCCCTTGATCTAAGGATTTGCCTTATGGCGTTGGATATCGACACCCCGCTGAATTCTCTTGGCTTTGCCAAACCGCCCTCTGAAACCCGCGTGGTGGTGGCCATGTCCGGAGGCGTCGACAGTTCTGTTGTTGCCGCTTACTTGGCGGATCAAGGCTATGACGTGATCGGCGTGACCCTGCAGCTCTATGACCATGGGGCAGCCCTTGCCAAAAAAGGCGCCTGCTGTGCCGGCATCGATATCCATGATGCCCGCCGGGTTGCCGAAGAGCGTGGCTTCCCGCATTATGTGCTTGATTATGAGAACATCTTTAAGGATGCGGTGATTGATGAATTTGCCGACAGCTATCTGGCCGGCGCCACACCGGTGCCCTGTATACGCTGCAATGAGCGGGTGAAGTTCAAGGATCTGCTGGAAACCGCCCGCGAGCTGGAGGCCGATTGCATGGCAACCGGTCACTACATCCAGCGTAAAATGGGTGACATGGGGGCCGAATTGCACAGCGCCGAGGATGCGAATCGCGACCAAAGCTACTTTTTGTTCTCCACCACCCCGGAACAGTTGGACTATCTGCGATTCCCTCTGGGCCATCTGCCCTCCAAGGATGCCACCCGCGAGATGGCGGCCCAATACGGTCTGGCCGTGGCTGACAAACCCGACAGTCAGGACATTTGTTTTGTCCCGGATGGAAACTATACCTCGGTAATCGAGAAATTGCGTCCAGGTGCGGCAGAGCCGGGAGAGATCGTCCATGCCGACGGGCGAGTGCTTGGCAACCACACTGGGGTGATTCACTATACCATCGGCCAGCGTCGTGGCCTTGGCATTGGCGGGCTGACAGAGCCGCTTTATGTGGTGCGGCTGGATGTGGACAAAAAACAGGTGATTGTCGGTCCCAAAGAGCTGCTGGCCACCCGCACCATTCCCGTGCGTGAAATCAACTGGCTGGGGGATGAACCTTTTGAGAGTCGCAAGGAATGGAATGTTCTGGTCAAGGTGCGCTCGACCCGGCCACCGCGCGAAGCCATCATTCGCCCGCTCAGCGCGACCACTGCCGAGGTTGAACTGCTGACGCCCGAAGAAGGCGTGTCGCCAGGTCAGGCCTGTGTATTCTATGAGGCAGACAGCAGCCGGATCTTTGGCGGCGGCTGGATCTGGCGTGGCTACTAGGCGAGGGCCTAGATGAGAAAAAAGGCTAGAGGCGGTTCAACACCGCCCGGGCCGCCCTGAGTCCCGGCGCCTCGCCGCCCAGCCCCAGACGCTGCATGGTCACCGCCATCGCAGCTTTTTGCAGCTCCGGAGCCTTGGCCAGCGCGTCCAGCTCATGGGCAATCATCTCAGCTTCGCAATCCGGGCCAAGACATTCCGGCACCACACGGGTCTCGCTCACCAGATTGACCAATGTCACCGTGTCGATCAGTGCCATGCGTTTCATGATCTGCCAGGTCAGCCATTGGAACCGATAGGCTATCACCATTGGGGTGGCTGCAGCCGCCAGTTCCAGTGACACAGTGCCAGAGGCCGCCAGGGCCAGATCAGAAGCCGCAAAGGCCGCGCGTTTGATCGCGGCAAAATCCTCTGCCTCATATGCCTTGGGGTCCAAAAACAGGGTATCTTCTGGCCATTCTTCCGCCTGAGCCCGCACAAGATCGGTCACCGGGGCGGCACAGGGTACCACGACGCGATGCTCCGGGTGAAAATGCTGGAAAGCCTGTAGTGCCTCACCAAAGATCGGGCCCAGCCGGGTCACTTCAGAGCGGCGCGAGCCGGGAAGCGCCAGGAGCAAAGGCGCCTGCCCGAGGTCAAACTGCGCGCGAAAACTGTCAATCTCTGCCGCAGTGGCCAAGGGTTCTGACACCACGGGATGGCCGACAAAGTCACAGTCCATCCCAGCTGCTTCCATCAAAGGCGGTTCAAATGGCAAGAGCGCCAGCACTTGATCAATGCTTTTGGCCATCTTGACCGCCCGTTTTGGGCGCCAGGCCCAGACCGAAGGCGCCACATAGTGCACGGTGCGAATATTGCTGCCAGCTTTGACCATGCTGGCCACCCGCAACGAGAAATCCGGGCTGTCGATGGTGATCAGCACATCCGGCTGCTGCGCAATGACTGCCTCTGCGGTCTCGCGAATGCGTCGTTTCAGATGGCGATACTTTGGCAGCACCTCGGCCAGCCCCATGACCGACAATTCCTGCATTGGAAAGCGAGAGGCCAGCCCCTGCGCTTCCATCAGATCACCACCAATACCGTCAAAGGCCACATCCCGGCGCAGCTCCTTCAGTCCAGCCATCAAGGCGCCGCCCAGCCTGTCGCCAGAGGGCTCCCCTGCCAGGATAAAGACCTTCAGGCTCACGAGCCGCGCAGCCAGAGAAACAACCCGAGGCGATCACAGGCAGCAATCACCTTGTCCTGTTCCAGGACAATCACGCCACCAGCTTCAAGAACGATACCAGAGAGGCCTGCTGCCGCCGCCAACTCAACCGTCTGCGGGCCAATGGTCGGCAGGTCGGCCCGGCGGTCCTGCCCCGGTTTAGGAGCCTTGAAGAGGATACCACCCTGACCGTCCGGACGATTGGCCAGGCTTTGCAGCATCCAATTGGTACCAAAGATGTTTTCAACGGCAATGGCTTGCCGGGCACGAATGGCGCAGCACTGGCCAATATCGGCAGCACTCATCGCCGCTACAACTTCGACACCGCGCGTCGCGTCTGCCTTGTCCAGCGCGCCGGGCTGCACCTGGGTCACAACGCCTTCTTCCATCAGAAGATCTGGCGCAACCTCATGGGCCGCGCGCAGAGAAAACCCGGCTTGTTCGATCACCCCCATGACGGCCCGCAGGGCGCCATCGTCGCCAGAGCCAAGGGCGGCCTGAATAACCGGAACCAAAGGCAGGGTCGCCGCATCAATTTGCGAGGGATCAACGGCAGGGCGGCGCACTGCGCCCGCCAGACAGACTTCGGTGACGCCGGCCGATTTAAGCCGCGCCAGAAAACTGCCAAGATGTTCGATCCGAAAGGAAATCTCTGCATCTACGCAGTCAGGTTCGGCCCCCTCCATGGCGCAGATCAGCGGTCGCTTGACCTGACGTTCAGACACTTCTTTGGGCAAGAGCCCGGTTCCTGCAATCACTGCAAGCATGGGATCAGCCTCCGGGTGTCAGGAAGGAACGGTCGGTTTCGCCGGTGATAAAGGCAACGATTTCCTCGACATAAGCGCTCTCGGTCTCTTCGCCCAAACGCCGGGCCCGTTCCTGAAACGTGCCTTCGCCCTGGGCCAGCATCTGAAAGGCCGCCCGCAGGGCGGTAATGTCAGAGCGGGTCACCCCGCGCCGTTTCAGCC
Organism: Pseudophaeobacter sp.; assembly: GCF_039971195.1. Taxonomy (GTDB): domain Bacteria; phylum Pseudomonadota; class Alphaproteobacteria; order Rhodobacterales; family Rhodobacteraceae; genus Pseudophaeobacter. The sequence goes on from NZ_JBDWPJ010000034.1 coordinate 17,662, forward strand.
CCACAAGGTTGAGCCCGTCCAAGCCCCCCCTTGGGGCCTGCACCAGACCGTAAGGGATGACGTCATTGGTCACCATGGTCACCGCGCCAATGATGGCCCCACGACCAATGCGCACCCATTGATGCACCCCGGACAGCCCGCCAATGATCACGTCATCTTCGAGCACGCAGTGGCCGGCGATGGCCGCAGAATTCACCACAATGACCCGATCGCCCACAATGGCATCATGGGCCACATGGCAGCCCGCCATGAACAGCCCATCGTCGCCAATGCGGGTGACGCCGCCACCACCCTCGGTACCGGCATTAACCGTGACATGTTCCCGAATGCGGTTGCGCTGGCCAATAACTGTCCGGCTTTTTTCGCCCTGGAATTTGAGATCCTGTGGAATCTCACCAATCACCGCAAAAGAAAACACCACGGTTTCATCGCCAATCTCGCAGTCACCTGTGACAACCACGTGAGACTTCAGCTCTACCCGGTCGCCCAGCACCACATCGGGGCCAATATGGCAGAAAGGACCAATCTTGCAGCCCTCGCCTAGGCTAGCCCCCTCTTCGATCACCGCACTGGGATGGATCTGGCTCATCTCACTCAATCCTTTTGGACATCAACCATGGCGGTGAATTCGGCCTCAGCGGCGGTTTCACCTTCAACTGTGGCGATGCCTTTGAACTTGAAGATCTTACCACCGGGTTTGCCGCGCAGGATTTCCACTTTCATCTCCAGCACATCGCCCGGAATGACTTTGCGGCGGAATTTGCATTTGTCGATGTTCATGAAATAGATCAGCAGGTCGCGGTCGATCATATCCAAGGCTACGCCCAGCATGACCCCTGCAGTCTGCGCCATGGCTTCGACAATAGTCACCCCCGGCATGATCGGCGTGCCAGGGAAATGCCCCTGAAAATGCGGCTCGTTCATGGTGACATTTTTGATGCCCCGGGCAGACTGGATGCCGTCGATATCGACCACTTTGTCAACCAAAAGAAACGGGTAGCGATGTGGCAGGATGCGCTGGATCAGATGGATGTCGGCGCTTTGCAGATCAGCGGTCATGGCGGGTATCCTGTCATTGAAAGATTTAAGCTAGCCCTATCAACTGGGCTTCGCTGGGGCAAGCATTGGCGCGGCGATTACTCGTCCGGGCTCTCTGCCTGGGAAAGACCATCGCCAAGCACAGCGTCGATCCGGGCAATGGCCAGATCGGTGATATCCACCGCATCGGCGCTCAGAAACACAGTCGAATGATCCAGAATGGCGCCGGTGCCGGTTTCGCGCATGATCCGTTCCAGAACCGGCAGCGAGGCAACAAAGAATTCACGCCTGGCTTGTTCTCCCAACTGGCTGATGTCGCGGAGTTTGGCATCCTGGGTAGCGCGTGTTTGCTGAACCTTACGATCAAAGGCATCTGCAAGGGTGCGAAAGGCGGCGGCTTCCATCGTGCTGCGCCGTTCGGTCAGCTCTTGTTCCTCGGCCCGCAGATCGGCCTCGATATTGCGGTTTTCAGCAGTAAGAACGGCACCTTCCGCCTCGATCTCCTGCGCGATTCTTTGGCCAAAAAGGCTTTCGGAAAACAAGCGGTCCGGCTGAATAGTCAATAAGCCACTTTGCGGGGGGGCAGATTGCACCTCTTCACCTAACTCAAATCCACCCGCGACCGGATTTTGCTGCGCCTGAACACTCGGAACAGGTGAGGTGATAGCAATAAGCGCCAGCCCGAAGGCCAGCGCTTGCTGCATTTTTGGAGGCAAAAATTTCGCCAGAAAGCTGTCCACCTGATCAGAACCGCGCCTGCAGGGTCAAATCAAAGCTCTGTTCCTGGTCGAAATCCTCTTTTTTGAGGGCTTTGGTGAAGTTGAACCGCAAAGGTCCGAGACCGGTAGTCCACAGCAAAGAAAATCCAATCACATGACGGAAGGACCCATTCGCGCCAACGATGCTAGTGCTGCCTGCCGTGTTGACATCGTTCAACCCCCAAAGGTTGCCAACGTCATAGAATACGCCGCCGCGCAAGCCCAGTTCTTCTGGCAGACCAAGTGGGAACTCTGCATCAAACCTAGCCACAGCAAAAACATTGCCGCCAAGGAAATCATCATAATTGCCACCATCAGCACGGGCAGAACGGTCCCGCGGGCCAATACCACCGGGCTCGAAGCCGCGCATAATGGATGGCGACAGAACAAAGCGATCAATCGATCGGCTGCTGCCATCGCCCATCCAGTTGAAAGTCCCGGCTTCAAAAGTGGCCCGCAGTGTCACTTCTTCATTAAGTATCATCTTTTGGGCGACAAACTTGGTGGTCGCCTTCAGATACTCATTGTCGCCGCCGATACCGGCATAGTCAGCCCCAACTTCAAACAGAAATCCCGCATTGGGGTTCAGGCCCGTGAGACGACTGTCATAGGCATAGGTTAGTCCCAGAATACTGCTGCTGCGCTTGCCAAGAGCAATCTCGTTTTGCACAGTCGGCGCTGCTGCCGGATAGGTACCCCCAGTGTAACTCACATCACTGCGCTGGATCATTTCCGACTGTTCCCAGGAATACCGCAACTGCAGGGAGGAATTCTCGTCAGTTTTAAAGGTCAGTGTTGGAGTCAGGAAGGCCCGCTTGGTGTCGTATTCAGAAAAACTCGAATCCGATTCTGACAGCCCCAAATCAAGGCTGAATCGCAAATCCCGTCCCAACAGATGTGGCTCAACGAACCCAAGGATATACTCGTCAGCCTCGGTTGCGGTTGCGATAGCGAAGGACAAACGCTGACCGCGGCCCAAGAAGTTGTTTTCCGTCAAGCCGATGGAAATACCAAAACCATCATTGACAGAGTAAGACCCACCTAGGCTCAACGACCCTGTTGGTTGTTCTTCGACATCGACATCGACAACAACCAAGCTCGGCGAGCTGCCTTCCCGCACATCCACATCCGAGTTAGAGAAGAATCCAAGAGCGCGAATACGCTCGGCTGTGCTGCGAATTTCCCGGGGATTGAAAGGATCGCCCTCAACCGTGCGGAATTTTTGGCGAATGACCCTATCCAGGGTCGTAGTGTTACCTTCGATATCAATACGCTCAACAAAGACTCGCGGTCCACGTGTCAGCATGAATTCGATATCAAGCGTCAGGTCGCGATCATTGCGCGTGACCCGAGGTTCAACGCGCAAAAAGTCGATACCCTGGCGCAGGGCCAAGGTTTCCAGCCGTTCGATCTCTGCCTCAACTAGCGTTGGGGAATAGATCACCCCAGGCTTCACCTTCATGGCCGCGCGGAACACATCCGCATCTGCCTCAGAAACTTCGCTGGTGACCGAAATCTCGCCAAAGGAGAATTGCTGACCTTCAGAGACATCTACCACCAGGAAAACCGCATCCCGCTCACGCGTGACTTCGGCATTGGCGCTATTGACCTGGAAATCGACATAGCCGCGCGACAGGTAGAAATCGCGCAGGACCTGTTTGTCGAATTCGATACGCTCTTCGATCAGCGTGTCCTTGTTAATGAAAGCGCGTAACAAACCGGCCTGTTTGGTTTCCAGAACACGGCGCAGCCTGCGATCCGAATAAACTTGGTTGCCAATAAAGGAAACACGCTCAACTTCGGTGGTATCGCCTTCGGAGATTTCAAAAACCAGATCTACCCGGTTATCACTGCGGCGAATAATCCGTGGGGTCACCCGCGAGGCCAGCCGCCCTTGGGCACCATAGGCCGCGGCGATGTTCGCTGCATCCTGTTCAGCCTGCGCAGGATTGAATACTCGGCGCGGCGACGATTCGATGATCTCCGACAGATTCTCATCTTTGATCCGGCGGTTGCCTTCAAAGTTGATTTTATTGATGGTCGGAAATTCGGTGACCTTGATGATCAGCGTATTACCACTCGGGACCAGCTCAACGCGCTCAAAAACACCGCTGTCGATGATGCTTTGATAGGCATCATTGAGCGCCCCAGCACTGACCGATTTGCCCCGCTCGATGCCAGTATAGGCCACGATAGTTGAGCTTTGGATGCGCTGGTTGCCTTCAACCTTCACCGAATTGAACCGGTAGCTTTGTGCCTCGGCATATTGGGGTGACAGCCCCAATCCCAAAGTCACAGTCAAGGCGAGTACGGATACGCCCCGATACAAAATATTGGTGCGCTTAACACGCTCACCGCAGGATATGCCTGCGTTCTTGCCCCAAACCATCAGTATTTACCCGAAATTAATAGCAGCTTAACTCCGTGCGTACCGGGTTTGAGGGCGCTTGTCAAAACCAACAAAGAGGCACGCGGGCAGGAACCCGCGTGCCTCTAGAAAATAAAAACTTAAACGGGTGTTGGATTTACAAAGAGACCAACCATGAGCCGAGCGTCAGAGACAGGAAAATAAGCGTGGCTGACAGCGCCCTATCCCAGTTCAGACGCAGCAATAGTGCAAACCCGTTTTCCGGTTCAGCCGGTAGTAGCATATGGCCTTGCATGACTGTTCACTCCCAGGTGCTGAGAGCAAAGAGGAGGAACCATCACAAATGGTTATCCCCCTCCCCGCTCGATAATGCAGATTACCAAAACACTAACGCGAGAATGTGGCACGAGTTTGGCGAAGCAGAAGCTGGCGCCAAACTCACTTTATTAGAGGCTGTGACCCCGCGTGACCCAAATGGCCTTCGGGGGACCGTCGCCGTTCCGACTAGCAGAAAATATCGTTGCCCAAGGCAAAGACCATCAGCGACAGAATCATGGCGATACCGATGCTCATCAGGATCTGCACCGCGCGATCATTGGGCGGGCGCCCAACCACGGCCTCATAGGCGTAGAACACCAGATGGCCGCCATCCAGCGCCGGGATGGGAAACAGGTTGAGCAAGCCCACAGCCGTCGACAAAACCGCAATAAAGCTGATGAAGCTGAGCGCGCCCTGGCTGGCAGTATCGCCAGAGGCTTTGGCAATGCCAATGGGGCCTGAAAGATTACAGGTGCTGATAGCGCCGGTGATCATATGGCCAAGGCCGGAAATCGAAGAGCTTATAACCCCCCAGACCTGACCTGTCCCGGTCGTCAGTGCTTCACCCAGCCCCATAGATTCGGTTGCATAGTCGACCAATTTGCCCCCGGTGATGCCAATCAGCCAGCGGCTGGCAAAACTGCCGTCTCCCTGGGGTAGATCCACACGGCGTGGTGACAGGGACACATCAAAGGACTCGCTGCCTCGTGTTACTTCCAAGGACAGCGGTGCGCCTTCGGTTGCTGCAACATGATCGACCAATTGTTTGAAGGCAAAAACCGGCTCTCCGTTGAGGCGCGAAATGAAATCCCCGCTTTGCAGGCCTGCGTCCGCAGCGGCACTGCGCGGCATTACCGTATCGATATAGGCAGGCGAGAAGTAGGTATCGGTGAGGGTCACCTCAGCGCCATCGCGCCGTACAAGGTATTCCAGAGTTGGAGAGAACGGCAGGGCTGCGTTGAACGCGACCCAGCCAGAGTTATCGCCGAGACCAGGCAGGGGAACCCCAGCAACCTCAATCAACTCATCACCTGGGCGCAGCTGGCTCTCAACGCCAGGAACCGGCACAACGGCCCCAACTGTCAGGGGATCGCGCACCGCACCCATAGAAAGCGCCAGGGCGGTAAAGACAGCAATCGACATAATGAAGTTGAACACAGGCCCCGCCGCCACGGTTGCGGTCCGCGCCCACAGGGGCGCCCCATGCATGGTGCGGCGCAGCTGTACTGGATCCGCTGCTGCGGCCTCGACTACGGCGCTGTCCTTGCCCGAGGCGGCATCGGCGTCGCCCAGGAATTTCACATAGCCCCCAAAGGGAAGCGCAGCGATCTGCCATTTGGTGCCACGCTTGTCATAGCGGCTCCATAGCACCGGCCCGAAGCCAAGTGAGAACACCTCGGCATGGATGCCGGACCAGCGTCCGACAATATAGTGGCCATATTCATGCACGGCCACAATGATGGAAAGGGCCACGACAAAACTGGCGATGGTGTAAACAAAACCGCCAAGCTGCGGGAGAACTGAGAGTAGGTCCAAAACTTTACCCTATATTGTGAGCCGTGACCGCATCGGCAGCCCTGCGCGCCATGTGGTCAATCTGGGTGACGTTATCAAGGGTCATTGCGGAATCAATAAGGCCGCTTTGCGACTCTATCTGATCCAGAACCCGGGCTGTGATCTCGGCCATATCGGTAAACCGGATGCGCCCGGCAATAAAATGATCAAGCGCGCGCTCCTTGGCGGCGTTAAAGACCGCCCCCATCAAGCCGCCGCGCTGCATCACCTGTTGCGCCTGCTCCAGCGCCGGATAGCGGAGCAGATCAGGCTTGCGGAAATTCAACTGGCCGATGGCGGCCAGGTCCAGTCGTTCTACTGGTAGGTCGCGCCGTTCGGGCCAGTGTAGCGCATAGCCAATGGCATGGCGCATATCCGGTGCGCCCAGATGGGCCATCAAACCGCCATCCCGAAACCCCACGAGCGCGTGAACCAGGGATTCAGGATGCACCAAAACTTCGATCTGGCTTGGGTCAACACCAAAATACTCTCGGGTCTCAATCACTTCCAAAGCCTTGTTGAACATCGAAGCACTGTCGATGGTGATCCTTTGCCCCATGTCCCAATTGGGATGTGACGAGGCCTGCGCCAGACTCGCTCCTTTGAGATCCTCAACCGGCCAGTCGCGAAAGGCCCCGCCAGAGGCCGTGATGATGATCCGCTCCACCGCCGAGATCTCTTCGCCGACCAGTGCCTGAAACACCGCAGAATGTTCGCTATCGACCGGCAGCAGCCGCGCATTGTGGGTTTTCGCCGTCTGCAACAACAGCTTGCCAGCGCAGACCAGCGATTCCTTGTTGGCAAGGGCCAGGCAGGCCCCCTGCTCCAGCGCTTTGAGCCCCGGCGCGAGGCCCGCAACGCCAACAATGGATGACATCACCCAATCCGCAGGCCGGGTAGCAGCCTCGATCAGGGCCTTCTGCCCTGCCGCAGCTTCGACAGAACTGCCACCAAGGGCTTGCCGCAGGGCGGGCAATTCATCCTCAAAGGCCGTCACCGCAAGATCAGCCTGCAAGGCAATCGCATCCGTCGCCAATTGCGCGATATTGCGTCCACCGGTCAAGGCCACAACATCATAGGCATCGGGCGCACGGGCGATCAGATCGATCGTGCTTTGACCAATGGAGCCAGTGGCGCCAAGAATAGAGATTTTCCGCATGGTAGTCCCCTCTCAGGCTAGCCCAGAAAGGTGTAGAGAAACAGGAACATGGCGGCAGCACCCAACATGCCGTCAAAGCGGTCGAGCAAGCCACCGTGACCAGGAATCAAAGCGCTGGAATCCTTGACGCCTGTCTGGCGTTTCAGCGCGCTTTCGGCGATATCGCCGGCCTGGCTCGCCATGGAAACGGCAACGGAAGCCAGCACCAAGCCCAGCCCCATATTCATGTAAAGCGCAAAACCCGCTCCAATGAGGGCGGCAGCTACCCAACCAGCGGAGGTACCTGACCAGGTTTTCTTTGGGCTGATGCGGGGCCAGAACTTGGGACCGCCAAAGGTTTTGCCAGCAAAATAGCCCGCAACATCGGTGGCAATCACCACCACGATCAGCCACAGCAACCAGCTGGCACCCAGCCCATTGCGCATCCAGATAAAACTGTAGCCCGCAAGCACGATCCACAGGGCAAAGAGCGCAAACCGGTTCCTGGCTTGTTCAGCAACCAGCACCCAGCCCAGAACCACCGGCAGCACAAGCAGCGCCAAACCCAGCCCCATGGGCAGGAACCCCGCCACCAGAACCACCAAACAGGTCACTACGCCAAGCTGCACCGCAGTTCCATAGCGGCGCGGCGCCAGCATCTGGGCAAGTTCCCAAGCCATACCACCACAGCACAGGGCAATGACAAGGTTGAACGCAACACCGCCGAGCCAGATCGCTAGGATGCCCACCGCCGCCATAACTAGGGCGCTAATCAACCGAGGCATAAGATCGCCCCAACGTCCTGTTTGCCCCTGGGTCATGTCTTTACCGCTCCAAACCGGCGATCTCGGCTGCCAAACTTGCGACACAGGCGCCCCAGTTCTTCGGCGGTAAAATCAGGCCAAAGCGTATCGATGAATTCATATTCCGCATAGGCTGACTGCCAGAGCAAGAAGTTTGAAATCCGCGCCTCCCCGCTGGTGCGGATCACCAAATCCGGATCCGGAAGCACATGGGTATCCAAATAGCGCGGCAGAGTTTCTTCATCCACATCCTCAGGACGCAACCGGCCCTCCGCCACATCCTGCGCCAGACGTTTGGTGGCGCGGGCCACTTCGTCCCGCCCACCATAGTTCAACGCAATGGTTAGATGGGTGCCATCATTTTGTTCGGTCTCATGCTCCAGCTCATCCATCAGCTGCACAAGCTTGGCATCCAGCCGCAGTCGGTCGCCAATAAATCGGACCCGCACATTCTGAGCCGCCAGGGCCTTCATCTCTTTGGAGATGTAGCGCCGAAACAGGCTCATCAGGCCAGAGACTTCGACTTGAGTCCGCTTCCAGTTTTCCGTGGAAAAAGCAAATATTGTGAGATATTTGACCCCAAATTCAGGACAGGATTCAACCACTTCCCGCACCCTTTGGGCGCCGGCATGATGGCCAAACAGGCGGGGTCGCCCCCGCGCCTGTGCCCAGCGACCATTGCCATCCATAATGATGGCAACATGGCGGGGACCTGCCTGCGCCTGCCCCTCTGACGCGTCCTTTTCATAACATGTATCGGTATCACTGGGCATAAAGCGGGTCAGACCTGCATGATTTCTGCCTGCTTGTTCTCAAGCGCATCATCAACAGCCTTGATCATCGCATCGGTCAGATCCTGCACCTCGGATTCCCAGAATTTCTGGTCATCTTCGGACATGCCATCGGCCTTGGCCTTTTTGATCTGGTCCATGCCATCGCGGCGCACATTGCGGATCGAGACGCGGCCATGTTCCGCATATTGCCCGGCAACCTTGCCCAGCTCGCGGCGGCGCTCTTCGTTCAGCTCAGGGATCGGCAACATGATAATGGTGCCATTGAGCTGAGGGTTGATGCCAAGGCCGGAATTGCGGATGGCCTTTTCAACCGGTCCTACCAAGGCCTTATCCCATACATTGATGGTAACCATGCGCGGCTCTGGCACATTCACTGTGCCAACCTGGTTGATCGGCGTCATCGAGCCATAGGCCTCGACCATCACCGGTTCCAGCATCGAGCCAGAGGCCCGGCCGGTGCGCAAAGACGCAAATTCGGTTTTTAGATTCGCCATCGCGCCATCCATGCGGCGCTTCAGATCGTCGGTATCCAGTTCAAAATCGTCAGACATACTACTCTCTCCCCTGACTTGAGGCAGTCTTTGTTCTGCTCATAAGCCATTGGTCCACCAATGTATAGCGATCATGACATGGATTTCAGAGCAGCTTTGCCGACCTAGGTACCCCCGGCGCGCCGTTTATGCAAAGCGGTCACAGACAAAATTGCGCGCGACGGCCAGAACCATCACGCGCAGAATTTTGGGGTCCAGGGGGGACCTGGGCACCACCGAAATAGAGCAATTCTCCCGGCTTTTACGTCCTGTAAAGGGTGCTGAGGTTAGGTTAATCCACTCAAGTGACAGCGGTGTGACAGTTGGGAAAGCAATTGCGCGCTGTCAGCACGGACCAGGTCGCGCATTTCAGCCTTCGACCTTGGTATAGGTGCCTTTACCAGCCAGAATTCCGCGGAACCCACCGGGTTCATCCAGTGAGAATACGATGATCGGAAGGTTGTTATCGCGTGCCAGCGCAATGGCCGAGGCATCCATCACCCCAAGACGTTTGGCCAGAACATCGTCAAAGCTGACATTGTCATAGCGTTTGGCATCGGCGTGTTTTTCCGGGTCCTTGTCGTAGACACCATCAACCTTGGTGCCCTTGAAGATCACTTCACAGCCCATTTCATTGGCTCGCAGGGTCGCGGCGGTATCTGTAGTGAAATAGGGGTTACCCGTGCCAGCGGCAAAGATGCAGACCCGCTTTTTCTCCAGGTGGCGTACCGCACGGCGGCGGATGTAGGGCTCGCAGACCTGATCCATGGGAATCGCCGAGATCACCCGGCAGAACACGCCGAGATCTTCAAGCGCGCTCTGCATCGCCAGAGCGTTCATCACGGTCGCCAGCATGCCCATATAATCGGCAGTGGTGCGTTCCATTCCCTGGGCGGCCCCGGACAGGCCACGGAAGATATTGCCGCCACCAATCACCATGCAGATCTCAACACCCATGTCATGCACGGTTTTGACTTCGCGGGCGATGCGCTGAACGGTGGGCGGATTGAGGCCAAAGCCCTGATCCCCCATCAAAGCCTCACCTGAAATTTTTAGCATGACACGGTTATAGGTAGCGTCTGGAACAGTCTCCAGCGTTTCAAGATCAAGGGGCATGTTGCGCTCCGGCAGATGAGGGGGTTAGTTTGCGCGGCAAAATGGAGCAAAATGGAACGGGATTCAATGCAGGCTGACCGCTTTCGCAGCTGTTTCTCATTTGCTTTTGGCACAAACCCTCAAACCCGCGAACGGATCTCATATGCTGTTGCCCGACATTGACCCGGACAAACCCGTTTTGCTGGCCGGTCCTACGGCCTCGGGGAAATCCTCTTTGGCGATGGAAATCGCGGAAAAACAAGGGCGTGTGATCGTCAATGCCGATGCCAGTCAGATCTATGACTGTTGGCGTGTGGTGACCGCCCGCCCTTCGCTAGAGGATGAGCAACAGCTGCCGCACCGCCTTTATGGTCATGTCCGATTTGATGAGCAATATTCCGCAGGCCATTGGCTGCGCGAGGTCAAATCCCTACTGGCAGGCCCCGAGAGGCTGATAATTGTTGGCGGAACCGGGCTCTACTTCTCCACCCTTACCGAGGGGCTTGCGGAAATCCCCCCCACTCCGGCAGAGATTCGCTTGCAGGGGGACGCCCTGACGTTGGCCAGCCTCTTGGCGGAATTGGACAGTGAGACCGCCACGCGGATTGATCTGCAGAACCGGGCCCGCGTGCAGCGCGCCTGGGAGGTTTTGCAAGCAACAGGGCGTTCACTGGCCAATTGGCAGGATGACACCCCCGCGCCGGTTCTGCCACTGCATGCCTGCACCCCCCTGGTAATGCAAAGCCCCAAGGACTGGCTGGAGCCAAGGATCCGTCAAAGGTTTGATTTGATGCTGCAGCAGGGCGCCCTAGAGGAAGTCGAAGCCATGCAGAGCCGCTATGACCCGAACCTCCCCTCCTGCAAGGCAATTGGGGTGCCGGAACTCAAGGGTTATACCGACGGTGCGCTGTCGCTGGACGAGGCGCGCGAGCAGGCCTCTATCTCCACACGCCGCTATGCAAAACGACAACGCAGTTGGTTTCGCTCAAGAATGAAGCAATGGCACTGGCTCGACGGTGGTCACCTCTGACAGAGGTCCCTGTAGAAAAACTCATATAGAACACCCTAAAGTCAGATAGTTACATGAAGGATTCCATGGGATTTCCCAGCACACCCCGAATTAGGTAGATTTCAAAAACCCAATACACGCTACAGTGGAACTTGCCCGAATCAAAGATTCATGCGCCTTTGGTCTCAAAGTAAAACTAGAAAAAAGTTCTCACTATTCCATGCCCTTTGACCCGAACCCAACCGAAGAAATCCAAATTGTGCCGCTATCCAGGCTGGCGACAGATGGTGTGTGGCAAACGGAATTGGCCCATGATCGCGCAGAGCATCTGCTGATCTGGGTAACCCGTGGTCAGGGACGGATGATGATGGAGGGCAAACAACGCGGCTTTAGTACCCATAACGCCATGTTTTTCCCGGCGCGGTCGCTTTGGTCGGTGGAATTTGGCCGCCAATGTATCGGCCAGGCCCTGCGTATTCCGGTCTCTGCCCCGGTTGCCACACCGGACAAACCTCTGCACCTGAAGATCTCCGAAGCGCGCGAACAAGCGCAATTGAACGCCCTACTGGAAGCGATGATGCAAGAGCAAATGGGCCATCCAGCGCTTTGGCGTCGGGCCTTGCAGTCCTACAGTGAGTTGATCAGCATTCAACTGCGCCGCCTGCCGCCCTCGGGACCGCTGCCGCCAAAACGGCCAACAGCCGCGCGGCGGCTGTCGCTGGCCTATTGCGAGAGGGTCAGCCAGTATTATGACACCCGCGCCACCATGGCAGATCACGCCGCTGCATTGAATGTGACGCCAACCCATCTGACGCGGGTGTGCAAATCGGAAACCGGCAAAACCGCAGCCGCCCTGCTGACCGAACGCCAGCTCCATGCCGCGCGTAGTCTTTTGGTCTATTCAACGATGAGCATGCGCGACATCGCAGACAGTATCGGCTTTGGCAGCGCCGCCTATTTCACCAGGTTCATCACCCAGCACACCGGCCAAACCCCAAGCACATTGCGAAAATCCTCCCGCACAGCGGCCTGACCCCTCGCCCACAAAAAAGAAGCCTGCTGCAGCCAGATCCGGCCGTAGCAAGATGAGCGCCACTGCCTCACGACTCAGCAATTCCCATCGCCTTTGGAGTTAAATGGGATCCGGGCAGAACTGGGCACAAGTGCCCAGTCCGGGAACACCCCGTCGCTCGCCTATGGGCTTTGTGACAAAGCCGACACCAAAAATGTCGCTTTTCAACCCCGTATGGCCGATTCTGTGCATTGACCTCCTCCCGGAACTAGGGCCGAATGGAGGGGACCAAAAGGCACCAAGCCAAAACCGCATCGTTTCTGGCGCAAGAACCGGGAACATATTGGCAATGTCCAAATGGGGCAACACGCCCCAGCGGTACACCAAAGGGAGACCCAAATGACCAAAGATTCCACCACATCAGATCAGATCCACTGGGCCGCAAAAATGCACGCCAGCGAAGTGCTCGAAGGCAAGCTGGATCGCCGCGAGTTCCTGGCTCGCGCCACCGGGCTGGGCGTCAGCGCTGCTGCTGCCTATGGCCTGCTTGGCCTGACAGCCCCAGCTGCACAGGCGGCGACCGACATGAAATCCGGCGGCACCCTACGGGTGCAAATGGAAGTACGCCCGCTGAAGGATCCGCGCACCTATGACTGGTCGCAAATGGCCAACCAGACCCGCGGTACAAACGAATACCTTGTTGAATACAACAACGATGGCTCCATCCGCGGCATGTTGCTCGAGAGCTGGGAAGTCAATGCGGACGCCACCGTTTACACGCTGAATGTCCGCAAAGGCGCGACCTGGAACAATGGCGACGCCTTCACCGCCGAAGATGTTGCCCGCAACATTACCGGCTGGTGCGACAAGGGCCTCGAAGGCAACTCCATGGCGGGTCGCTTTGCTACGCTGATCGACGCCGAGACCAATGTCGCGGTCGAGGGCGCCATCGAAGTTGTGGATGACCACACGGTGCGCCTCTCCTTGCCTGGTCCGGATATCTCGCTGATTGCCGGCATGGCGGATTACCCCGCTGCGATCATGCACTCCAGCTTCCAAACCGGTGATTTCACAAAAAATGTAGGCACTGGCCCCTATCTGCTCTCCACCTTGGAAGTGGGCGTCAAAGCCGTGCTGGAGCGCAATGCCGATCACACATGGTGGGGCGATGCAGTCTATGGCACGCCCGCGCTGGACCGGATCGAGTATATCGATTTTGGCACTGATCCTTCCTCGTGGTTGGCGGCGCTGGAATCCGATGAAGTCGATATGCTCTATGAATCCGTTGGTGAGTTCATCGATGTGATGGACGGGCTGGGCTATACTAAGTCCGAGGTTGTCACCATGGCGACCGTCGTTGTGCGTCCCAATCAACTGGCTGAAGTTGACGGCAAAATGCCCTATGCGGACAAACGCGTGCGTCAGGCGATTCAGATGGCCGTCGACAATTCTGTCTGCCTCGAGCTTGGCTATGGCAACCGGGGACAGGCGGCCGAGAACCACCATGTTGGCCCCATCCATCCAGAATACGCCGAACTACCACCGCAGAAATACGACCCGGAAGCCGCGCGAGCCCTGATGGAAGAAGCAGGCATGATGGATTTTGAACATGAGATCATGTCGATTGACGATGACTGGCGCAAAAACACCACCGACGCAGTTGCAGCCCAGCTGCGCGATGCCGGGTTCAAGGTAAAGCGGACGGTTCTGCCCGGCAGCACCTTCTGGAATGATTGGGCAAAATACCCCTTCAGCTCCACCAACTGGAACCCACGCCCCTTAGGGGTTCAGGTGCATGCGCTGGCCTATCGTTCCGGTGAAGCCTGGAACGAATTTGGCTGGGCCAATGACGAGTTTGACGCCCTGCTGACTGAGGCCCTGGCCATTGCCGATGCGGACAAGCGTCGCGAAGTGATGAAAAAGATGGAGATGATCATTCAGGAAGAGGGTGTCACCATCCAGCCCTACTGGCGGTCGCTCTATCGTCATATGCGCGAAGGCGTTGCCAATGCGGATATGCACGTGACCTTTGAACATCACCATTACAAATGGGGTTGGTCGGCCTAAGGCTTACCAACAAATCCCTTACCCTGAGCCGCAGGCCTCACCTGCGGCTCAGGGCAGCCAAAAACAACAACGGCGCGCCGCGATGGCAGCGCTGGTTTTGACGCCAGACTGACAGGGAACCCTATGGGATTGTTCATTCTACGCCGAACGGGCGTGATGATCCTGACGGCGCTATGCCTGACGTTCATCGTTTTCACGCTAACCAATTTGTATCCAAACCTGGAAAAGCTCGCCAAGACTCAGGGCAATTTTCGGATGACCGATGAAGCCGTCTCCAGCTGGCTTGCCAAAAACGGATACAGCCAGCCCATGGCGGTCAAATACGGCCAATGGCTCGGAGTGCTGCCGGGGTGGACACTGGAGGGTGAAGACGGAACAACCGGCCGCTGCATCAACGGCACTGTCAGCCCATCGGAAGCCGCCGAGGCCTCAAGTTTTTGCGGCATTTTGCAAGGCGACTGGGGCCATTCCACGGTTTTGCAAAAGGATGTTGCCAGTGTTGTCTGGCAACGCCTTGGCTATACGCTGCGGTTGATGGGCTGGGTTTTGCTGTTGATGGTGCCCTCGGCGTTGATAATCGGCGTGCTCGCGGGCATGCGCGAAGGGTCCGTGACCGACCGGAGTCTTTCTACCGTTTCGATCCTGTCTACCGCCACGCCTGAATATGTCTCTGGCGTGGTTTTTATCGCCATTTTCACCTCTTCCACCGTTGGGTTGAAGTGGTTCAAAGGCTCTGCCACCGCCGCCACCGAGAACCCGACCTTTGAGAATTTCTTTCTGCCGGTTTTGACCATTGCGCTTTATGGCATGGGGTATATCGCCCGGATGACCCGCGCCTCGATGACCGAGGTGATGACAGCGCAGTATATTCGCACTGCCCGGCTCAAAGGCGTCAGCTTCCCCAAGATCGTGCTGAAACACGCGCTGCGCAATGCGCTGATCGCGCCCTTCACAGTGATCATGTTGCAGTTCCCCTGGTTGCTCAATGGCGTCGTCATTGTCGAAACCCTGTTTAATTACAAAGGCTTTGGCTGGATTCTGGTGCAGGCCGCCGGCAATAACGATATTGAGCTACTGCTGGCCATTTCGGTGGTCTCGGTCTTTGTCGTGCTCTTGACCCAGCTGATCTCGGATATCGGCTACGTCTTTCTCAACCCCCGCATTCGCATCTCATAACGGAAGGAGACAGACATGGATCCCCTCAGCTGGACCGGCCAGATTGCCTTCCTCACGCCTTTTCTCCTGCTCGCCCTAGGGCTTTTGGCCCTCTCCATATTGGTCTGGATGCTAATCAGCATTCTGGTGCCGGAAAACCGGGCCATTCAAAACAATGGCGACAGCCTGCGCCTCAGCTCCAGCCCGCGCGATTTTGCCGCCCAGGCGGTGAAAATATCCTTTATCGGCACAGCTGTTGTGGTCTTGGCCTATCTGTTGCTCGGCCTCGCGCTGGGTACCAATGCGGGTATTTTCGGGGCCCTGGCGCAGCGGTTCTTGCCGGTCTGGATTGTCCTTGTGTTGCTGTTTGCGCTGTCCATCGGTTTCAAGCGAGACCTCGGTCTGTATGGAAAACTCTTTGACAGCCCGATTGGCATGATCGGTTTTGCCTTGGTGATGTTCTGGGTTTTTACCGGGGTCTTTGGGGCTTTTGACATGATCATCACCCATGACCCCCTGGCGCAGCTTTCCGGTCTGAAGAACAAGGTCCCCGGAACCCCATTGCGCAACCCCGAAGACGGCGAGTTTCAGTGGTACCTATTGGGCGGCGACAACCTGGCCCGCGACGTCTTTAGCCGCATGGTCAAAGGCGCCTGGGAAGTGGTGCGCATTGCGCCGCTTGCCACGCTGTTTGCCTTCATGGCCGGTATCACTCTTGGGCTGCCTGCGGGCTATTTTGGCGGACGGCTGGATACCTTGTTGTCCTTCCTCGCCAACCTGATCCTGGCCTTCCCGGTGATCTTGCTGTTCTATCTGCTGGTTACCCCAGAAATCGTCGCCACCGGACTACCGCAATATATGGCGGCGGTGCTCTTTGCCTTCCCGCTGGTGTTCTTTGCAGTTTTGATCAATGCCCGGTTTCGCACCCAGCCGGAAAAAAACTATCTCTGGCTTGGGGCGGTCCTGGTGCCGATGTTGATCCTTTATCTGCTGGTGGTAAGCGACCCCGGATCCATGCTGGATATCCTGCCTGCGGCTCTGGACGTGATCGATATTCCAGGCGGCATTCTGGTGGTTTTTGTCTCGGTGGTCTTTGTGAACTCCCCCACGGTGTTTCGGATCGTGCGGGGGCTGGCGATGGATATCAAAACCCGAGACTACGTGGCCGCAGCTCAGACCCGCGGTGAACGGCCCTGGTATATCATGCTCTGGGAGGTGCTGCCCAATGCCCGCGGACCGCTGATCGTCGATTTCTGCCTGCGCATTGGTTATACTACCATCCTTTTGGGGACCCTGGGTTTCTTTGGCCTTGGCCTGCCCCCGGAAAGCCCGGATTGGGGCTCCACCATTAATGAAGGGCGCAAACTCTTGTCGATCTATCTGCACCCTGCCCTGCCCCCGGCCATTGCCTTGTTGAGCCTGGTATTGGGGTTGAACCTGCTGGCCGATGGGCTGCGCGAAGAGAGCTTGAAAGATTAATCCGAACTGGAGGGTGCGGGGGCCAGCCCCCGGACCCCCGGGATATTTGAGGCCAAATGAAAGGTCCCAGTACCTTTTGACGCCTCAACAGGGAGACAGGAAGATGAGCAAACTAGCGGATTATGACGGACCTATTCTGGAAATTGACAAGTTATCGATTTCCTTTTTCACCCGGCTCAGGGAAATCCCGGCAGTGATGGATTTTTCGGTCTCTGTACAGCCGGGCGAAGCCGTCGGACTGGTTGGCGAGTCTGGCTGTGGAAAGTCCACCGTGGCGCTTGGGGTGATGCAGGACCTGGGCAAAAACGGCCGTGTTGTTGGCGGATCGATCAAGTTCAAGGGGCGCGATCTGGCTGAGATGTCAGCAGAAGAACTCCGCGATGTGCGCGGCAACGAGATCGCCATGATCTACCAGGAGCCTATGGCCAGCCTGAACCCTGCGATGAAAATCGGGCGTCAGTTGATGGAAGTGCCGATGATCCACGAAGGGGTCAGCGAGAAAGAGGCTTATAAGCGCGCGCTGGAAGTGGTCACCGATGTGCGGCTCCCCGATCCGGAGCGAATGTTAAATTCTTATCCGCACCAACTCTCTGGCGGCCAGCAGCAGCGGATTGTCATCGCCATGGCACTGATGTCCAAACCCGCCCTGCTGATCCTGGATGAGCCGACAACGGCGCTGGATGTGACGGTAGAGGCGGCCGTGGTCGAACTGGTCAAGGATCTGGGCAAGAAATACGGCACCTCGATGCTCTTCATCAGCCATAACCTGGGGCTCATCCT
This sequence comes from Pseudophaeobacter sp., assembly GCF_039971195.1. GTDB lineage: Bacteria > Pseudomonadota > Alphaproteobacteria > Rhodobacterales > Rhodobacteraceae > Pseudophaeobacter. The sequence continues at coordinate 35,560 of NZ_JBDWPJ010000034.1, forward strand.
TGAGACCTGTGATCGGCTTTGTGTGATGTATTCCGGCGAGGCGGTTGAACGGGGATCGATTGCCGAGGTGTTTGATGAGATGCAGCACCCCTATACGCAGGCCTTGTTCCGCTCGATCCCTTTGCCCAGTGCCGACAAAAATGCCCAGCCGCTGGTGGCGATCCCTGGCAACTTCCCGCTGCCGCACGAACGTCCCAAGGGCTGTAACTTTGGACCGCGCTGCGATTATTTTGAGGCCGGGCGCTGCGACATCAGTGAGATCGAAATGGTGGATGTGGCAGGAAATGACCGCCATGCCACCCGCTGTTTGCGACCCAAGGAGATCGATTGGAACGCGCCGGTCACGCTGGGTGCGCAGAAGGAAAAGACCGAGCCGGGCGAAGTTGTGCTCAAGATGGAGAACCTCAAGAAATACTATGAGGTGGCCGCCAATGCCCTCTTTGGGGGCGGCGCAACCAAGGTTGTCAAAGCCAATGAAACCTTGAGTTTTGAGGCGCGCGAGTCTGAAACCCTGGCCATTGTGGGCGAGTCTGGCTGTGGCAAATCCACCTTTGCCAAGGTTCTGATGGGATTGGAAACCGCCACCGAAGGGGAGATCCTGTTGGATGGGGCAAACATCGAGCAGATCCCTATTGAGGAACGCAACACCAAAACCGTCTCCGATGTGCAGATGGTGTTTCAGAATCCCTTTGATACGCTCAATCCCTCGATGACCGTAGGACGCCAGATCATTCGGGCGCTGGAGATCTTTGACGTGGGCAACAGTGATCGTGAACGCCGGGAGCGCATGCTGGAGCTGCTGGATCTGGTCAAACTGCCCCGCGCCTTTGCGGATCGGATGCCACGGCAGCTCTCGGGTGGACAAAAACAACGGGTTGGCATTGCCCGCGCCTTTTCGGGCGGGGCCCGGATCGTGGTGGCGGATGAGCCGGTCTCGGCATTGGATGTATCGGTTCAAGCGGCGGTGACTGATCTGCTGATGGAAATCCAGCGCAAGGAAAAGACCACGCTTTTGTTCATCAGCCATGATCTATCGATTGTGCGTTACCTTAGCGATCGGGTGATGGTGATGTACCTGGGCCATGTGGTGGAACTGGGCGATACCGATCAGGTCTTTGCGCCGCCCTATCACCCCTATACCGAAGCCCTGCTGAGCGCGGTGCCGATTGCCGACACCTCGGTGGAGAAGGAACATATCGTGCTGGAAGGGGATATCCCCTCAGCCATGGATCCGCCTCCTGGCTGCCCGTTCCAGACCCGTTGTCGCTGGAAAGGCGAAGTCCCCGGCGGGCTGTGTGAGACCGAGGTGCCGCCGACGCGGAAATTGGAGGCGGCGCATCAGATCAAATGCCATCTCAGCGATGAGGTTCTGCAGCGCATGTCGCCCGTGATAAAGATCGCCGCTGAATAGCGGCGGCTCAGCCTGGTTGGAACACCCAAGTAGGCTCGAGGCTAAACGGCAGTTGGATCAATCATCCAGCATGTGCTCGTGGCGTTGATCGGTCAGGGTTCTGAGGAAGGCGACCAACGCATCCATCCGGCGGTCATCCAGGGCTGGGCCATGGGTTAGCTCCTTGACCGATAGCGTGCCCGGCACCGGTGGCGCGCCCCAGATCTCTTGCGTTTCGGGGTTAATCCTGGCGGCCTCGGCCTTGCTGTTGAATTGGTTGTAAAACAACACAACTGTGCGCAGGTTCTGGAACACGCCATTGTGCATATAGGGACTGGTCACTGCTACATTGCGCAGGGTCGGCGTGCGGAATTTGCCGCGCTGCGCCGGATCGTTGACCTTGGGGTTTGCCAAAAGCCCGTCATCGACAAAATCCGCCGCCATGCCAGCCTCTTGCACCACTGCCGGATTGCGGGGAACGCCGATGTTATGGAAGCTGTAGTCGCTAAAAGTCTCTTGCGCGCCCATCGGGCTGCTGCGCAGCTGATGGCATTGATTACAATTGGTAAACTGCTCTGAGAAGAACAGGGTGCGGCCCAGCTCCTCTTCTTTGGTGAACTCTTCCTTGCCGGCCAGGTAACGGTCATATTTGCTGTCAAAGGGCGCAAAAACAGCGCTGCGTTCAAAGGCGGCAATGGCCTGGGTCATGGCGGTGAACCCGTGCTCCGCCTCCTCCAGAACGCCTGCAGCAAACAGAGCATCAAAGCGCTGTACATAACTGGGATCCTCCTGCAGCCGCTGAACCAGCATGGCTTTGTTTGGTAGCCCCATTTCAATGGGGTTCAGCGGTGGACCTCCGGCCTGTTCCGCCAAATCCGCAGCACGCCCATCCCAGAACAGCCCACCAACCCAGTCGCCATCCTCCGCCTGATGGAAGGCTGGGATAAAGGACGCATAGGACGCAGTTGGCGCGTTCCGGTTGCCCAAAGAGCTGCCATCATCGCCCAGCGAGAAGGCCCCCTCCGCCGAACGGCGCGGATCACTAAATCCGGCTTCGGGATCATGGCAGCTTGCACAGGATTGGCTGCGGTTGAGCGACAGGTTTTCATCGTGAAAAAGCGCCTCTCCCAGGGCCTCCATCGGAGACAGGGCCTGTTGCGCAAAGCCATCCGAACAAGAAAGGGCCAGCGCCGCAAGGGCTGCAGAGGTGAAACAAAGGGGCTTGGTCTTGTGCATAAAGGGCTCCGGGGAAAACGGCTATGCCTGTAATTCCCCGAAACCCATAGGGTGATCTTTGACTTAGCGCAATTTCCGATTAAAAAAATCAGGAATATCACCCCCCACTCCCACAGTGGTTTAGCTGGTGTAGCGCCACAAGGGATCTGTGGTCAGCTCAGCAACAGGACCACGATCATCAGGAGGTTCATCGAGGCAAACTGCATGAGCCAGGGATGTTTGCGGCTACGCAGCGCTGCAAAGACTGCCATGCCAATGGACACCAACAAGCCAAGACTTGCCAAGCCGCCGCCAATCAGACCTGCAAGCCCCGTATCCGGCCCCCAGGGGGATCCAGGCAGGATCATACCCTTGAGGCCAAATCCGATGAGAATGCCCAGAATTGCCCCCAGCAGGGTTGCTCCGACGCTGCGGGCCTGTGCCATGCCACGTCCCCCCAGGACGCTATCAATCACTTCATGTGTCGGCACCGCTCCTGGTGTCCATTGAATGCGCTCGAGCCGGTCATCAAAGCTTCTGCTGGTCACGTGAATTCCTCCTGAAATCGAGGGCAATTTCATAAAATATTAAGGCCGATTAATGGCAGGTTAAGGAAGTTAACAGGGCATTAGGGAAGATTACTCATATCTTAACGGGGGACTCCTAGGCACGGGCCTTTTGCGGGTCCACAAAGGCTAAAGCAACAGGCAACGACGGCCACTCCCAGCCAGTCCCTCCACAGATAGACAAGCGAGGTGGACAGTCGGAAAGTCAGCTGCCCCAGATCTTGGTCACGTAGTTCTGGGTCTCTTTGTACGGGGGGATGCCACCATATTTTCGCACTGCCTGCGGACCGGCATTATAGGCCGCCAGCGCCAAGCGCCAGGAGCCAAATTTGCGGAACTGTTTGGACAGGTAGCGCGCGCCCCCTTCGAGGTTTTGTTTGGGAATTGAAGGATCAACCCCAAGCCGACGGGCGGTGGCAGGCATCAGCTGTGCAAGGCCAAGCGCGCCTTTGTGGGATTCCGCATTTGGATCCCAGTTGCTCTCTTGCTGGACCAGGCGCAGGAACAGATCTTCGGGCACACCATGTTTTCGTGCGGCCTGACGCGCCATCATCAGATACTCACCCCGGTAGCTGCCTGTGTAGCGCGGCGAGACCGAGGTGACACTGGGGATCGCATTGGGCTGAAGGCGGGCGGAGTCTTCATATTGCTGCGCCGCACGGGTATCCAGAACCCGTGTATGGGCGGCAAACAGATCGCGCCGGTTCTTTGTGCTGAACATATCGGCGGTTGCAACGGTGGCCAGCCCCAGGCTACCCCCATAAATCACGCTAATGATGCCAAATGTCAGTGACCGCATTGCTGGCCCCCACCCCTTACACTCGCAGAAAACTTTTCGCGACTATAGCCAAACTGACATCAAATGGAAGCAATCTGCTTCACTGCCCTGCCCTGCTAAGGTTGATCGGCGTGGCTTCGCCGAAAGTCCGCAGTTCCCGGACCGCCAGAGGGGTGCTTTCCACGCCGGGCGCAGGTCTATACTGTGCCCCGAAACCCCGGCGATGGGATTCGTTTGATCCCCGTCGCGCCCCGCACATAGACAACCAAGAAAAGAATAAGGACGGATCCCCATGGCCGGCTCAGTCAACAAAGTCATCCTCATCGGCAACCTGGGACGCGACCCGGAAGTGCGGTCGTTTCAAAACGGCGGCAAAGTCTGCAATCTGCGCATTGCGACCTCGGAAAACTGGAAAGACCGCAACACGGGTGAGCGCCGCGAGCGCACCGAATGGCATTCAGTTGCAATCTTCAGCGAAGGCCTGGTTCGCGTTGCTGAGCAATATCTCCGCAAGGGTTCCAAGGTCTATATCGAAGGCCAACTGCAGACCCGCAAATGGCAGGACCAAAGCGGCAATGACCGCTATTCTACCGAAGTTGTTTTGCAGGGCTTTGGCTCCACCCTGACCATGCTGGACGGCCGCGGTGAAGGCAGCGGCGGCGGTGGATTTGGCGGTGGCCAGGACAGCGGCGGCAGCTACGGTGGTGGTGGTGGCTACGACAGCGGCCCACAGCAAGGCGGCGGTGGCGGTTTTGGCGGCGGCTCCAGCGGCCCGTCGCACAACATCGACGACGACGAAATCCCGTTCTGAGGGTAGTAACTTCTAAATCGTAGATTTTTGAACGATAGCTATCTGTAAGGCAATGAGAACCTCATCAAAGATGTATAATTTTGAGGTTGATAAACCCACGTAATTCCGGAACCAATCAATTATGTAGATTTTTGATTGGTTTCGGATCAGGTACTCATACAGCGCATTTCCACTCTCATCAGTGGCGAACGGTTCAGCTACCTCGAAGGTGAAGACAATTTGCCAGACTATTGGTCAACGCTCTTTGTCACTGTTAAGCTGCGCTCCAAGCTCTCACAGAATACTATTTTGAGCGTACTTGGCGCTCTATGAACACTTCACTCTCAAGAGTTCTGAGGCTGAAAAAAGTTTGAATGTCCGGAAATCGGATGATGTGATTTCTATGCGAATCCACCACCCACACAGTATCTCGGCTTTGGAAACCGTTAGCTCACATCAACAAAAAAGCAGGATGAGTGTAGCAACTCGCTTCCTGTTTTTTGTCGGAAAAACTGGACCTGTCGCGCATTTGTGCCGCCCCAGGTGCTCGTTTAGGCCACTTTCCGTTCAAAAGTGACGGGGCTTTTCCAGCCTAATGCTGAGTGGCCGCAGCGCGGATTGTAAAAGCCGTTTATGTATTCGAAGATTGCCATCTCAGCTTTGCGTCCTGTCTCCCAAGGATATCGCCGGATCAGCTCTGCCTTGATCGTCTTGAAGAAGGTCTCAACAGCCGCATTATCGTAGCAATTACCTTTGCCAGACATCGATACCTTGAACCCGTGCTGGCGCAGGATTTTCTGATAGTCATGAGAGCAGTATTGCGACCCGCGATCCGTGTGGTGGATGCAGCCTCTGGGCCGTGTTCTGAACGCAATGGCTAATTTCAACGCCCTTATCGCCAGGTCCCGTTTCATCCGATTGCTGACCGCCCAGCCAATGACACGGCGTGAATGCAAGTCCCGGATCACAGCAAGATACAGCCATCCCTCACGGGTCCACACATAGGCGATGTCACCGGCCCATTTCTGGTTGGGTTCGGAAAGCACGCAGACCACATGCGCTGACGCCGACAACATTGCAAAGTCGGTTGGCCGGAAAGTCAGACCTGTGTTCTTCGGTAAACCCAAATCTCATTGCTTTAGGCCTGCGAAGAACTGGGTGGCCTTTTTTAAGATTTCCCTCTCCTCCTTGAAGAGCCGGATCTCACGTCGAAGTCGATCATTCTCTTCGGCGAGGCTCAGATCCTCTTTCGACACCACATCTGTGTCCTGATGGGCTGTGATCCATTTGTTCAAAGGCGACATTCCGACACCCAAATCATCAGCACCCTGCTTACGCGTAGGCCCGCTGGTCAGCGCGATACGCACCGTATCATGGCGGAATTTGTCCGTCCGTTTCTGTCCCACAGCCCGTCTCCTTTGCTGCAATAAATGCTATCAAAGGAGCGGCATCAAACCGCGACAGGTCAAGTTCTATGGATCTTCAGGTGGGTCGCTTCAATCATTAGTGTGCCTGTTGCATCGCCTTGAGCGGCCAGTACGGTCAGGATGCGTGCAAAGACGCCCATCTGGGACCATCGCGCCCATCGGTTGTAAAGCGTCTTATATGGCCCATAATCTGATGGAGCGTCTCGCCAGCGCAAGCCATTGCGAATGACATGGATGATGCCACTGAGAACCTTTCGGTCGCCAGCACGAGCAACACCATGTGGCTTTGGGAACATATGCTTGATGCGGTTGAGACGCTCTGGATTGAGCCAGAACAGATGCGACATGGATAATCCTCCTGGCGCACACGAAACACGTTAAATGGGTGAATGGAATCGACTATCGCAAGGGCCGCTATACTTCGCGATCCAGTCATCCGACAAAAAGAGTCAGATGACGGCGCTGAGCCCAAAATTGACATTGCCTAGCATTCTTGAATAGCTGTTCGGACGCCATATTCTTTGCCCAAAATGCCTTTAGGAGTTCTCACTAATGATTGATCCGGTCGGTTAATGTCGGTTGGCATTGCATTTTTTGTTGTGGCTGCTTCTCCGGGCCCCGCAACTTTGGCAGCGGCGACTGTTTCCATGAGTTCTGGTAGAAGCAACGGGCTTCGTTTCGGTATGGGGTTGTCGGTCGGATTGGCTTTCTGGGGACTGGTTGCGGCCACAGGCGTGGGAGCCGTTTTACAGGCGTCGACATATGCCCTAACGGCTCTCAAGGTCTTTGGCGGCGGATATCTCTTATGGCTTGCCTTCAAAACTGCCCGATCTGCCTGTGAAAAGACGCCACCCATGACGCCACAGGAGGCAAACGGGAGATGGTTCAAACGCGGGCTCATCCTAAATCTATCAAACCCTAAAGCTGTTGTCGCTTAGATGTCGACGCTTTCCTTGGGATTGGGGGATGGTGATGGGGTTTGGCAGGTGGCGCTGGCCACATCAATTTGCGTGGCACTGGGTTTCTTTATCTACTTTGTTTACGCAGTCACTTTTTCCTTGCCTAGAGCAATGAGTGGCTACGCGCGGGTCCGCAAATGGGTCGATGGCGCGGTCGCTGGTCTCTTCGCCATTGCGGGGGTGGGCCTTTTGCGATCAGCATTCAGCAAGTAAAAAGCGAAAAGCCCGCTTCGTCCGCAACCCGGTCATAGCAGTGTTTTCTGCCGGTGTCTGTTCTGGATCAAAGCAGCCGTTGACGCTGCGACCTGTTTATAGGTCCAGAGCCTAGGCAAGGCGCAAACCCTGCGATCAAAATTTGAAAAGGGCTGGCATTCGCCAGCCCTTTTTTGATGCGCTCAAATCGCATATTTTTCAGGTCTCCCCAGATGCCCTGGCAGCGGGCCTCCCCAACCACTTCATCTCTGCACCCTGCCCCGATTGACCTAGGTCTAGGTCTTAGGTGGTGGAAACGATCCATTCTGGGCGGATGCCGCATTTGACGATATAGTGCGCGACATTGTGGCCGCGAAACAGCCCGTGATCGGTGATCAGGACCGTGCCAATGCCCACAGCTGCCCCACCCAGCACATCCGTGTGCAGGGTATCACCCACCATGGCAATACGCCCTTCGTCGATTCCCTGCAGCCGGGCCAGCGCTGCCTCAAAGGCGTTGCAAAAGGGTTTTCCGTAAAACTGCGCCTCTCCGCCAGTACGCTCAGTGATCTGATGAGCAATCAAGCCTGGCTCAATCGACAGGCCGGTTTCGCGCGGTGCCACCAGGTCAGGATTGGCCACGATCAGTGGCCTTGGGTTCTCTTCGAGAGCGGAAGTTAGAGCCTCCGTGTCTGCATCACTCCAACGCGCCGACGACAACAGCAGAAAACCAGCAGCACTGCGCAGCAGTTCCATGTCATCAGCCAGCTGTTTGATCCGCGCTGTTTTGGGCGCATCGCTGAAATCATCGCCTTCAGCAGCGGCAGCGGCCCAGATCCCGCCATCCTGCAATTGCGGCAGATTTGCAAAGGCCACATCGCGGCTGGAAACCACCTCTTCGGCCTGAAAGTCAAAGCCAAGCCGGTGATACTTTGCCAGAATTTCAGCGCGGGTGTAGCTGGCGGCATTGGTCAGAACCACCAGCCGCTTGCCCGCAGCGCGAAGCATGGCCATACGCTCAACCGCGCCCTCAATAGCAGTCTCGCCGCGATTCAAGACGCCAAAGGCATCCAGAATATAGGCGTCATAGTCACCCATTGTATCGCCCAGATCTTGCCCGGTCTGACTGCGGCTGGCAAAGACTGCGGGAGGCAGGACAGATCGCACAGATTCATATCTGTTAAAGGCCCAATTGGTATCGATCATCTTTCCACTTTCATGCAAATGCCGACCCGTTGGGGCGGCGATCTGGTCTTTGTTTCACTTTCTCAAGACACCATTTCCCGGCGTGGCACAAGGCAGGGAGATCTTGAGGTCCTGGGTATTGGTTACAGGATCTTTTTGCGCAGGTAAGAAGACACAACCTCGCCAAAGACCACCAAAGCCAGGATGGTCAAAAGCACCATGGAGACCTCAGGCCAGTTGAAGGTATCAATTGCGCCTTGCAGGATCATGCCAATACCGCCAGCACCAACCAACCCCAGCACGGTGGATTCCCGAAGGTTGATGTCCCAGCGCAGGATTGCCACGGCAAAGAAGGCCGGCATCACTTGTGGAACAATGGCATAGAGCACAATCTTGAAGCGGGAGGCCCCGCAGGCCTCCAGCGCCTCCACCGGCTTCTGGTCAATTTCCTCGATTGCCTCACCCAGCAACTTACCCAGAAACCCGATGGAACGGAACATGATCGCCACAATGCCCGCCACGATCCCAGGTCCAAAAATGGCCACGAACAGAAGCGCCCAGATGATGGTATTGACTGAGCGCGACGAGACCAGAATGAACCTCCCAATCCAGAGCGCGATACGGTTTGGCGTGGTGTTCTGCGCCGAGATATAGGCCACCGGCAGGGAGACAACCACGGCAATCATTGTGGCCAGGGTGGCGATATTCACCGTCTGCCAGATCGCCTCCAGAATTGAAGGTAGATTGCGCGGGTCCGGTGGCATCATCCGGGCAAACAGATCCCCCATCTGATTGGGCGCGTCCCAGACCCACTCCCAGATCACATTGATGCTGCTCAGCGCCCAGGCCACCACCAAGAGGGTGAGCGCGAGACCACCATAGCGCATCAGGCGCTGGCGCAGGGTGAAACGGGACCAATGGTCCAGGGTTTGTTGCAGAGGTTGAGTGCTCATCACGCGATCCGCTTTCTGATAAATCCGCTCACCGCCTCAGAGATGAGGATCACCCCAACGATGACCATAGTGATGGCGAGGGCAAAATCGTAGTCATAGCGGCCAAAGGCATTGGCCAGCGTCGCGCCAATGCCACCTGCCCCGACAATGCCCACCACAGCAGAGGCCCGCAGGTTGCTGTCCAACTGGTAGATCCCCAGTCCCACAAGACGGGGCATGATCTGCGGCAGCACCGCATAGGCCAATGTCACGATATAGCCCGCCCCAGCAGCGCGCATGGCTTCGACTTGGCCAAAATCGATTTCTTCGATCCGTTCCGCCAGCAGTTTGGCGACGAACCCAATGGAATAGACCACCAGGGTAAGCGCCCCGGCAAAGGGGCCAAAGCCTACTGCCTTCACAAAGATGATGGCGACAATCACCGGGTGGAAACTGCGCGCCACAATGATGATGCCACGGCCCAAAAGATAGATCGGTTTGATGGCAATATTGCCTGCCGCCATAAAGGCCAAAGGCACCGACAATAGAATCCCCCCAACGGTGGCCAGGATGGCGATTTTCAGGCTTTCGAGGAAACCATCAATCATCAAGCCGGACCGCTCAAAACTGGGAGGAAAGGCGCCGCTGAAAATCCGCTGCGCGCGGCTCATCCCGTCCGACACCCGTTCCCAGTCAATCGGCAAGGTCGCCAGGGTGAAGATGAAATAGAGCGCAACTGCGCCGTAAAGACCTAACCGTATCAACGGGTTGGCGATGAAGGGCGGTTTACGCCAGCTGCCTTTTGCCTGACTCATGCCACTGCCCCGACCTCGGCGCGGTCCATCGCCGGAACCCCGGCATAGATCTCGTCCATCTCTGCAGTGCCAAGCTGATCCGGCAGGTCGTCGAAAATGATCCGCCCATAGCGCATGCCAACGATGCGATCGCTGTATTCCTTGGCCTCGGTCACATTGTGGATATTGATGATCACCGGCAATTTCAGTTCCGAGGCCAGATCACGCAGCAGCGACATGATCTGCTCTGAGGTTTTTGGATCCAGCGAGGCTGTGGGTTCATCCGCCAGCAGGATCTCTGGCCGTTGCATCAGGGCACGCACCACGCCGACCCGCTGACGCTCGCCGCCGGAGAGTTCATCCGCGCGTTTGTTGGCATAATGGGCAATGCCCACCCGCTCCATCAGCTCATAGGCACGGGCGATGTCTTCGCGCGGATAGCGCCGCGTCAAGGCAGCCCAGGTGGAGATATAGCCAAGTCGCCCGGACTGCACATTCTCCATTACGGTTAGCCGGTCGATGAGGTTGAAGCTCTGAAACACCATGCCGATGCGCCGCCGCGCAATCCGAAGATCACGACTGTTCAGTGCGGTAAACTCAGTACCGTTCAGATCAACAGAGCCAGAGGTGGGTTCGACCAGACGATTGATGCAGCGCAGCAGCGTGCTTTTGCCCGCCCCGGACGAGCCGATAACAGAAGTGAGTTGGTCGCCCTCCACGGTCAGATCCAGTTCTTTTAGAACCGGATCTCCAGTGCCGTAGCGCTTGGTCAGTTTGGTGATTTTTAGCATGGTGGTCTTTCGGAATTTGCGCGAGGGCAAAGCAACAGCAAGTTGCCGATACAGGTATAAGCACAGCAACAGGCGCAGGCCGGTACCGGGACGCAGAAGTACACGGCCGACGCTGTAGCCGACCGTGCTTTTGGCGGGGCTAGGTTACTTCCCGGCGAGGCCCTGAGGTGTGTATTCCACCCCGTTGGACTTCTGGATCTGGCGGATGACCGCCCACTGATCCTGATAGGTGATCGGGATGAACTTGCTTACACCTGCGAATTCTTCACCTAGTTTTGTGCCTTCAAATTCAAAGGTAAAGAAGGCTTCCTTAATCTTGGCAGCGAGCTCAGGATCAAGGTTGTGGGCGACGTTGAACGAGGTCGTGGGGAAAGGATCACTCTCCCAGATCTTACGAACATCAGCCGTGTCATACAGCCCACGCTCGGCCATGCGATCCACCACTTCGGAGGCCACTGGCGCCGCGTCGTAATCGCCTGCAACCACGCCCAGCATCGACTGGTCATGGGAGCCGGAATAAACCACTTCGTAGTCCTTGTCGGGCTCAACACCCAGTCCGGGGAACAGTGCCCGTGGCGCCTGATTGCCAGAGTTGGAGGTTGGCGAGGTATGGGCCACACGGCGACCGGCCAAATCCCCAACGGATTTGATATCACTGTCGGCCTGGGTAAAGACCTGCAGCTTGTAGCCAAACTGGCCATCCTCGGCGCCCATGATGGCAAAGGGCACGGCTCCAGCCAAGTTGACCGCAAAGGGGGTTGGCCCGGTTGAGAAACCCGCCACATGCAGGCGGCCCGAACGCATGGCTTCAACTTCGGCTGAATTAGACTGCACGGCAAAGAACTGAACATCCTTGCCGGTCACACCTTCCAGGTGTTCGATGAAGGGAGCCCAGATATCGGCATAGACCGCCGGGTCCTCAACCGGAGTATAGGCAAAGACCAGAGTGTCCGGATTGCTCAACTTGGCCGGATCAGTGGGGGTATCCGCCACCAGATCGCCATTGGCGTCACAATAAAGCACGTCCAGCGCGCCCCTCTCGGCACAGTCTTCGGCGGCAGAGGCTGCAAATGTGCTCGCAGTCAGAATGCCCAGTGCCCCAGCGGCACGGGTGATGAATTTTGTCATGTTGTCCTCCCTAAAAACGCCGACCTCCGGATCCCTAACCCACAGGTTCGACGCTGACCTCATCACGATAGGAGGTCGCTTTGCCGTGACGCGAGCCGCGTCGTGTTAACGAAACCGCCAAAACTGCGGTTTAATGTTAACAGTATTACAATCCCCGTCACATCCTCTTAAAATCTGGCAGGATTTGCTTCACTGAAGCAAAGGGGCTGATCAACACCGGCCCCCAATAGTACGCAGGATGTGGCAGGAGGAGGGTTGCATGCAGGCAGGGAGGTCCGAGCCGCTCATCGCCATTGTGGACGATGACGCAGATGTACGTGACACGCTTTCTGCCTTGATGCGCGAAAGCGGTTTTGACGCGATCTGCTGTGCAGATATAGCTGCTTTCCTGGCGCTTGGAGATCCGCCTCAGGTGGATCTGGCGCTGATCGATCTGCGCCTGCGCGGTGAAAGCGGGCTGACGCTGGCCATCCACATACGGGAACGCTACGAAATCCCCATTGTCATGCTCACCGGTGTAGGGGATGAAATCGACAAGATCATCGGTCTGGAGACCGGGGCCGATGACTACATGATCAAGCCTTTCAACCCCCGTGAACTAGTAGCCCGGATACGCGCGGTGCTGCGCCGCTATGGCCATGGCACCGCCAAACCCAGCGCCTCCCCCGGCAAAGAAATCCACTTTGGCCCCATGCGCATTGATGTACCGTCGCGCCGATTGCTGGATGCGGTCGGCGAAGAGATCCCGCTGACCAATGCCGAATACCGGTTGTTGGAATACTTTGCCCGCAATCCTAACCGGGTCATCCCGCGCCCAGAACTGCTGGAAGAGCTGGGCTCGGATATGCAGCGCTATGTGGACCGGACCATTGATGTGCTGATTTTGCGCCTGCGTCGCAAGATCGAAGCCACCCCGTCCAAACCAGTGCACCTGCAGACCCGCAGGGCGCAGGGCTATATCTTCCACCTGGCACCAAACTGAAGCCCATGATCCCTGCCCTCCGCCACCTCAGCGTTCGATTTCGCCTCACTGCCGCCCTCGCCGTGCTCTTTTGCCTGATGTTGCTGGTCAGCCTCATCGGATTGCGGGTATTGAACCGGACGGAGTTCTGGATGAACACCCTGCATCAAGACACCCTGGCAGAGGTCTCTGACGCGCTGAACCTGTCCCGCCTCTCAGCCGATCTCGCCACCTCGGCCCCGTTTCTATATGCGCTGTTTCCCCCCTTTCAGCTGGAACAGGAATCTCAGGACGTGCTGGAGACCCTCCGAAAGATAGAATCCCAGGCCCAAGGAGAGCCCGCCCTGGATCTGCCACTGGCCAGGCTGCGGCTGGCGATTGACGATCTGACCACGGCCCTCGTACCACAGACCGCCCGCAAGGCCGATCTCGTGGCAATTGATCGTGGTCTTGAGCGGTTGAACCAACGGGCCCGGCGGCAGGCAGGCGATACCTCTCGCCCGCTGGCGGAGCGCGAGATCTGGACTGGGCTGCAACAGCTGACCGCCAGCGCCATAGGTGCCGTGCGGGCCAATGCGCTGATTGAACTGGGGGAATTCTCGCGTCGATATGCCCAGGCCAGAGCGGCCCTTCAGCCGAAACTCTTGCCTCCGCTACGCGCCACCTTTGACGAGATCGACAGGGTACTAAGCCGCAGCGAAGGCCTGTTTGTGCTCAAACACAAGGAAATTGCCGCCCAGCTGGATGCGGAAAACGCCCTGTATCGCATCCGGCAAGAGGCCAGCCGGATCACCCGTTTTGCCGAAGACAAAGTGGCCCAAGCCGAGGCTCGGCTGTCGCAGGCGAGGGCCGAGACATCAAACAATCTCAGCATCGCCAAAAACTGGTTTCTGGCCCTCACCCTGATGAGCCTCTTGGTGGCGATCAGCTCTTCGCAGTATGTCTCGCGCTATGTGGCCGGCAATCTGCAACGCATCGCTGAAGCCATGCGCCGATTGGCGGCCGGCAACCATCGCGCTGATCTGCCCAAGGGGCCAAAATCCACGGATGAAATTGGCCAGCTGTTCGCCGCCTTTGCGGTGTTTCGTGAAAACGCCCGCAAACTGGACCGGCGCACCAGCCAGATCCGACACCAGAACGCGCTCTTTTCACGGGTGTTTCGCAATATCACCGATGGAGTGGCGATCACTTCTGCCCAGGGTGAGATCGAGGCCGAAAACGACAATCTACGCCAGCTGCTCCGGCTTCCCCCCGCTCCAAAGGGACACCAGGTCCCAATCCCGATGCTGATGGCGCAGTCCACTTTCTCCCCCCGGGCCAGCGCCGACGAGCCGGGCGGTTTTGAAGAGTTTACCGACCCCTCCGGCAATGTGCTGGAGCTGCGCCATTCGCCCTTGCCGGATGGCGGCGCTGTCTGGCTGCTGTCGGAAACCACGGAACGCAAAAAGGTCGAAGAGCGATTGGAAGAAATCCGCAGGGTGGAGACCCTGGGCAAGGTTTCCGGTGAAATCGCCCATGATTTTGGCAATATCCTCTCCAGTATATCTGGCAATCTTCACCTGCTCGAAAGCGCTGAACCTGCGCAGTCACAACATTTTCGCGCCCGCATCCGCTCTGCGGTTGACTTGGGTGTTTCCCTGACAGAACGGCTCTTGGCCTTTGCGCGCAAACAGCATCTGGAACCGCAGGTTACTGATATCGGCCAATTGATCGACGGAATGGTCGACCTGCTGGAAATCGCCCTGCCCGGGGAGGTCACCCTCCAGTATCAAGCACCAGAGCAGCCGGTTCTGGCGCGGGTGGATCCCGGACAGCTGGAAAGCGCGGTGCTCAACCTCTGTGTCAATGCCGGGCAGTCGATTGAGGGCGCTGGTACTGTGACCCTGACGGTACGAGATGATCATGGCGCGCGACTTACCATTCAAGACAGCGGCGCGGGCATGAGTCCGGAAGTTTTGCGCCGCGCCACCGAGCCCTTCTTCACCAATCGCGCTGATGGCAGTGGCACCGGACTTGGGCTCTCCATGGTAGATGGGTTTGTTCATCAGTCCGGTGGCCAGTTGTTGCTCAACTCGCGGGTGGTACCGCCAAACCAAGGGACAGCCGTGACTTTGCAGTTTCCTGCCCTCAGAACAGAGCATGACGGTGCCGCGCTCGTCTCTAGCCCCGGATCCGCACTGGTGGTGGATGACGATCCAGCCTCCCTCGCCTCTGCCTCGAAAGCTCTCGAACAGCTGGGATATGCGGTGACACAGGCAACAAGCTTCCATCAGGGGCTGGACCAGCTTGAAAACCTGTCCAGGCCGGATCTCATCCTAAGCGATCTCAATCTGGACAGCGGTGCCTCTGGCTGGGAGTTGTTGATACACGGCCATGACCTGCACCCAGCCTGTCAGCTGGCGCTGATGTCCACGCGGGAAAACCCAATCGTGCCCAGCGAGTTAAGCGCGATATCTAACCTCAGCATCCTCACCAAACCCTTAGGTGAGGATGAGGTGAAACAGCTCCTCCTCACCGCAAATCAAAATGGTAAGCCTTAGCAGGGGTCAGGCCTGGGCGCAGTCTTTCAGCGCATCCTTCAGCACCGACAAAACCACTTCTTTGGGAACATCTGCGGTGACAAACGCCTCCCCGATACCGCGCGCCAGAATGAACTTCAGCTGCCCATCCACCACTTTTTTATCCTGCCCCATCAGCCCCAAAAGCGCGTCAGCATTCGGGAGCGCGCCCTCAATATCACAGAGGTCGGTCTTCATGCCCATCTCTTTGAGATGCGCCCGCACCCGGCTTGGGTCTTCCTGACTGCATAGCCCTAGCCGGGACGACAGCTCAAAAGCCAGCGCGCAGCCAATGGCGACACCCTCGCCGTGCAGCAGCCGGTCAGAATAGCCCGTGGCCGCTTCCAAGGCGTGGCAAAAGGTATGACCCAGGTTGAGCAGTGCCCGGTCGCCTTGTTCGGTCTCATCGCGTTCGACGATATCCGCCTTCATCTGCACTGAATGCGCTACGGCCTCAACCCGTGCAGCCATATCGCCTTCTGCCAATTTTGGCCCCATCTCTTCGAGCCAGGCAAAGAACGCCGCGTCCCCCAACAGCCCATATTTGACCACTTCGCCATAACCTGCGAGAAAATCCCGCGCTGTGAGGGTGCCAAGAATTTCAGAATCCGCCAACACCAGGGTGGGCTGGTGAAAGGCGCCGATCAGGTTCTTGCCCTGAGGCGCATTGATGCCGGTCTTACCCCCAACCGAGCTATCCACCTGCGCCAACAGGGAGGTGGGGATTTGAATGAACCGCACGCCCCGTCGCAGGACCGAGGCAGCAAACCCGGCCAGATCGCCAATCACACCGCCGCCAAAAGCGACAACCACATCGTTGCGCTCGACCTTTTGCTCCAGGAGCCATTCCACCGCGCGGCTGAACTGCGGCCAAGCCTTGGTGGATTCCCCGGCGGGCAGGGCCAGCGAGACCATTTCGATCCCAGCTTTGGCCAACCCACTGCGCAGGCTCTCCAGATGTAACGCTGCAACGTTTTCGTCCGTCAGCACCGCAACGCGTGGCCGGTTTAGGAAGGGTGCGATCCGCGCGCCCACCTCCTGCAACAGCCCTGGCCCAATCACCACATCATATTCGCGCCCCTCCAGGGGGACATGCACGATACGTTCCATCTTCAGCTCTCCAACACATCGGGGCGAGACTTCAAGGCATCCAGCACCCGGTCAACCATTTCCTCAATCGAGGCCTGCCCATCCGAGATCACCGCCAGATCCGCCTTGGCATAGAGCGGCACCCGCGCCGCGTAGAGCTCTGACAGGGTGGCGCGGGGGTCTGCTGTTTTCAGCAAGGGGCGCGTGTCGCGATGGCGCACCCGGTTCCACAGCACCTCAAGATCTGCCTGTAGCCAGATCGAGGCGCCGTTGCGGGTAATGGTCTCGCGATTCTCTGCCGCCAGAAAGGCACCGCCGCCGGTCGATAGCACGCCACACTCTTCGGTCAGCAGCCGGGAAATCACCTGACGTTCTTTAAGGCGAAAGAAGGCCTCACCGTCACGGGCAAAAATCTCAGGGATCGTCATATTGGCAGCAGATTCGATCTCGTGATCGCTGTCCAGAAAAGGCACATCCAATCGCGCAGCCAGGGCACGGCCCACGGCGGTCTTGCCTGCCCCCATCATGCCCACCATTACAATGGTTTTTTTCAGCCGTCCTGGCCCCGGAGGTGTGGCATCCACCTCGGTCATTTGCTCTTTTTCGCTCATTCTTCAGTGAATGACGTGATATTGCAAAAAAGGCCATATATAAGTTGTTCAAAATACAAAGAAGCAGGCAATAGGTGTGCAATGGGGCGACTGATCAAATACCTTCTCATTTTTGCGGTTCTAGCAGCGCTGGGGCTGGTGGCCTATGCCTACCTAGGCCCCTGGTTTGGAGCGGATTTTAGCGTTCCGTTGCAGGAACAACGCATACCGGTTGTGCTAGATGCAGATTAAACAGCGCCAAAATCCAGCATTAAGGGTCTTTACTTTTGCGTTTTATATCAGCACCTTAAGCGCGACAATCGCTCTGGCCCAGGCACCTCTCACGGTGATCGATTGGCTTGGGCAGCCTGACGATACCGCGCCTTTGCCCAGCACGGTCCTGCTGGAGCCGCCCGTCACCGGCAGTGCCAGCCAGCCGCAAGTTACCGTGACACCACTGCAGGCGCTTTTGCCCCCCATTGGGCTGGTTGCCCCTTCAGCGACAGGCCTGCCGGTCGATCTGTGGCGCGGCAGTGACCCCGGCACGATTGCCGATCTTATTCTCTCGGTCTCGGTGCAGGGCAATCCGGCAATGCAGTCGCTTTTGTTCACGCTATTGCTGTCAGAAAGCCGCCCGCTCAAAGCCGAAGGCGATGCGGTTTTGCTGGCGCGGCTGGATCGCCTGATTACCCTGGGCGCGACGGACCCGGCGCAGGCCCTGGTAGAGCAGGCTAGCCCCACCGCTACGCCGGCGCGGTTTCGACGCTGGTTTTTCACCGCTCTGCTGAGCGGCGACGAAGATCGTGTTTGCGCTGCCCTGGTGGCCGCGCCCTATCTGGCGCCTGACTACCGCGCCCGCATTTTCTGCGCCGCGCGACGTGGCGATTGGCCCACGGCCGCCCTGATGTTGGAATCCGCCCATGCGTTGGAGCTTTTGCCTCAGGATCAGTTGAACCTGTTGGATCGTTTTCTGAACCCGGACATCTTTGAGCTCGCTCCGCCCCTGCCCTTGCCGGACAGGCCTGACCCGCTGACCTTCCGTCTTTATGAGGCCATTGGCGAACGTCTGCCCACAGCCCCCCTGCCGCGGGCTTTTTCTGCTGCCGACCTGCGCGATATTGCTGGGTGGAAAGCCCAGCTTGAGGCTTCCGAACGCCTGACCCGCGCCGGGGCGCTTAACCCCAATCAGCTGTTGGGGCTCTACACGGATCGCAGCCCTGCTGCCTCTGGCGGTGTTTGGGACCGGGTGTCAGCGCTGCAGAATTTTGAGGCCGCGCTTAACAGCGGCAATAGCGATGCGGTTGCCAATGCACTGCCCGCCGTCTGGCAAGCGATGCAGCAGGCCGGCCTAGAAGTGGGCTTTGCCGATCTGTTCTCCACCCAGCTAGCGCGGTTCAGTTTCACCGGTGAAGCCGCTGAACTGGCCTGGCGTATTCGCCTCCTGGCCCCAACCTATGAGATCGCCTCTCATAGCCTGCCCAGTGACACCCCAGAAAATACATTCCTTGCAGCTCTGGCCCAGGGCACACCGGGCAATCCGGGCAGCAATATCTCTTTGAATTCCGATGACGCAGCCACGACTGTCCAATCCGAAAGAGAGACCAGCGCAACCCCTTCGGCCCGCAGCCAGCAGCGCGGTCCCTCCCCTTTGGCCGGATCAATCCTCAAGGGGTTTGAGGAAGAGGCAGAGGTGCCACCAAAAATCCGGGCTCTGCTGGACAATGGTCAGTTGGGCGAGGCTATTTTGCGCACCATGGACCTGTTTGCCCGCGGGGCGCAGGGCAACCTTGGCGACCTGAGCAAGGCGCTTGCGGCTCTGCGGGCGGTTGGGCTGGAAGACACCGCGCGCCGCGCCACCCTGCAGTTGATGCTACTGGGGCGGGGCTGAATGTCGGCTCCGCGGGATGATCTCCAGTGGATCTCCACCTTTCTGGAGGCCCAGGCAGCGGAGGCCGGGGCCGCGCGCAACACGCTGTTAGCCTATGGGAGGGACCTGAAGGATGCCGCCGCCTGGCTGTCGCATCGCCAAGGGGATTTTGCGAAGGCCAGTCGCGGCGATGTCGAGGCCTATCTGATCAATTGCGACGCCGAGGGACTATCACAAGCAACGCGGGCGCGGCGTCTTTCAGCACTGCGTCAACTCTATCAATTTGCCTTTGAAGAAGGCTGGCGCAACGACAACCCGGCGATCCAGATCAAAGGACCGGGCCGGGCCAAGAAACTACCCAAGACCTTAGAGGTGATCGAGGTCGATCGCCTTTTGGAAGCCGCCCGCCAGACAGGACGCAAACCAGAAGACCGCCTGCGCAACACCTGCCTGATGGAGCTACTCTATGCCACCGGCATGCGGGTGAGCGAGCTGGTCTCACTGCCGGTGACGGCGGCGCGGGGCGATCCCAATATGCTCCTGGTGCTTGGCAAGGGCGGCAAAGAGCGCATGGTGCCGCTCTCTCCGCCAGCGCGGGAGGCGCTGCGGGTCTGGCTACAGATCTGGGACGAAGCCGAGGCCGCGCGTCAGGCCAAGGGCAAGCCCAGTACAAAATTCCTGTTTCCGTCTCGCGGCAAAGACGGCCATCTGACCCGGCACTGGTTCTATTTGCTGATCAAAGAGCTGGCGGTGACCGGCGGGGTGGATCCGCAAAAAGTGACGCCGCATACCCTGCGCCATGCCTTTGCCACCCATCTGCTGGCCAATGGCGCTGATCTGCGTGCCATTCAGGCCCTGCTGGGCCATGCTGATATTGCCACCACCGAAATCTACACCCATGTTCTGGACGCCCGGCTGAGCGAGCTGGTGCTGGAGCACCACCCCCTCGCGCGTTCGACGATCAAGGACCGCCAAGACGAGCAGTAGCCAGCCCCCTGCCCGGCGTTTTGCAGACTGGCCCCGCAACGAGGCTTGTCTGGCAGGCCACTGCAGCCCATAACAAACAGCAACACAAACTGAATTTGGACCCACCATGGACACCGCCCAAACCGTTTTGGACAGCGCATTCTGGATCTCAGCCGGGGCAATCCTGCTTCTTTTGGTGCTCTCTGCCTTCTTCTCCGGCTCAGAGACCGCCCTGACGGCGGCCTCGCGCGGTAAGCTGCGCACCCAGGCCGACAAGGGATCGCGCGGGGCACAGCGGGCGCTGGATGTCACCGAAGACAGCGAACGGCTGATCGGCTCGGTCCTTTTGGGCAACAACCTGGTCAATATTCTGGCTACCTCTTTGGCAACGGCGCTGCTGACCCGCGCATTTGGCGAGAGCGGTGTTGCCTTTGCCACCCTGGTGATGACCCTTCTGGTGCTGATCTTTGCTGAGGTCCTGCCCAAGACCTATGCGATCTCCAATGCCGAAAAAGCCGCTTCGGCTGTGGCGCCAGTGATTGGGCTTTTGGTGACTGTTCTGGCCCCCATCGTGGCGGCGGTCCGGTTTCTGGTGCGCGGCATTTTACGGCTCTTTGGGGTTAAGATCGACCCGGACAGCCATATCATGGCAATGCGAGAAGAAATCGCCGGGGCGCTACATCTGGGCCATTCCGAAGGCGTGGTGGAAAAGGAAGACCGCGACCGGATTCTGGGCGCGCTGGACCTGTCGGATCGTTTTGTCGAAGAGATCATGCTGCACCGTTCACATATCCAGATGATTGATGCGGATGCAGAACCGGCGGATATTCTGGAACAATGCCTGACCTCGCCCCATACTCGCCTGCCGGTTTTCAAAACTGAGCCAGAAAACATCATCGGCATTGTCCATGCCAAGGACCTGCTGCGCGAGATGTACGCCCAGATCGGTGGCCCCGAAGGCGACGCCAGCGCGCTGGCCAAGTTTGAGATCACCACAGTGGCCAAGCCTCCCTATTTTGTGCCGGAGACCACCACCCTGGACGATCAAATGCGGCAATTCCTGCGGATGCGCAGCCATTTTGCCCTGGTGGTGGATGAATACGGCGCCCTGCAGGGGCTGATCACGCTCGAAGACATCCTGGAAGAAATCGTGGGTGAAATCACCGATGAATTTGATCCGGCGGAGCAATCGCTGGTGAAGATGGAGGCCGATGGCAATTACATCGTCGAAGGCGCCACCACCATTCGCGACTTGAACCGTGCCACCGACTGGAACCTGCCCGATGAAGAGGCCAATACTATCGCCGGGCTGGTCATCCACGAGGCGCAGATGATCCCCACCATAGGCCAGGTGTTTTCGTTCCACGGCTTTCGCTTTGAGGTCACCGCCCGCGAGGGCAACCGGATCACCGCTTTCAAAGTTCGTCCCCTGACATGAGCCGCGCTGCGCAATGGTTTGACCAGATTGTTCTGGACCTGCTGCGGCAATTGCGCTGGAGCTTTCTGCCGCCGCTGCTGATCTATTTTGCCTATGGGGTGCAGGGTCTTACTTCGGTGGCCAGCACCTTTTTTGTCAAAGAATACCTCGACCTGGAGGCCGCCTTTCTGGCCGGTTTGGCCTTTTGGGTTGGACTGCCCTGGGCCTTGAAGATGCCACTGGGACATCTGGTCGATCTGATCTGGCGGTGGAAATACCTGCTGATCCTGCTTGGCGCCGTGCTGATGGCCGCGAGCTATGGCATCATCGCCGGACTACTGATTTCCCCCGAGGCGATGCTTCGGATCATGCCCGCCAATGCCTGGTATGTGACCTCGGCCCTTTTGGCGCCCTGTGGCTTTGTGCTGCAGGATATTGTCGCCGATGCCATGTCGGTGGAGGCGATCCCGCATCAAAGGCCGGATGGCAGCAGTTTCTCCGCTGACGAGTCTCGCGTCATGCACACCACCATGCAGACCCTGGGCCGGATCACCCTGATTGGCGGTTTCAGTGCGGCTGCCGCGATGAATGTCTGGCTGTTTGATGGTGCTGATGCACTGCCGCAGACTGAGAAAGGCGCGCTTTATGCGCAGATCTATCTGCTGGCCCTTATGGTGCCCTTGCTTTCGCTCACCGGCATCGCCGTCGCCCTGTTGCAGCGAACGCAAATGGGGGCACGGCTGCGCAAACTGGGGCTGAGCGGCGCAGAAATCCAAAGCCGCCTGACCCTGCCCCGCGATCCGGTCACGGTGAACTGGTGGTACTTCATCGGCGGCGGCGCCTTTGTGGCGCTCTCTCTTGGGGTTGGTCTCAGCGACGTTCCCCAGTCGCAGGAGCTGGTCTTTGCCGGCTCAATGTTGATCGTCCTCTTACTGATGCGCCAGTTGATCAAATCGCTGGCTCCCGCGCAGGCCCGCGCCCTGATCGGCACTGCCATCATCATCTTTGCCTATCGCGCCACGCCGCTGAATGGCGCAGCCGCCTCTTGGTTCGAAATTGACGTGCTTGGGTTTGATCCGCAATTTCTTTCAGTGCTCTCCCTGATCTCGTCCTTGCTGACCCTGTCTGGCATGGTGCTGCTACGACCGCTGATTGCCAATAACACCATCGCCTGGATCATCACCTTTCTCGCCCTCACCGAAGCGGTTCTGAGCCTGCCCAACATCGGCCTCTACTACGGTATGCATGAATGGACCGCCGCAATGACCGGCGGGGTGGTGGATGCGCGTTTTATCGCGCTGGTGGATACAGCAGTGGAATCGCCGCTGGGACAGATCGCCATGATCCCAATGCTGGCCTGGATTGCCCGCAACGCCCCCAGCAACCTCAAAGCCACCTTCTTTGCCGTTATGGCCTCCTTCACCAATCTGGCGCTCTCCGCCTCAAGTCTGGGTACCAAATACCTCAACCAGATCTTTCTGGTCACACGCGAGGTCAAGGACAGCTCTGGCGAGGTACTTACCCAAGCGGATTACAGCAGCCTTGGGATGTTGTTGATCACCGTTGCGCTGTTAAAACTGGCGATCCCGCTCGTCACGGTCCTTCTGGTGCAAATGAGCCCTCTGCACAGCTCAGACTAATCACAAACGGGCTGCCTTGCCGGCCAGACAGCTCCCGCCGGCAAGGCAATTGCCGGGCAGCGACCAGCCGTGTCGCTTTTTGACTGGACTACTGTTCACTTCTGTCCAGAATAAAGAAAAGCCTCATTCAGGGAGAAGCCTCATGAAGACCACTACACGTGTGGCCGTGATCGGCGGCGGTGTCGTCGGCTGTTCGGTTCTGTACCATCTGACCAAACTGGGCTGGTCTGACGTCATGCTGTTGGAACGCTCCGAGCTCACCTCCGGCTCCACCTGGCACGCGGCTGGTGGGTTTCATACGCTCAATGGCGATACCAATATGGCCGCCCTGCAGGGCTATACGATCAAGCTCTACCGCGAGCTGGAAGAGATCACCGGCATGTCCTGCGGGCTGCACCATGTCGGCGGAATCACCCTGGCAGACAATCAGGAACGCTTTGACATGATGAAGGCAGAGCGTGCCAAGCACCGTTTCATGGGGCTGGAGACCGAAATCGTCAGCCCCGAGGAAATTGCCAAGATCGCCCCGGTGACCAATATCAACGGCATCGTGGGCGGGCTTTATGATCCTCTGGACGGACACCTTGATCCCTCTGGCACCACCCATGCCTATGCCAAGGCGGCCCGCATGGGTGGCGCCACAATCGAGACCCACACCAAAGTTATCGAGACCAACCAGCGCCCCGATGGTTCCTGGGATGTGGTCACCAACAAAGGCACCCTTCACGCTGAACATATCGTCAATGCCGGCGGGCTTTGGGCACGCGAAGTCGGCGCCATGGCTGGTGTCTACTTCCCGCTGCACCCGATGGAACACCAATATATCGTCACCGACGAGGTGCCAATGATTGCCGAGATCATCGACGGCGGTGGTGAGCACCCCCATGTGATGGATCCCGCAGGCGAGAGCTATCTGCGCCAGGAAGGCCGGGGGCTGTGCATTGGGTTCTACGAACAGCCCTGCAAACCCTGGGCGGTGGATGGCACCCCCTGGAGTTTTGGCCATGAACTCCTGGGCGACGACTTTGACAAGATCGAAGCATCTATTGATTTTGCCTACAAACGCTTCCCCGCGCTCGAAGCCGCCGGGGTGAAATCCGTAATCCATGGTCCTTTCACCTTTGCCCCCGATGGCAACCCGCTGGTCGGCCCGGTGCCTGGCATGCGCAACTACTGGTCCGCCTGTGGGGTCATGGCCGGCTTTAGCCAGGGCGGCGGTGTCGGCCTGATGCTGGCACAATGGATGATCGAGGGCGAACCCGAACGCGACACCATGGCACTGGACTGCGCCCGCTACGGAGATTGGATTACCCCTGGCTACACCCTGCCCAAAGTGATTGAAAACTACCAGAAGCGCTTCTCCATCGCCTACCCCAACGAAGAGCTGCCCGCTGCGCGCCCCTTCCGCACCACTCCGATGTACGACATCTTTGACAAAATGGGCGCAGTCTGGGGGCAGCAGTACGGCTTGGAAGTCCCCAATTACTTTGCCAAAGCAGATGAGCCCCGCTATGAGACCCCCTCTTTCCGCCGTTCCAACGCCTTTAAGGCCACCGCCCGCGAGGTGAGGACCGTTCGCGAAGCGGTTGGTATCAATGAGGTTCACAACTTTGGCAAGTATCAGGTCAGCGGCCCCGACGCCCGCGCCTGGCTCGATCGGATCATGGCAGGCCGGGTGCCCCAGCCAGGTCGCATCAGCCTCACGCCGATGCTTTCGCCCAAGGGACGGTTGATCGGCGATTTCACCATCTCCTGCCTCAGCGAGGAAGACTTTCAGCTCACCGCTTCTTACGGGGCGCAGGCCTACCACATGCGCTGGTTCCTGCAGCATCAGCAGGGCAAGGTGGACATCAAAAACATTTCCGACACCCGCAATGGCTTCCAGATTGCCGGGCCTAAGGCGCGCGAAGTGCTGCAGGCCTGCACCCGGCAGGATCTGTCAGATATGCGTTTCATGGATCTGCGGCAGATGACAGTCGGCATGACAGACTGTCTGGTGCAACGGGTGAGCTACACCGGCGATCTCGGCTACGAGATCTACTGCGATCTTCCCAGTCAGCGCAGCCTCTGGGACTGCCTGTGGCAAGCAGGCCAGGCCCATGGCATGAAACCCTTTGGCATGCGGGCGATGATGTCGCTGCGGCTGGACAAATTCTTTGGCTCCTGGCTGCGCGAATACTCCCCCGATTACACCGCAGCTGAAACCGGGTTGGACCGTTTTATCTCCTTCAAGAAAACTACCAGTTTCATCGGCCGTGCCGAGGCCGAGGCCGAGCGCGAGACAGGCCCCTCCCGCAGGCTCTGCGCCTTTGAGGTCGAGGCCACAGACGCCGATGTCATCGCCTATGAACCGATTTCGATCAACCGTGAGGTCGTTGGTTTTTGCACCTCGGGGGGCTATTCGCACCATGCGCAAAAATCCATCGCGCTGGGCTTTGTGCCCAGCTCTCAGGTCCGGCCTGGCCTGGAGGTTGAGATCGAAATCCTAGGCGAAATGCACCGGGCAAAACTGATCACAGAGCCGCTCTTTGACGCCGATGGCGCCCGCATGCGCGGCTAAGCCAGCCAATTTTCACAAGATTTCCGCCCCCTAAACGGCCGGGGGCGAGTATCTTGCCGCTTTTTCGCTGGCCCTCCCCCCTCATCTTTCCCAAAATATTCCCGCCGGAGGCATCCGACCTGGCAGCTTGACACCACGGGAGTATTTCATGAGCACAATCGCAATTCTTCTCCTCGCAGCCGGATCCTCCTCGCGGATGGGAGATCGGGACAAGCTGATGGAGGAAGTAGATGGGGAGAAGCTGCTCACACTGATCTGTCGGCGCGCTGCTCTGACCGGGCTGCCTTGCCTTGTGACCGTGCCTTCTCTGTCTCATCCACGGGTTTCAGCCACCGGCACCGCCCGCTTGATTGAGGTGCCAGATGCAGCCGAAGGCATGGCCGCCTCCATTCGCACAGGCGTGGCAGCCCTGCCCGCGGACACTGATGCGGTGATGATCCTGCCCTGCGACATGCCAGAGCTGGAAGCCCAGGATCTGTCGCATCTGGCGGCACATTTTCACGACGCTGACAGCCCGGTTCTGCGGGCAACCTCAGAAAATGGCACCCCTGGTCACCCGGTACTGTTTCCACGGCGCTGCTTTGCGGCGTTACGGCAGATCACCGGCGACCAAGGCGCGCGGGCAGTGCTGAAATCCCAAGACGTACAATTGATCGCCCTGCCCAGCCAGCGCGCGGTCACCGATCTCGACACGCCCGAGGCCTGGGCTCAATGGCGTGCAACCCGCGCAGTCTGAAATCGGATTCAAACTCCTGTTTCAAAACAACAACGGGCAGACCCCTGCGGCTCTGCCCGTTGTTTTTGATCTGCGTTTTTTGCTGACTCAGTGCACCAGCAGGCGGGCCTCATGGCGTTTCAGCGAACGGCGGGCAGAGCTGTAGGCTTCACGGCCTTCTTCCGATTTCAGCTCGGGGAAGATCTCATAGACCTCGTTGCGCTGGGCATTGTCCAGGCCACGCAGGGTCTGATCACCAGGCTGGAAGCTCTCGGTCCAGGCGCCATCTGACAGCACAACCTCGTGCTGGTCGAACATGAAGTGGATATAGGTGACCGTACTGGTCTTTACCGCGTCCACACCGGCAAGGCCGGTCAGATGTTTGGCCGCAACCAGAACTTCGCGGTCTTCAAAATAGAGCGCAGTCTTGTCATTGGCCACCAGCACCCGGTGATTGGGGCTAACCATCATGTCACGCTCTGGCAGACCATTGCCCAGGGCGCCTTCGCGGATCAGGATCGGCTGAAGATGCTCGGCCTTTTTCAGATCCGCAGTTTCGAGGCTGCGCTTGCCCAACCAGCGAATGGCCTGAATGCCGTTGTCGCGGGTGATGATGCGATCGCCAGCCACAAGATCTTCAACCCGGCGTTCGCCTTCAGGCGTTGCGATCAGCGTTCCCGGTGTGAAACAGGGCACAATGACGTTTTCAATCTCATAGAAATTGGCCGTGCCAGTCACTGCGCCGCCAGCATCCAGGAAGGTGACAGTACCGTTTTCGGGGTTGGTGGGGTCATATTCCACCTCGAGGGTGCCACCGGGGTTTTGCGCCTCGGCCACGCCACGCAGGTCCAGCACGTCAATGTCGCTGTCATCGGCATCTTCGCCACCAAACACGGTATCGCTTTGGCTGATGCCAGTGATGGTATCAGATCCGGTGCCGCCCAGAACGGAATCGGTGCCATTGCCAGCGCCGAGATCAATCTCATCCAGACCAGCACCGCCGCTCAGCACGTCGTCGCCCTGCCCACCAAGGATGGTGTCATCGCCTTCGCCACCGGTCACAGTGTCGTTGTCGATGCCAGCATCGATCATATCGTTGCCAGTGCCACCCGAGATCAGGTCATTGTCGTCCTGACCATAGATCACATCATCGCCAGCACCGCCGTCGATGGTATCCATGCCATTGGTGGGATCGGGATCAACCGGACGGCCATCCGAGCCATCATCGGTGATGTTCAACCCATCGGGGAAGGCCGGATCCAACCCGCCATAGATGGTATCGCTGCCTTCACCACCGAGCAGAACGTCAGAGCCTTCGCCACCGGTGATCAGGTCATCCTCGGTGCCGCCATCGATGGTATCGTCATCGATGCCACCATCTATGGTATCCATGCCCGCGCCACCTGCGATCAGGTCGTTGTCGTCGCCGGTCGAGATCAGGTCATTGCCGGCGCCACCATCGACGGTGTCGCGATCATTGAAGGGATCAGGATCCGCAGGCACAAAAGGAATGTTTGGTGTGGTGCCGGTATAGCCGTCAAAACCACGATCTGGCAGCGGAATTGGATCACCAGAAGAGGTGTCGATGACGTCATCACCGTCACCACCGACAACACTGTCGGACCCGTCCCCGCCTTCGATGGTGTCATCGCCGTCACCACCATCCAGGGTGTCATCGCCATCGCCACCGATCAACGAGTCTTCGCCATCGTTGCCAACCAGGACGTCATCGCCATCGCCACCATCCAGGGTATCATTCCCCGGCACGATAGTGGTCGGAGTTCCCAGCGCGTCAAAATAGACATCGCTGACAACAACGCTGCTGTTGATGGCGCCATCCTGCGTATGGGTGATCACAATCGAGGACACCGGGCCAGGGATTGTCACCAGCATTGAGGTGTCAGGATTGTCATCGCTGGTAAAGGTATCGTCATCCTTTGCCGAGGCTGTATCATAGCCAGCAATCGCGTCAGTGTCTTCCATGGTCAAGCCAGGGCCACCGGCCAGGTTCACCACAACCGGGTTCCCATCGGCATCAAAGGCGGTGATCATCACGGCGCTATCAGCGTCGATATCGCTGACACGGAACGATACATCCCCAACGGGATCAGAGAAATCGAGCTGATAGTCAGCGGTGCTGCCATCCGAGCTCACATCCGCATTCAGCCCGCTTTGCGGATCTGCCGCACTACCGCCGGTGTTGATATTGCCCACAAACTGGGACACGTCCGTGAATTCTGTGCCGGTATCGCCAGAGCTGCTGGAGACCGAGAAATCAACAGTGACGGATCCGGTATCCTGCGAAAACCCGCCCGAGAGATCATCGCCCGGATCTACAGGATCACCGCCATCCGGATCAGGGGCAAGATCCCACTGGAACACTTCGCGCGTACCACCATCACTGAGGCCAGGAACATCAGTGTCCCCCTGCAGCACGTCATTGCCTTCGCCGCCGACCAAGCTGTCGGAGCCGCTGCCACCATGCACGGTATCGTCACCTTCGCCTGCCTGAACGGTATCATCCCCGGCACCGGCATTGACCAGATCATCATCCGGGCCGTCTGCGGGGTTGATGGCGTCATCGTTATCGATGCGGTCGCCTTCGGGATCACCAAGATAGGCCGTGTCGATCAGATCATCGCCTGCGGTGCCTTCCACAATACCGTCCAAGCCACCACCGTTGATCTGAACAACATTGTCGTCCAGCACAGCCACATAATCGATACCACCGTCAAAAGAATTGCCGCCGTCACCATCAGCACCAATGACAAAACTATCTTCGCCATCCGCAGCAACATCTAGCGACATGCCCACAACATCGTCACCAGTTGTATAGGTTGTTCCCTGGGTGGTGTTTTCCACCACCAGCGAGACGCCACCTGGGCTCCAGCCATAGGTAACGGTCACCACATCGCCAGAAACAAAAAAGCCCGGCGCGGTTTCAAAGGCGACCGAATTGCCACCATCCGCATGGCTTAACTGTACTGTGCCGTCCTCGGTCACCCGGATAACAAAGTTCTCACCATCCGCGTCATCCTCAGAGGACAGGCCGCGGCTAACAACCGTCTGATCGCCTACGCCCGGATAGGCATTGGCCTTAAAGGAAGTGATTACCGTGCCGGTCGTAAGGTCAAAAGGATCATCATTGTCGCCCGCCACGTTGAACTGGCTGCCATCGCCGTTGCCCAGCATCCAGCCACCGGCGAAGCTCGCGCCGCCAGCCGCAGTACCATCCTGCGCGATGCCATCGCCAAGACCACTGTCATCGCTGGTGTAGCCGTCACGAAAGTCCCACAGCCCAATCAGATTGGCCGAATACGGATTGTCAAAATTGTCAGCCATCTCGTTCTCCTTGTCGGCCTGCAGCCGCTTGAAACTCGCCCCATGGATCGAAGCGCACAGTCCGAAAAAACCAACCGCCCCCAGGAACGGTCAAAAATCTCTTGCCTGAATATGGGAGAGTGCTTTCAGCTCTTGTTCACCAAACGGCCAATACTGGCTGCGCAAAAGCGCAGGCCACGATAGCGGTCGAACAGGTGGTCTGTCGGGACCAGAAGGACGGTTCATACGTGAAGGCAGTTCACGTGGTGCAAAAGGCAGCTTTGCGCCAAAACCGTCCTCTGAAACAGACCAGAGAAAAAGTTACCCCCCAAATGGGCAAGTTAATGAATAGCTGATAGAGGTAGCTCAACAAAGAGGAAAAACTTTCAGAAGTTTTAATAAAAACTGGATTCGCCCCCTGAGAGGCCCCCTGTTGGCGCCGTGTTTCATAGGCAAATCCGCCCTATTGTTCTCCGCTTTTCCGCAATAGCGCAGCACTACTCAGACCTTTGCCAAAGTGGAAACAAAACCCCGTGTTTTCGCGCTTTGCTGTTTCCAACTGGGCAACAGCCTGAACTAGGCACCTTTTGCCATGCGCCCCCCGGTCACCAACCGTTTTGCGCGAGCCCTGCCTCAAAACCAAGATCAATCACCGCAAATCGGTGGAACTGTTTCCGAACTGTAAAAGATGCGACAGAGAATCGTGTCTTCGCGGCCCGTCGAAACCCAGCAATGAGGCGCAGAAGTGGCAAGACCGGGACACAGGGCTGGACATAGAACGAGATGCGGGCCGGGACACGGGTCAAATCTTCGGCCAGAGCACCGACTGATAAACTGTGATCAGGATATCAGGAACAAGACGCAGCAAAGGGGCTGCGTAAACAGTATTGCAAAGTGGGGTATGGCGGAGAGACAGGGATTCGAACCCTGGAGACGGTCTCCCGCCTACACACTTTCCAGGCGTGCGCCTTCGACCACTCGGCCACCTCTCCGTTAGGCGGACTTTTGACCGATCAGAAAAGGAATTGCAAGGCCCGTTCTGACAAAAAATCCACCTTTTTCAAAACCTTTTTCACGCCTCCAGATGAAGATAGATGCGCCGGTTCTGCTTTCCCTTTTTCTCCATCTTGCCGATGCGGATTCTACCGATCTCGGCTGTGCTCCTGACATGGGTGCCACCACAGGGCTGCAGGTCTACCTGCTCTTGCTCGGTGCCAATGCGCACTAGGCGCACCCGGCCTGTCCCTCGCGGCGGTGAGACCGACATGGTCTTGACCAGCTGTGGGTTGGCCTCCAGCCCGGCATCGGTAATCCAGCTTTCAGACACCTCAAGATCGCGGTCGATCAAGCACTGCAATTGATCCTGCAAAGCCTGCTTATCTGCTGGCATCTCGGGCATATTGAAATCGAGCCGCCCTTTGGCAGCGGTAATTGCGCCTCCGGAGACTTCAAAAGGCACCACCACGGACAACAGATGCAGGGCTGTGTGCACGCGCATATGGCCAAGGCGGCGATCCCAGTCCAGGCTCTGCGTCACTTCAGTCCCAACAGGGGGCAATACACTGCCCTCTGCTGGCACCAGGACTGACCCCCCTTCTGCGCTTTTGATGGTATTGTCGATCTGGCACCTGCCGCCAGACCAGCTGAGTTCCCCAGCGTCCCCCGGTTGACCACCTCCAGTCGGGTAGAAAAGCTCCGCATCCAAAAGGAGCCCACCTTCGTCAGTCTGGGCGACCACCCGTCCTGTTGCGCTTTGTTGATAGGCATCTCTGCCATAAAGCCTGTCACCTATCGCCATCAGCGTCTCCATCTGCGTCTCCTGCCTCCAGATCGCTCAGGTCTGGCTGTACCGGTTCCGACGAAGGGACCGGTTTGACCTCCGGCTGCGCCTCCGCCTTTTGGGAGCTTCCCGCCAGGGCCTCTGGGTTGCGGATCCACAGGTCACGCTGAGCAAATGGGATCTCGATATCCTCGGCTGCAAAACGCGCTGCAATTTCGTAGTTGAGATCCGACTTCACCGACAAAACCCAGTTCACATCCCGCAGGATGGCGCGAATTTCAAAATCGAGACTATCAGCTCCAAATCCCTGAAAGATGACGCTGGGCGGCGGTTTCATCACCACCATCGGGTGGGCCCTGGCGATTTCGCCCAGGATTTCTTCAATGCGGCGTGGATCTGTACCATAGGCCACGCCCACCGGCACAATCACCCGACCAACCGTATTGCCACGGGTGTAATTGGTCACGGTTCCGGTGATCAGATCGGAGTTCGGCACAATGACATCGCTGCGATCAAAGGTCTCAATCCGGGTCGAACGTACGGAAATGTCGCGCACATAGCCCATCAACCCGCCAACTTCGATCCAATCCCCTTTGGAAATCGGGCGCTCCACCAGCAGAATGATGCCAGAGACAAAATTGGAGACAATGGTCTGCAAACCAAAGCCGATGCCAACCGACAGGGCCCCCGCAACAATCGCCAGAGACGACAGATCCAGCCCAGCCATCGAGATCGCCACCAAGGCAGCCAGAAACACCCCGATATAGCCAGTACCAGAGACAATGGCATTCTGCCCGCCAGGATCGATCTTTGTTTTCGGCAAAAGTGACGTGCGCAGGCTGCCTTGAACCAGACGGGTAATGGCATAGCCGATGGCAAAAATGACCACAAAGCTGAGGAAGGCGACCGGTGAAATGGTCGCGTCGCCGATTTGGAAGCCTTCGAGGAAGGTTGACCACAGCTCTGTCAGATCTGCGACCCTTGCGCCCCAGATCAGGGCCAAAAGAGGCACCGCCAGCAGGCAGAGGACAAACCCCATCCCAGCAAAGACCAGCGTGTCCTGAACTGCCGCGCCCTTCCCCGAGAGCCAGCCATAGAGATCGCCAACAAAGCGCTGCACGATGACCAGAGCTGCCAAAAGCGCGATCGTCAGAATGGCCGGGTAGATCAGCGCTTCGGCCGCATTGACGTAGCCAACTGCGGCAAGAACCGGCGCGGCCAACCCCAGCAAATGTGCGCCCCGCCGCACCAGAGCAACCACGCGGGAAGTTCCCCCAGAGCTGCGGCGATCAAAATCGTGCTCCTCTTCCGGGTCACTCTGAACAACCACAGCTTTGCCAATCAGGTTCAACCGATAGAGCACCAGGGCAGCCAACAAGATCAAAGGAAAGGAAAGAACTGCGCGGGTTTCAGAAGTGGGGTTTTCCAGCAGGTAAAACTGATTGAGCACATCCTGCAGCACCAGAATGACCGCCAAGAGATCCACGATCATGCGGGATTCGTTTCTGCGCGCCTGCGAAATCGCCACCAAAGCGCCATCGCGGCGGGCTACAAACAGGCGCTCGCCGAGCCAGTGAAACGACAGCAGCGTAAAGGCCCATTGCGGCACATGGTTCAGCAACAGGGTACCACGCACACCCAAAATACCGCTCAGCTCCAATGCGGCGGTGAACAACAGGATGCCCAGAAGCGGCAAAATCACCTGCAACAGGGAAACCACAAAGGTCCAGACTCCCGTCCCCCGTGCTCCAAGTCCGCGCAGATAACGCCCCATGGTCTGGGCCCAGGGACGCCCCCTCAGAAGCAGAAGGCTGCCAATCAGAACCAGCGCAACGATGCCGGGCAGACCATTCGAGATCCGCTCGATAGTGGTATCATTTCCGATCTGGGACTTGGTTTCATGCCACAGGGTCAGGCCGGCGCGGGACAGGGCCACCAGAGCATCCGGCCAGAGCTCCGGGTTCAAAGGTGACGGCCCCCTTTGCAGCAGATACTTGGTCCGCCGTTCACGAATGATGGTGTCGATTTCTCCAATCAGCCCATCCGCGCGGCTAAAGGCTTCTTCGGCCACAATGCGTGGCACCCGCAGCTTGTTAAGCTGCAACGTCAGATGCGCCCGCAGCGAAGCAATATCCTCGGCCTCGACCTGCCCCTCTGCCGGAGCAGATCCTAAAGCGGCCAACTGCCCCTCGAGGGTCAAAATACGCTGGGAGTTTTCCGATTTGACGATCTGAAATTTCTGCCGAAACGCGGTCAGATCCTTGCGCACCAGTTCAAAGGCAGCGGTAGAAGCACGGCCAGCATCAATAGCCTGTTCCGCCCTCAGGGCTGTCTTTTCCCATTCTTGCAAATAGGTTGTTTGCTGGTCACTGGACTGCGCCAAGGCTGCCCCGGCCCAAAGCCCCACAATCAGGACAAGCGCCAGCAGATACCTTGCAGACGATATCGCAGCCCGGCTCAAAAACGCCAGAGGCCGCAACGCTGCGACCTCAGAACGATATCTCATCAACTGCGGACTGCTGCAGGTCATACGTCTTCAAAAACGCCGGGGATGGAGGCCGGTGCATGGGTCATCCAATCAGGAACCGGCAGATCCTTTTCGCGCAGGAAGTCCGGGTTGAACAGCTTGGACTGGTAGCGGGTGCCGTAGTCACAAAGCACCGTCACAATGGTCTTGCCCGGCCCCATGTCTTTGGCCATGCGCACAGCACCAGCGATATTGATCCCAGAAGAGCCGCCCAGAACCAGACCTTCATCGTGCAGCAGATCAAAAATGTAAGGCAGCGCCTCACTGTCCGGGATCTGGTAGTTGAAGTCCGGCTTGAAGCCTTCGAGGTTCTTGGTGATCCGGACCTGGCCAATGCCCTCGGCAATCGAAGAGCCCTCCATGGCGATCTCGCCAGTGGTATAGTAAGCGTAGAGCCCGGCCCCCATTGGATCCGCCAAGGCAACCTTTACCCCTTTGGGCTGCAGCGCTTCGGCAACGCCTGCCAAAGTTCCGCCAGAGCCAACCGCGCAGGTAAAGCCATCTACCTTGCCACCCGTCTGTTCCCAGATCTCGGGGCCGGTGGTTTCCACATGGGACTGTTTGTTTGCGACATTGTCGAACTGATTAGCCCAAATCGCGCCATTCGGTTCGGTTTTGGCAAGTTCCCTTGCCAACCGCTCGGAATATCGCACAAAATTGTTCGGATTTCGATAGGGTGCCGCAGGTACCTGCACCAATTGCGCGCCCGCCAGACGCAGCATATCCTTCTTTTCCTCGGACTGGGTTTCCGGGATAACGATGACAGTTTTGAAACCCATCGAAGCCCCGACCAGCGCGAGGCCAATGCCGGTATTGCCAGCCGTGCCTTCGACAATGGTGCCGCCGGGCTTCAGGTCGCCACGGGCGATGGCGTCCTTGATGATGTAAAGCGCGGCCCGGTCCTTGACCGATTGACCGGGATTCATGAACTCCGCCTTGCCCAGAATTTCACATCCGGTCTCGTCGCTGACGCGGTTAAGACGGATCAGCGGAGTGTGGCCAATGGCGTCGGCCAGATCGCGTGCAATGCGCATGGTATCCCTTTCGATCATTCCCCCAAGATGTAACCAAGCGGACTGACCTCTACAAGATGAGAAGCTGTGTTAGCTGGCCTCTGCCCGCAGCCGATCACGATGGCGTGAGAGCCACAGCGCCGCCGTGACCAGCGGCAAATCCTGATAGATCCCGTCATCCACCCCCTGCATCAGGGCGTCAAAGCCCAGGATTTCGCTTCGCAGATCTTCGTTTTCCCCGGCCACGCCGCCGCCGCCATTGATATCGGAAAGATCCGTAATCCCTATGAATATATAGATAAACTCCCCTGAGGAACCACTGGACGGATAGGCGGCAGAGACTTCTTCCAGTTTGGAGACAGTTACGCCAGCCTCTTCCATCGCCTCGCGCCGGGCAGCCTGCTCGGCTGTTTCGCCTGGGTCGATCAACCCTGCCACCGGCTCCCACATCCAGGGGCGTTTTTCGCCAGCAATAAAGGTTGCCGCGCGAAACTGCTCCACCAAAAGCACCTGATCGCGGATCGGATCATAGGGCAGCACCACCGAAGCCCGCCCCACCAGCGCCACGCCGCGATTCACCATCGGGCTCATGCTGCCATCGTAGCGGCGAAACTGCAGGTCCATTTCCTCCATGGCAAAGAAGTTCACAAAGGCGCGCTTGTGCCTGGCGACAAGGACATCGCGAGACAGATCATGCGCCGGATCTTCCGAGCGCGCCTGCGCCTCCAGCCAGGACCCTGCCCGCCGCCGGATCGAAGGGAAGCACTGGCGCATCTCTTCCGCTGTTACACGTCCCTGATAGGCCATCACTTCCTCTGCGGCCCGCAGGGTCAGCGCACCC
>NZ_JBDWPJ010000035.1:0-17926 GCF_039971195.1 Pseudophaeobacter sp.
CACAGGAGTGGTTTGCGCGCCGTAAAACGCCCCGTTCATCCCGACCGAGGCGAGCTCTGCCTTGCTGTGGAACGCTACCTCCACACTTGCGGAGCGGATGTGATCCACCTGGCGTTTCATCTGCTCCAGGGCGCGCGGACTATGGGCGAGCATAGTCTCGCCGCGCGAATGGGTCTCTGCCTCGATCTGGTGTTTTTTCAGCAGATCCGCCACCAGGGCGACGGCGGCGGCTTCGCCTTCAGCGTAGCTCCGGGTGGCCCCTTCGCCGTATCTGCGCAGCATCGCCTTGGTGGAGAGTTTCGAGCCGCCCAGACAGCAAAACCCGCCATTGCGCCCTGAGGCGCCCCAGCCCGGGGTTTCGGCTTCGAGCACGGCAACGCTGACGCCCGCCTCGGCCAGATGCAGGGCAGCAGACAACCCGGTAAAGCCGCCGCCTATGACGGTGACATCCACCTGCGCCTCTCCGCGCTGTTCGGGCCAGATGGGTGCGGCAATGGTTTCGTCCCACCAGCAATTGTCGCGGGGGCCGGGACCATAGGCGTAGTCGGAAAAGATCCGCCGCATCAGCTGCGCTCTGCCGTTTGTTCGTCCCGCTTCTGCCGCACCATCTGCCGTTTGTTGATCAGTGAGGTGACGATGACGCCAAAGGTGACAATGGCGATCATCAGCGTCGACAGCGCGTTGATTTCGGGGGAGACTCCCAGGCGCACGGCGGAATAGATCTTGATCGGCAGGGTGGTGGCTGCAGGCCCTGAGGTGAAGGAGGCAATCACCAGATCATCCAGCGACAGGGTAAAGGCCAAGAGCCAGCCCGAGATCACCGCCGGGGCAATGATCGGCAGGGTCACCAGCCGAAAAGCCTGCGCCGGGGAGCAGCCCAGATCCAGCGCTGCCTCTTCCAGGGATTTATCAAAGGTCACTAGCCGCGAGGACACCACTACCGAGACATAGCACATGGAAAAGGTGGTATGGGCCAGCACGATGGTTAGCACGCCGCGGTCCAAACCGATGCCGATGAACAAGAGCAAAAGCGACAAGCCTGTGATTACCTCGGGCATCACCAAGGGCGCGTAGATCATGCCGGAGAACAGCGTGCGTCCCATGAACCGCCCGCCGCGCACCAGCACATAGGCGGCCATGGTGCCCAGCACCGTGGCAATGGTCGAGGACATCACCGCGACCTTGATCGTCACCCAGGCGGCGTTCAGAAAGGCCTCGTTCTGCAGCAGGGTGCCGTACCATTTGGTCGAGAACCCGGCCCAGACGGTCACCAGTTTGCTCTCATTGAAACTGTAGATCACCAGGATCAGCATCGGCACATAGAGGAAGGCAAAGCCCAGCGTCAGCGAAACGGTATTGAACCAGCTCATGCGCTTCATTGGTCGGCCTCCTGCTGTTTTTGCTGATTGCGCTGGAACAGCACGATGGGAATGATCAGGAGCAGCAAGAGAACCACCGCCACCGCCGAGGCCACGGGCCAGTCGCGGTTGGAGAAGAACTCTTCCCACAGGACCTTGCCGATCATCAGCGTGTCAGATCCGCCTAGCAGCGAGGGAATGACAAATTCTCCCAACACCGGAATAAAGACCAGGAATGACCCGGCAATGATGCCGGCCTTGGAGAGAGGAATGGTCACCAGCCAAAAGGCGGTGAACCGTGAACAGCCCAGATCCTCGGCGGCTTCGATGAGGGATTCGTCCAGCCGTTCCAGCGCTGCATAGATCGGCAGAATCATGAAGGGCAGATAGGTATAGACGATGCCGATATAGACGGCCGTATTGGTATTGAGGATGACCAGCGGTTCAGAAATCACCCCGGTCCACATCAGGAACTGGTTCAGCAGACCCTCGTTCGACAGGATCCCCATCCAGGCATAGACTCGGATCAGAAAACTGGTCCAGAAGGGCAGGATCACCAGCATCATCAGGGTGGCGCGCCACTCTTGTGGGGCCCGCGCCATGGCATAGGCCATCGGGTAGCCCACCAGCAGGGTCAGCACAGTGGAGACAAAGGCGATCTTCAGCGAGCTGAGGTAGGCCTTCCAATAGAGATCATCTTCGGTCAGCCAGACAAAGTTTTCAAAATCCAGCTCTGCCAGGAAGGCCCAGATGCCGGTGGCCCAGTCAAAATGCGGCGCATAGGGCGGGCGGGCCAGCGCCACATCCGAGAGCGAGATTTTCAGCACGATGGCAAAGGGCACCAGAAACAGCGCCAATAGCCAGACATAGGGGATGGCGATCAGGGTAAAGCGGCGCATCAGCTCGCCAAGAGAACGCCTGCCGTGGCGGTCCAGGACAGCCAGACAGTGTCTTCCCAAGTGAAAGCACGAC
This sequence comes from Pseudophaeobacter sp., assembly GCF_039971195.1. Taxonomy (GTDB): domain Bacteria; phylum Pseudomonadota; class Alphaproteobacteria; order Rhodobacterales; family Rhodobacteraceae; genus Pseudophaeobacter. The sequence continues at coordinate 2,331 of NZ_JBDWPJ010000035.1, forward strand.
GTGAGATACGGCGGGTATTGGCGCTTTGCGCCTTGATCACCGCGCCCGAGGGCAGTTCAACATGGTAGGTCGACAGATTGCCAAGATAGGCAATGTCGAGGATCTTGCCCTCGACCGCATTGTCGACATCTGCGGGTTTCTCAGCAGAGATGGTGACTTTTTCCGGCCGGATGGCCAGGTGGCATTTCTGCCCCTCGGAGAACCCATTGGGCGATTTCACGTTGAGCGGCGCCTGGCCGTCCTTCCAGCTTACCGCGTAGCTGTCTTTGCCATTGGGGCTTGCCGTGCCATCGATGATATTCACCTCGCCGATGAAATCCGCGACATAGACCGAATTGGGCGTCTCGTAGATGCGGTCCGGGGTGGCGACCTGGATGATCTTGCCGTGATCCATCACCGCAACCCGGCTGGCGACGGTCATAGCCTCTTCCTGGTCATGGGTGACGATGACAAAGGTGGTGCCGGTCTTTTCCTGAATATCCATCAGTTCAAACTGGGTGTCCTGGCGCAGCTTCTTGTCCAGCGCCCCCAGCGGTTCATCCAGTAGCAGGAGTTTGGGATGTTTCGCGAGTGACCGCGCCAGCGCGACCCGCTGGCGTTGCCCGCCAGAAATCTGATGCGGCTTGCGCTTGGCAAATTGCTCCAGCCGGGTGAGGCGCAGCATTTCGTCAACGCGGTCGTTGATATCCGGTTTTGCCATACCTTCGCGTTTCAGACCAAAGGCGATGTTTTCCCAGATGCTGAGATGCGGAAACAGCGCGTAGGACTGGAACATCATATTGGTGGCGCGTTTGTTCGGCGGCACCGGCGCCATGTCCTGCCCGGCCAGATAGATGGCGCCTTGGGTGGGGGTTTCAAACCCGGCGAGCATCCGCATCATCGTGGTCTTGCCGCAGCCCGATGGTCCCAGAAGCGCAAAGAACTCTTTTTCATAGATGCCAATGGTCAGATCATCGATCGCCGTGAAATCGCCAAATCGTTTGGTGACATTCTGGAATTGGATCAAGGGCTTGGCCTCAGGATCGTTCCAGGGTTCAAAAACAGGAATGGTCAAGCAGCGTCCCCCGCAGGTTCCAAGAACGCAGCGCCCAAGAGGGGATCTGCGCCGTCAGAGTGTTGGTGCATATTGGTTTTGGCAGGGCGCGCTGGGCGCCCCGCCGGATCGGGCAGTCCTGATATCAGGTGCCGGATTTGATCTTGGTCCACATGCGGGTGGCGCGGCGCTGAACCTTGGTCGGATAGGCCTCTTTGATATAGAGGTTCTCTACGGTTGCGGCGCTAGGGTAGATCGCCGGATCGCCAATCACGCCTTCCGAGAGGAACTCCTGGCTGGCCTCATTGCCATTGGCGTAGTTCACATAGTTCGATGCCGCCGCCATGTTGTTGGCCTCCATGATGAAGTTCAGGAACTTATGGGCGCCTTCGGGGTTGGGGGCGTCAACCGGAATGGCCATTTGGTCAAACCACATCAGCGCGCCCTCTTTAGGGGCGTTATATTCGATGGTGATGCCATTGCCTGCTTCGGCAGCGCGGTCGCGGGCCTGCAGCACATCGCCGGACCAACCAAAGGCCACGCAGATGTCACCGTTTGCCAGCGCGTTGATATACTCAGAACTGTGGAACTTCTTGATATAGGGGCGCACGGCGGCCAACACGGGCTCTGCCTTGGCGATCACATCGGGGTCCATGCTGTTGGGATCTTCGCCAATGTATTTCAGCGCCGCCGGGATCATCTCATCCGGGGCGTCGAGGAAATAGACGCCACAGGCGGCGAGCTTTTCCATATTGGCGGGGTTGAACACCAGGTCCAGCGAGTCCAGCGGAGCATCTGCGCCCAGCACTTCCTGGACCTTGGCGGTATTGGTGCCCAGACCGGTGGTGCCCCACATGTAGTTGATCGAATACTCGTTGCCGGGATCATACAGCGCGGTGCGCTCTTCGATGGCGCCCCACATATTGGGCAGGTTGGACAGCGTGTCTTTGTCCAGCTTCTGGAAGGCACCGGCCTGGATCTGGCGCGCCATAAAGGAGCCGGTGGGCACAACCACGTCATAACCAGAACCGCCCGCCAGCATCTTGGTTTCCAGAAGCTCGTTGCTGTCAAAGACGTCATAGACCAGTTTGATGCCGGTTTCGGCTTCGAACTTGGCCAGCAGGGCTTCGTCAATATAGTCGGACCAGTTGTAGACGCGCACTTCTTCTGCCATGGCTGCAGAGCCAAGCAAGGCGATGATCGCGGTTGTTGTCATCATTTTGAGTGTCATGGAAATCTCCCTGTGGGTACCGGTGTTGGCCCGGCTGAGATAGATTTGATCAAGTTTTGCCTCATTCGGCAATACTGTTTATGTTTCCACCGGGCAGAACTTCGTGCAAGCTGCCCAAAATTTAGGAGGAAAACCCCAAGTGTCGGTGACCAATTCAGCAGCCAAGGCAGCCCCAGGTGATGCAGCCAAATTGCCCGCCCATGAGACCGTCTATCAAAAGCTGCGGGGGCAGATCCTTTTTGGGGAGTTAGCGCCGGGGCAGGCGGTCACCATTCAGGGTCTGACAGAGTCCTTGGGCGCAGGAATGACGCCGGTGCGGGAGGCCATTCGCCGGCTGATTTCCGACGGAGCTTTGATGTTTCAGGGCAACCGCCGTGTATCGGTGCCGGTGCTCAACTCGGATGACATTGACGAGCTGGGTTTTGTAAGGAAAACAATAGAGTCCGAGCTTGCACGCCGGGCTGCAAAACGCATCACCCCAGAGCAGATTGCCCGGCTAGAGGTCATAGATACAGCACTGGATCAGGCGATTTCTACCGGCGACGTTGCGGGCTACCTGGTGCAGAACTACAGCTTCCATTCCGAACTCTATGCCCATGCCGATGCCCCCATCATGGCGGACCTTGCAGATCGGCTCTGGCTGCGCTTTGGACCCTCACTGCGGGTGGTCTGCGGACGCTTTGGAACCCAGAGCTTTCCTGACCGCCATAAAGACATCATCGAGGCTATGCGGCGGGGGGAGCCGGAAAAAACTGCCCTGGCGATGCAGAAAGACGTCGAACAGGGCATGGAGCAGGTGAGTCAGGGTCTGGGCAAGGCCAACTGATTCGATTGACAAGGCGAAATTTGATCATATTCTGGGGGCAATCTCATTTGGATGGAGTCTGCCCGATGAACGCGATCACCAATCACATGCCCACGGCCGAATTGCAGGCGCTGGATGCCGCCCACCACATGCACCCTTTTACCGCCAATGGTGAGTTGGCCGAAAAGGGCAGCCGGATCATCACCCGCGCTACAGGGGTGACTTTGACCGACAGCGACGGCAATGAAATCCTGGATGCCATGGCGGGGCTGTGGTGCGTCAATATCGGTTATGGCCGGGATGAGCTGGCAGATGTGGCCGCCCGCCAGATGCGCGAACTGCCCTACTACAATACCTTTTTCCAGACCTCTCATGTTCCGGCTATCGCTCTGGCGGCCAAGATTGCCGAACTGGCGCCGGGCGATCTGAACCATGTGTTCTTTGCCGGCTCCGGGTCCGAGGCCAATGACACCAACATCCGCATGGTGCGGCACTATTGGGCGCTGAAGGGGAAGCCGAGCAAATCCATCATCATCAGCCGCAAGAACGCCTATCACGGCTCTTCGGTGGGCAGTGGCTCGCTTGGCGGGATGAGCGCCATGCACGAGCAGGGCGGTTTGCCGATCCCGGATATTCACCACATCAACCAGCCGCATTGGTGGGCCGAGGGGGGCGACACCCCAGAGGATGATTTTGGTCTGGCGCGGGCGCAGGAACTGGAGGCTGCAATTCTGGAGTTGGGCGAAGATCGCGTTGCCGCCTTTATCGCCGAGCCTGTGCAGGGCGCTGGCGGGGTTATCGTGCCGCCTGCCACCTACTGGCCAGAGATCCAGCGCATCTGCGACAAATATGAGATCCTGCTGATCGCAGATGAGGTCATCTGTGGCTTTGGTCGTACCGGCAATTGGTTTGGCAGCGAAACCATGGGCATTCGCCCCGATATCATGACCATCGCCAAAGGGCTGAGTTCAGGCTACGCGCCGATTGGTGGCTCAATTGTCAGCGATGAGGTTGCGGCAGACATCGCGAGCGATGAGTTTAACCATGGCTATACCTATTCCGGCCATCCCGTTGCCTCGGCAGTGGCGCTGGAAAACTTGCGGATCCTCGAAGAGGAAAACGTCGTTGGCCATGTGCAGGATGTCGCCGGGCCCTATCTGAAGGAAAAATGGGAATCCCTGGCGGATCACCCCCTTGTGGGCGAGGCGCGGATTGTTGGCATGATGGGGTCGATTGCTCTCACTCCCAACAAGGCGGCGCGGGCGGAATTTGCTTCGGATGCGGGCACCGTTGGCTTTATCTGCCGCGAGCGCTGCTTTGCCAATAATCTGATCATGCGTCATGTTGGCGACCGGATGATCATCTCACCACCGCTGGTGATCACGCCCGCAGAGATCGACGTGCTGATCGCCCGCGCCCGGACTTCGTTGGATGAATGCTATGCCATTTTGCAGGAGCAGGACCTCTTGCACAGCGCTTGATCTGTTGCCCGGACGGGCTGGCCGGATCAGGGCCGCTTGCCTTTGCAGGGGCTTCGAGCTCCGCAGAGGCAGACAGGAATAAAAGCGGCAGAGTCCCGTATCCTTGGTGATGCGGGGCCCTGTTCTGTTTGTGGGGTGATATCGGAGAATGCCCCGATGGGCTTCCCTAGGGTTAGCGTAAACAGCCCAAACTTGTCGCAAAACTACTAGAAGCCGTCGCAGTCAGTTCAAAATAGCTATCTCTTCTGCCTAAGCTGGTCTAATATCTCTAATCAGATGATGCGGTTGCATCACCCGCCATGGGTATGCTTACATCGCGATAGAAGCGCAGAACCAATCTGCCGATTATACATAACGGGGAGCCTGCTTTGGCTGATGCGTCTAATAATGACGCGTTCGTGGAATTCGAACGCGTACAGAAGAGTTATGACGGTGAGAACCTTGTCGTAAAAGATCTGAACCTCATTATGCCCAAGGGTGAGTTCCTCACCATGCTGGGCCCCTCGGGTTCTGGTAAAACCACCTGCTTGATGATGTTGGCCGGTTTCGAGACCGCAACCCACGGCGATATTCGCCTTGGCGGCACCTCGATCAACAATATCCCGCCGCACAAACGCGGCATCGGCATGGTGTTTCAGAACTACGCTCTGTTTCCGCATATGACCATTGCCGAGAACCTCTCTTTCCCGCTGGAAGTCCGCAAGATGGGCAAGTCCGAGCGCGAAGCAAAGGTGAAGCGCGCCCTGGATATGGTGGAAATGGGCGCCTTTGGCGGCCGTCGTCCCTCGCAGCTTTCGGGTGGTCAACAGCAGCGAATCGCTCTGGCGCGGGCGCTGGTTTTTGAACCTGAACTGGTTCTGATGGATGAACCGCTTGGCGCGCTGGACAAACAGCTGCGGGAAAAGATGCAGTTCGAAATCACCCATCTGGCGCATCGTCTGGGCATCACCGTGGTCTATGTGACCCATGACCAGACCGAAGCCCTGACCATGTCGGATCGGGTTGCGGTGTTTGAAGATGGCCGCATTCAGCAGCTGGCGCCGCCAGATAAGCTGTACGAAGAGCCACAGAACAGCTTTGTTGCTCAGTTCATCGGCGAGAACAACACACTCGAAGGTGTGGTCAAAGAGATCAACAACGGCGTTGCCCTGGTGCAGCTGGATGATGGCGAGCTGATCGATTGTAAGCCGGTCAATGTCAGCAAACCTGGTGAGCGGACCCGTGTTTCGATCCGCCCTGAGCGCGTTGAATACAACAAGGACCGTCTGAGCGAGGGCGCCCATACCCTGAAGGCCGAAGTGCTGGAGTTCATCTATATGGGTGACATTTTCCGCACCCGTTTGCGGGTGGCCGGCAATGATGAGTTTGTCATCAAAACCCGGAACGCGCCCGATCAGGTCCGCTTGCAGCCCGGTCAGCAGATCGAGATCGGCTGGCTGCCCGAAGATTGTCGCGCTCTGGACGCCTAAGTCCAGTCGCGCATAACCCCCGGCATGGATGATCGGGGGCAAGAAACGTAAGATTTTCAACAAGGAGATATCTCTCATGAAGATGACAAAACTGTCAGCATTGGCAATGACCACGGCGCTTGTCGCGCCCGCGGCTTTTGCCGAGGACATGGCCAATGAAATGACTCTGGTTTCCTGGGGCGGTTCCTACCAGGCCAGCCAGGACAAAGCCTATGTTCAGCCCTATCTGGCGGCTAACGACGGCGTCAAAGCTGTTTGGGATGAAAGCTCGGCTGAAGCTGTTGCCAAGCTGCGCGCCATGAACGAAGCCGGCAATGTGACCTGGGATCTGGTTGACGTTGTTGCCTCTGACGCGATGCGTCTGTGCGACGAAGGCCTGGCCGAAGAAATCAACCACGACGAAGATCTGGCCGCCGCCCCCGATGGCACCCCGGCGTCCGAAGACTTTGGCGACCTGCTGGTTTCCGACTGCTTCATCCCACAGATCGTTTACTCGACCACATTTGGCTACCGCACCGACCTGGTTGGCGCCGAAGCACCGACCTCTGTCTGCGACATCTTTGACCTGGCAAAATTCCCAGGCAAGCGTTCGCTGCAGAAGCGTCCAATCGACAACATGGAATGGGCTCTGTACTGCGACGGCGTTGCCAAGGACGAAATCTATGACGTTCTGGGCACCGACGAAGGTGTAGCGCAGGCTCTGGCCAAGCTCGACAGCATCAAAGACAGCGTTGTCTGGTGGTCTGCTGGTGCGGAAACACCTCAGCTGCTGGCCGATGGCGAAGTTGTCATGGGTTCGACCTTCAACGGTCGTCTGTTCTCGGCCATTGCCGAGCAGAACCAGCCAATTGGTATGCTCTGGGACATGCAGTCCTTTGACCTCGACGGTTGGATCATTCCTGCCGGTCTGCCTGCGGAGCGTAAAGCCCGCGCAATGGACTTCCTGAAGTTCGCAACCGACACTCAGCGTCTGGCTGATCAGGCGGCCTATATCTCCTACGGTCCTGCACGTGCCTCCTCGGCACCGCTGGTTGGTAAGCACGCCGAGCTTGGCATCGAAATGGCACCCCATATGCCAACCGATCCTGCCAACGCCGGTAACGTGCACACCTATGACTATGAGTGGTGGGCAGACAACCGCGATGATCTGGACGCAAAATTCCAGGCCTGGTTGGTTAAGTAATCTGACCTCGTTGTGACAACGGGAAAGGGCCCGGCCCCAATGCCAGGGCCCTTTCTCCACCAAAAAACGACCCGACGGGGACCCCCACCATGAGTGATACCACCCAAAACGGCCCAGTGCTGGCCGCTGATGGCACGCCGCTAAAGCGTAGCCTCGCCAAGGCACTGCGGATGCAGAAGCTCAGGGCTTTGATGCTTATTGCACCGCTGCTCTTGTTTATTCTTGTGACTTTCATCCTGCCTGTTGGCGATATGCTGTTCCGGTCGGTAGATAACCGCATTGTTCAGGATGTTCTGCCCAGGACGGTTGCCGCTCTGGAAACCTGGGACCCGACCTCGTCGGAATTGCCAGACGAAGCCGTCTTTGCTGCCCTGGCAGTGGATCTGAAGGCTGCTGCCGAAATCAAGGTTCACACCAAAGTGGCCAAGCGTCTGAACTATGAAAACCCGGGCCTGTCCTCGGTGTTTCGGAAATCCGGCCGCAAGATCCGCAAGTGGGATGTGGAAAACGAAGGCCCCTACAAGGAACGGCTGATCGAACTCAACGATGGCTGGGCCGATCTTGAGCTGTGGCGCACCATCAAGACCTATTCCGGCACCCGCACCATGGGGTATTTCCTCAATGCAGTGGACATGAAGCTGGGCGCCGATGGTATCGAGGTGCGCCCCGAAAACGAACGTATCTACAACACCATGCTGATCCGGACCATGCGGATGTCGCTGATCATCACCTTCAGCTGTATCATGCTGGGCTATCCGGTGGCCTGGTTGTTGGCCAATATCACCACGCGGTCGGCCAATATGCTGCTGATCCTGGTGCTCCTGCCCTTCTGGACCTCGCTGTTGGTACGGACCTCATCCTGGAAAATTCTCCTGCAGCAACAAGGCGTCATCAATGACGTGCTGGTTTGGATAGGTCTTGTCAGCGATGATGACCGGCTGGTGCTGATCAACAACGAGTTGGGCACCATCATTGCGATGACCCATATCCTGCTGCCCTTTATGATCCTGCCGATGTATTCGGTGATGCAGACCATCCAGCCCACCTATCTGCGGGCGGCGAAATCGCTGGGCGCCACCAACTGGACGGCCTTCTGGCGGGTCTATTTCCCACAGTCGGTGCCTGGTATTGGCGCGGGCTCGATCCTCGTGTTCATTTTGGCGGTTGGCTACTACATCACACCGGCCCTGGTGGGCGGTACCAAGGGGACCTTTATCTCCAACCTGATTGCCTATCACATCTCGACATCGGGCAACTGGGGTCTGGGTGCTGCACTGGGTGCGATCCTTCTCGCGGTGGTGCTGGTGCTCTACTGGGTCTATGACAAAATTGTCGGCATCGACAACGTGAAGCTGGGGTAACCGACAATGAGTGCACTTCCTCCATATGCGACCACCGGTCAGCGGGCCTGGTACTATTCTTTCCGAGTGATCTGCGGGTTGATCTTCTTCTTCCTGATTGCTCCGATCGTGGTGATCATTCCGCTGAGCTTTAACTCCCAGGACTTCTTCACCTTCACACCGGAAATGCTACGGCTGGATCCGGAAGGGTTTTCGCTGAAACACTACCGCGACTTCTTCAGCAATGACTCCTGGCAAAGCGCCATGTGGAACTCGCTAAAGATCGCCCCGATGGCAACGATTGTCTCTGTGACCTTCGGAACTCTGGCGGCGATTGGCCTCAGCCAGCCCCATGTGCCGTTCCGGCGCGCCATCATGGCGATCCTGATCTCGCCTATGATCGTGCCGCTGATCATCTCGGCGGCGGGCATGTATTTCTTCTACAGCCGTATTGGTCTGCAGGGGACATATATCGGTGTGGTTCTGGCCCATGCAGCGCTGGGTATTCCTTTTGTGATCATCACTGTAACGGCGACGCTGGTGGGCTTTGACCGCTCGTTGACCCGAGCGGCGGCGAACATGGGGGCGGATCCGGTGACAACCTTCTTCCGTATCCAGATGCCCCTGATCCTGCCCGGCGTGATCTCCGGTGGTCTGTTTGCCTTTATCACGTCGTTTGATGAGGTTGTGGTGGTGCTCTTTGTCGGCTCAGCCGGTCAAAAGACCCTGCCCTGGCAGATGTTCATTGGTTTGCGCGAACAGATCTCGCCCACCATTCTGGCGGTGGCAACGATCCTGGTGGCGATCTCTATCGCCCTGCTGGCAACCGTCGAGATGCTGCGCCGTCGTTCGGAACGTCTGCGTGGCATGAGCCCCAGCTAAGCCTGCTAGTATTGCAGAAAAAGAAAGGCCCCAGAGTTCAACTCTGGGGCCTTTTTGCATCTTGCCTTGCGGGTATGGATGCAGCGCTGCGCTGCGCCTCCAGGTGGTCTAGTGCCTGACGCAACAGCGGCACCCGGTTGGGCCGAAAGCTCACATCGCTGACGGCAAAATCCGCCATCCGGTCGAGGCGAAAGACCCGGAAATCCTGCCGCATCACGCACCAGGCGACCAGCACCGTGGATTGGTCAAAATAGACCAGCCCGAGCGGCCGCACCTGCCGCTGCGTGGGGGCGCCATTGGCATCGACATAGGCAAAACGTACCTCGACCTCGTCCCAGGTAGCCTGCCGCAGAGCTGACATTTCGATGGCAGGCGCTGCGGGGCGTTGAAACCGATGCGCCGCCAGCACCGCATGGCGCAGCCGGTGGGATTGCCGTGGTGGCAGGCGTCCCTGCAATTTGCGCAGCGCCTCCCCGGCGGCCTTTGCCAAATCCGGGTCACCAATCTGCTGCACCTCGCGCAGCCCTAATACCAGCGCCTCCAGCTCAGTGTCGCGAAACCCCATCGGCGGCAGGGCGTTGTCCTCGACAAGGGTAAAGCCATAGCCGGCCTCGCCATCAATAATAGCACCCATTTCGCGCAAAGTGGCGATGTCGCGGTGAATGCTGCGGGCAGAGACACCCAGCTCACGCCCCAGCGAGGTGGCTGTTTTGGGGCCTGCTCCCTGACGGAAGGCCTGCATCAGTTGGAAAAGACGGTGGGTTCTGGACATGACCTATCCTCTCTACCTCTAATGACAGAAACTGTCATTAGGTCGTCGTAGTCAGGGGCAGGTACAAACAACCAAGGACAGACCCATGCTGACCCTCCTCACCTACCCGCGCAACGACACTGTTTTTAGCCTCAGCCCCTTTTGCGTGAAGGCAGCGCTGCTGCTGAGCTATGCGCAAAAGACCTGGAAACGCGAAGACCTGAACGACCCGCGCAAGATGCCGCATCGTAAACTACCCGTGTTGCGCACCACCCGGCGGCTGATTGCAGACAGTGCCAATATCCGCAAATTTCTGGAGGCCGAAGGCACCGATTTTGATCCCGGCCTGTCACCACGCGAAAAGGCCCAGGCGCAGATGCTGGTGCGCATGGCCGAGGATTCGCTCTATTTCCATGTGGTGCGGGATCGCTGGGACAATGACATGGTCTGGCCCACCATCCGCGACAATTACTTCAACGAGATCCCAGCCCTTATCCGCCGCCCCGTGACCAGCGCCATCCGCCGGTCGGTGCATCAGGGGCTGCAGTTTCACGGCGTGGGGCGGTTCAGTGACAGCGAGCGGTTCGAGCGGCTGGATATTCAGCTGCGATCCCTATCGGTGCTGCTGCAGGGTAGCTCGTTTCTGATGGGGGAGCAGGTGACCAGCGCCGATTTCTCTGTGGCCTCAATGCTGCAGGCGTTGCGCTCAACCATGGTGCAAACCCCTACCGTGGACCGGGTTGCAGGCGACGCGGTTCTAGGCCGCTATATCGACCGGGTCTTTGAGGATGCGGTTCCGTTGCCCTGATCTGCAGACTAGCCTCTCCTGCCCCGCAGTTGAACAGGGGCAGGGGGTAGGCGGAGCGATCAGTTGCGCCGCTTGCGCTCCACCTTGCGTTTGACCTTGGCGGATTTGTGCTTGGCGCGGTTTTTCTTGCGCTTGGCCGTGTGCCCGGCAGGGCTGCGTCTCCCGCCGCCTCGCCCAGCCCCAAATCCGCCCTTGGGCAGGCCTTCGTCCTCGATGGACAAAAGTTCCAGCTCCAGCCCGCCGGTCACTGGCGCGGCCTGGGTCAGGCGCACGGTGACCCGCTGGCCGATTGAAATGATCAGCCCGCTATCCGCCCCCATCAGGGTCCCGGCCTCGGAGTCAAAATGGAAGAACTCGCGGCCAATGCTGCGCACGGGCACCAGACCATCGGCACCGGTCTCGTCCATTTTCACAAAGGCACCAAAACGGGCGATTCCACTGATGCGGCCGGCAAATTCATTGCCCACCCGTTCCGACAGATAAGAGGCCAGATAACGATCCGTGGTGTCGCGCTCCGCGATCATCGAGCGGCGCTCGGTCTCCGAGATATGGGTGGCGGTCTCTTCCAGCCGGTCGATTTCTGCTTCTTGCAGCCCGTCGTCGCCCCAACCATGGGCCGAGACCAGAGAGCGGTGCACGATGAGGTCAGCATAGCGGCGAATGGGGGAGGTGAAATGCGCGTAGTTGCGCAGGGCGAGACCAAAATGGCCAAAGTTCTCCGGCGTGTAATAGGCCTGCTGCATCGAGCGCAGTGTGGAGATATTGATCAGTTCCGCATCATCGGTGCCCGCCGCCCCATTGAGCAAGGCATTGAGGTGCTTGGTCTGCAAGACCTGCCCCTTTGCCAGCGGAAAGCCTGCCGCCATGGCGGTTTCGCGCAGGGATTCCAGTTTCTCAGGCGCGGGTTCTTCGTGGACCCGAAACAGCAGCGGCGAGCGCTTTTTGATCAGGGTCTCGGCGGCGGCGACATTGGCGAGGATCATGAATTCCTCGATCAGCTTATGCGCATCCAGCCGGTCGCGGAAGGCCACGGAGGTCACCTGGCCACTGTCGCTTAGTACGATCTTGCGCTCGGGCAGATCCAGATCCAGCGGCTCACGTCTGGCGCGGGCCTTTTTCAACGCGTTGTAGGCAGCATAAAGCGGCTTGATTACCGGCTCCAGGAAGGCTTCGGTGCGCTCGCCCACCTGGCCATCCATGGCGTCCTGAACTTCGGCGTAATGCAGCGAGGCTTGCGAGCGCATCAAGCCACGTACAAAGCGATGAGAGAGCTTGTTGCCCTCGGCGTCGACCTGCATGCGGACCGCCAGACAGGGGCGGGGCACGCCCTCGTGCAGGGAGCACAGATCGCCGGACAAACGGTCTGGCAGCATCGGCACCACCCGATCCGGAAAGTAAGAGGAATTGCCGCGTTTGCGGGCCTCTCGGTCCAGCTCGGATCCGGTGGTGACATAGGCGGCAACATCAGCGATGGCGACCCAGATGATATGGCCGCCGGGGTTTTGCGGATCTGTATCAGCCTCGGCGTAGCAGGCATCATCGTGGTCGCGGGCATCTGCCGGGTCGATGGTGATCAGCGGCATGTCACGCAGATCTTCACGGCCCTTCAGTCCCATGGGTTTGGCGGCGTCTGCCTCTTCCACCACGGCACTGGGGAAATCATCGGGAATACCGTGTTGGTGGATGGCAATCAGCGACACGGCCTTGGGCGCGGAAGGGTCACCAAGCCGGTTGATGACTCGGGCGCGGGGCAGGCCCATGCGGCCCTTGGGACCGGCCTGTTCCGCCTCGACCAGCTCGCCATCCTTGGCGCCCTGCATGGCGTCCTCGGCTACGGTCCATTCATTGGAGGAGGATTTTTCAATCGGCACGATGCGGCCACCCTCGGCGCCCTTGCGGAAGATGCCGATAACCCGTTTGGGATTGACGCCGATACGGCGAATGATGCGGGCCTCGTAGTGATGATCCGAGCCTTCGACCTTGCTGAGGCGCGCCAGAATACGGTCGCCCTGGCCCAGGGCGGGACCTGCAGGCGTGGTTACCACCAGAACGATGGGTTCAATCCCCTCGCCGTGCCACTCCAAGGGCTGGGCATAGAGATCGCCGTTTTCATCCGGCGCCTTGACCAGCAGCACCGTGACCGGGGGCAATTGTTCCGGGTCGCGATAGGTCTTGTTGCGCTTTTGCAGATGCCCTTCGGCCTCCAGCTCCTTGAGCAGGCGCTTGAGGTCAATCCGGTCGGCGCCCTTGATGCCAAAAGCCTTGGCAATGTCACGCTTTGATGTCTGGGTCGGGTGGGCGCTGATCCAATCGAGGATCTCTGCCTTGGAGGGAATACGGGTCATATACCCCGCCTAGCATGGCTGGGCAGAGAGGTCATGATCAAAAGCACTGCGGCCGATGCAACCCGGCTATCGGCGGAACACTAGCGGGCGGGCAGGTCAGCGGCAGTATCCACGTCACGCAGGGTATCCGTCAGGGCGATGCGAAACCCAGGCAGGCTACGCAGGGTATCTGCCAGCGCATGTTCGCTGGACCAGCGCACATTGCGAAACAAACCATGGGGCAGGGTTCTGGGGTGTTTGCAGCCTACCAGCCAATAACCACCATCACAGGCCGGACCAAAGACCGCATCATGGCACCCAAGCGCGGCAAAGGCGCGGGCGATATGGGCGCGGGTCACGCCGGGAATATCCGCGCCAATCAGACAGACCGGCCCTTGGTTGACCCGTCCAGGAGCCGCCCCGGCCCGGCGCAGCATCCGCGCCATCCGCTGTCCCAGATCGCCCTGCCCCTGCGGGTGGCGGGCAATATCATGGGGCCAGACGCGGGAGGACACCGCCAGGTCAGGTGCCACGGCCAGCACAATCCGCCAGCGCGAATCGCGCAAGCGGCGGATCAGCCGGGCGCTTTGATGGCGAAACCACCAGGTGGCAGCAATCCGGCCGATGCCGCGCCCCAGACGGGTTTTAACCCGACCGGGGCGCGGTTCTTTCACCATGATGATCAGGACAGGTTTTCTGCTGCGAAAAGGCGTCACACCAGCTCCAGAACCATGTCGCGGTGGTCAATGCCCGCATCATCATAGACAGGACCAAAGGCCTGAAAGCCGAGCTTTTCATAAAACCCCAGCGCCTGGATCTGGGCGCCAAGCTTGACGCGGGTGATGCCGGGCGTTTTGCCAGCAATTTCGATAGCCTTGCGGATGATATCAGCGCCCAAACCCGTACCACGGGCCTCTTTCAACACGCAGACCCGGCCCACCTTGGCCACTTCATCCTGAAACAGAATGCGGGCGGCTCCTACAGGGCGGGCGGAATCCATGGCCAGAACATGAGTAGCGCTGGCGTCCTGTGCATCCTGTTCTTCCGCAATGGGAACGCCCTGCTCCTCGACAAAAACGGTATGGCGCAGGGCAAAGCAGGTGGCGTGATCCTGGGTAACGGTGATCTCGATGCTCATGCAAAGTAGTCTTTCAGGATGCGGCCATAAATCGATTTCAGCTGTGTGATTTGCTCAACCGGCACGCATTCGTCCACCTGATGCATGGTCTTGCCGACCAGACCAAACTCCACGACAGGGCAGTGGTGTTTGACAAAGCGCGCATCCGAGGTGCCGCCGGTCGTGGACAGCTCTGGCGTGAGGCCGGTTTCGGCCTGCACGGCCGCCGAGACCAGATCCGACAGGGCACCGGGGGGCGTGATGAAGCTTTCGCCGGAGATCTTGATCTTCATTTCCACTGAGACGCCGAACTCTGCTGTGACCCTATCGACCTCATCCTGCAGCCAGGCGCTGAGACCAGCGCCGGAGTGGCTGTCGTTGAAGCGGATATTCACCGTGGCGCTGCTTTGCGCCGGGATCACATTGGTCGCCGGATTGCCGGTATCGATGGTGACAACCGCTAGCGTCGAGGCATCAAAATGCGCGGTGCCCTGATCCAACTCGTGACTGGCGAGCCGGTCCATCAGCCGCGCCATGGCATTGAGCGGATTGTTGGCCCTGTGCGGATAGGCGGAATGCCCCTGTTTTCCGGTGACAGTGAACCATGCGGTCATAGAACCGCGACGGCCGATCTTGATCATCTCGCCCATGGTATTGGGGCAGGTGGGTTCGCCGACCAGGCAGACATCCATCGCTTCGCCGCTCTGATCCATGTAATCCAGCAGCGCCGTGGTGCCATCAATCGCATCACCTTCCTCATCGCCGGTGATGGTCAGGATCACCGCCCCGTCGGGGGGGGTGTCGGTGACAAAATCGATTGCAGCAGCGGCAAAGGTGGCAACGCCGGATTTCATATCCGTGGCCCCCCGGCCATACATCACCCCGTCTTTTACCTCGGCGCCAAAGGGTGGCATGGTCCAGGCCCCCTCATCCCCCAGTGGCACCACATCGGTATGACCGTTGAAGCCGAAGGTGCGGGCATGGCCCTTGTCGCCCCAGCGGGCAAAGAGATTGGCGATACCGCCACGATCAACGCGGGTGCATGCAAACCCTGCTTTGGTCAGCAGCGCCTCTAGCAGCTGCAAGGCGCCGCCCTCTGCAGGGGTGACCGAGGGGCAGCGGATCAGCTCGGCAGTCAGACGAACCGGGTCGATGGGGGGCATGGGGGGGCT